>JAFZPL010000164.1 GCA_017550355.1 Oscillospiraceae bacterium | reverse complement strand
GGCATCCAGCCCGTGCCGTTTGACGCGGTTTGTCACGGCATCCAGCGGTTTCACCTTTGTGTAGGTGCTGCCGTCTGCATCTTTCCGCGTCAGCGCCGGTTTTTGTTCCGCCGCATCCCAATCCTGCACCTGAAATGCGCGGTCAACCTTCGTCTGCTTGTGTGCTTCCCGCGCATAATGCTCCGCCACACGGTCAGCCTTGTCCGTCAGAGCGCGGAGGGTATTTGCATCTGTGATGCCGAGCTGTTCCGAGAGCGCCGCCCGCATCTGCTTCCGGCTCATTTTCTGGGGCTCCAGTGCAGCAAACTTCCCATCCTGTCCGCGGAAGACAACCCGCGGGATCTCGTCCTTTTTCGGCGTCATATGCCAGCAGCTGTAGGGCGATGCGTAGACGCTTTCTCCCTTGAGCGTCACATTTGAGTCAATGCGGGAGAACTCGTTTTGTGCGCTGCTGCTGAAATACCGTTCCTTTTGCTTTCCTCTGAGGGCTCCTTCTCCGAATTTCGCGGCGGCAAGGTCGGCTTTCAGCGGATCGTAGCCAAATTCTGCCTGCATCTGACGGGACACATGAGAACGGTCGGAAACCTCATCAAACGAAATCTCATGACCGGAGCGCCGGTCTTTCAGCGTATAGAAGCCTTCTCCGTCACGGTCATACGAAAAATCCGATTCGACCTCTTTGCATTTTGCGACAAAATCCTCCCGCACAATCCGGACGGCGTCTTTCTGCCTGACGTCATGCAGGCAGTATTGCTCACCGTTTTTCGTTTCCACGAAAACAGCCGGAAGATCGTGCGCTTTCAGCGCATCGGTCAGGTAGGGGACTTCCCACGGCTGAACCTTGAAATTTCCGAGCTTTTCGGGCTGTGCCGCGATCTTGTCCTTGATGCACTCCGTGCAGATTTGCTTGAAAATCGGCAGATCACCGGTTCGGACATTGGCATAGAGATTGTTCTTGCCTTTTGTATTGGAAAAAGCGACCGGGATACCGTATTTTCTGGCGGTATGCGCAATGGCTTTCCGGTCTTCCTGTGAAAAGCCGTGTTCTGCAACCGAGAGCGATTCGCCGGTTCTTCGCGCATTTTCGGCAAGCTCTTTCAAGGATACCTCACCGGGTTTTATACCGGTGAGATTGGTTGCCGTCAGTTTGGCACTTTCGCCTGCATAGCTGCCCTTTGCCGCCTTGACCTGTGCCTGCGCTCTGGCTCGGTCATGCTCCATGCCGAGCAGCTCGCGGAACAGCCGGCCAATGGAATCCAGCACCGACTTGAAAGCGGATAGTGCCGCTTCTGCTGCCTTTTCCGATACTTGCATTGAAACAGCGGTTACATCTTCGCTCATGTTCATGCGTTAGTCCTCCTCTCTCAAAATGGGTTCCGGAATCTCGTCAATCCGTTCCTGTGCCTTGCGGCAATACGCCGGATTGATGTCGATGCCGATATACCGGCGACCGAGCCGCTTGGCGACTGCGCCGGTTGTGCCGCTGCCGAAGAACGGATCAAGCACCGTGTTGCCAATCGCTGAACCTGCAAGAATACAAGGCTCAATCAGCTTTTCGGGGAACATCGCAAAATGCCCGTCCATGCGGAAGCTGTTTGTGCTGATATGCCACACATCGCGTTTGTTCCGCATTTCTTTGCCTTGCATCCGCTCAAAATAGTCGCTGCCGTTAATCGTCTGTACCGTGCAAAAAGCATGGTATTTGTTATCTTCGGAACGACCGTGCTCATATCTTGCGCGGCTGCTGTCCGCAATCGGCTCCTTGATTGCGTCGGCATTATAATAGTAATTCCGTGATTTTGCAAGCAAGAACAGATGCTCATAGGATTTCGTCGGACGGTCTGAAACGCTTTCCGGCAGACAGTTGATCTTGTTCCAGATGATATCGCTGCGGAGATACCAGCCATCCTTGCGCAGCGCGAATGCAAGCATCCACGGAACACCAATCATATCTTTCGGCTTGATGCCGTCCCACATGATCGGCATATCTTTCGGAATTCCATCTGCTTCCTGCAAATATGCTTGTTTGCTCGACGGCTGTTCTGCGACAGGACGGTTCCACAGCCCTTTGCCGCTGCCTGCATAGCTGTCTGCAATATTGAGCCACAGTGTCCCGTCCTCCCGGAGAACGCGGCGTACCTCACGGAATACCGTCACAAGCCGCTGAACATACTCTGCCGGAGTCTGCTCCGTGCCGATCTGTCCGTCGATGCCATAATCCCGCAAACCGTAATACGGCGGACTCGTCACGCACATCGAGATGCAGCCGTCCGGCAAACTTCGCAGCCCGTCCAGCGCATCCGCACAGATAATCTGATTGTCCATTCACATCACCTCAATTCTCAATGGGACAAAAAAAGAGCCAGATATTATAGATAGTAGAAGGCATCATAATATCTGGCTCGCAGTAATATTCAGTTGTTTTGGAGAAACAAAACGTAATCTTTGATGATTGCGGTTCAGGCTTCTCCTTGAAAAGAAAATAATTCCGGATGTTTTTCTAAATAGGCTGCGGGAACAGTCAGGTCATGTTCACGGCAATAAGCAATGAAGGCAGATTCCAGCAGCTTGAAGTCACAGTAATTCGGATCATATTTTCGTTTTGAAATGACGGCATTGTATGTGGATTTGGCTTTTTTGAAGATTTTGTCTCGGTTTCGTCTGACAAACGCCAATTCCTTTGAGACTTTCACACGGTAGTCAGCAGATTCAAACTGGTTGATGTCCAGCTTTTGCAGACATTCCTGCGGAATCGGGATCATGTAGCTAAATCGCAGTGAGCCTTTGACCGCACCGGCTTTGTCCTTGATCAGTATGAGATCCTGCTGCGGTTTACTGTAAGACGAAACAGGAACATAGTAATTCATACCGTCAATGGTTAGAACAGCGCCATACAGAAATTTCTGTTTGTGCGTATAATCCACATCCGGCACTCTGGTTGACGAATGTTCAGCACGTTCGGCATTCTTCAAAAAATCAATGTAATCCTTGCTTGCATAGTAAAAGTACAGTTCCATTGTCTTCTCCTGATATTAAGAATGGGAGGCGTTTGCCTCCCATTCTTTTAGATTGCTTTGCAGTCTGCTCTTTCAGCCGAAGCTCTAGCGGTGAGCGCTAATCATACAGTCTGCCCTTTCAGCCGAAGCCCTAGCGGTGAGCGCTAATAACACAGTCTGCTCTTTCAGCCGAAGCCCTAGCGGTGAGCGCTAATAAGATGAAGCAATCGAACATCCTTCGATATTATAATACCATACTTCACTGAAAAAGTCAAGTGATTTTGAAGTCCGGTTGTGCTTAAAGCTTCGTTTTTGCCGGTAACAGAACAGATCAGCATTTCAGATTGTCACGCCGCCTCTGGCCTGTACACAGCTTTTGTACCGGTTCAGGTTCATAGTACGCAATCAGCGGCGCAGGGGCTGCATCGACTGCGACACCGCAGACCTGCGGAAGCATATATTCCTCCAGCTTAAACACGGTATCGTCTATCGGCGCATCGTCATCGTCGGAATCCGGTTCGTACACGCCGGGAAGCTCATAGGGGTTGAAGTCCGGGCAGGTGTTGATATAGCGCTGCAAGCTGTTCGCCTCAATAAAATACTTGCCGCTTCTGTCCTTGATGACACAGAACGGGCGGTGACTGTAATAGGCGCGCTTGCAGATCTCGTTCATAAAGCTCAGGCTGTAGCCGAGCATTTCGGCGGCCTTGTTCATCGGCACAAGGCTGAATGTCATGTTCATTTCGATCATTTTCGGTTCCTCCTGTTCTTGCTCTGATCTCAGAGCAGATTGTCAATGTTGCCTGCATCATCAGCAGGCGGTAGATTG
>JAFZPL010000163.1 GCA_017550355.1 Oscillospiraceae bacterium | reverse complement strand
TACGGCAAGAAGACCACGAAGGCGGCTGTCTGGACGAGCTTCGTGCTGGGCATCGTGCTGACGATGGGACATATGTGCATCTTCACGTTCTTCAAGGATGCATGCGCTCCGGTCGTGAAGTGGGCAGCAAGCCTCCCGCTGAATCTGGCATCCCCGATCAATGCGGGCGCACTGCTGATGATCCTCTCGATCGTCCTCACGCCGATCATTTCCTCGTTTACAAAGCCATGCGACAAGGAAGTCGTCGAAAACGCATTTTCCGCATACAACAAATAAGAAGCAAAGAATACCGCCGGGAACGCTGCAAGGTGATCCCGGCGGTTTTGTATTGTTTGCACAAAGAATAACAAAATCAATAGTTCAAATTGTATTGCTGATTGGGTTGATTTTTTATGCAAAATGCAGTATAATAAAGATGCCGGTTGAATATATTCATCGGTGAAACTATAAAAAGGAAAGAGGAATGAAAAATGGGATTTAAGGTTATGGGTGTCGCGGCTGGCCGCAAAAACAGCAACGGTGAGATTCTGCTCAAGGAAGCGCTGCTCGCATGTCAGGAGCAGGGCGCAGAAATCACCATGATCAATCTGAATGATTATGACCTCAAGGACTGCACCGGATGTACCTCCTGCACAATGGGCATGTCGATGGGCAAATACACCGGATGCGCTCTGGATGATAAGGACGACAAGAAGAAAATCATGAATGTGCTGCTCGATCAGGATGCAGTCATCTTTGCGGCGCCGACATTCGCACTGATGCCGTGCTCGACGTTTCTCAAGTTCATGCACAGGAACCTTGCCTATGAGACTGCGTTCCTCACCAAGATCGGCGCGATCCAGCACCGCGACCGCGTCGGCGCACTGATCGCTGTCGGCGGTTCTTCCCGTGCATGGCAGTCGATGGCGCTGGAGTGCATGCATGCGACGACCTTCTCCAACAGCTTCCAGATCGTGGACAAATACATGGCGACGATGGTTCCGGCACCGGCACAGGTGCTCCTGCACGACGAAAAGCTCGCGCGCGCAAGAGAAGTCGGCATGAACGTCATGAAGGCGCTGAATACGCCGGTTGCAGAGCGCGGCTGGCTCGGCGATGAGAACGAGGGCTGGTGCCCGAACTGCCACAGCAACTGTCTCTGCCTCGGCGAACCGCAGTGGCGCGGCCTGCAGTATCCGATCGAATGCACCGTCTGCGGCGCGGGCGGCGACCTCGTGAAGACGGAGGACGGCAAGTGGAAATTTGTGATCGCGGCGAACGGTCTGGAGCGTGACCGCACCTCCGAGGAGGGACACGGCGTCCACTGTGACGAGATCGCGGATACACAGGGCGGCTTCTTCATGAATCCGGAGAACCACAAGATCGTTGCGGAAAAGATCCAGAAATACAAGAACATCCAGTTCAAGGGCATCTGATCCTGCATAAACAGCAAGCCGCCGGAGTCATTATGATTCCGGCGGTCATTATTATTCTAAAAATATGCAAAATAGCTATTGCACAAAACAACATTTTGTGTTATAATAAAAATGTATATTCATTTTATGATTCGGGAGGAATCACAGTGAGAGAAATTCATGTGAAAGAGATCCGCGATACCGTGCGCCGGCTCTGCATCGAAGCAAATTCCGTTCTGCCGGCATCGCTGGAGCAGTGCATCCGCTGCGGTGCGGACAAGGAGCAGTCTCCGGCAGGCAAAAGCGTGTTTGCAGATCTGTGCGCCAATCTGGATGCGGCGCGTGAGACCGGTCTGCCGATCTGTCAGGATACGGGCATGGCTGTCGTATTTTTGAGCGTCGGGCAGGATGTGCATGTCACGGGCGGCAGTCTGCGCGACGCGGTCAATGAGGGCGTTGCAGCAGGCTATCTCGACGGCTATCTGCGCTGTTCGGTGGTCGGCGATCCGCTGCGCCGTGTGAACACGGGGAACAATACCCCGGCAGTGCTGCATCTCGACATCACCGAGGGCAGCGAGATCCGCATCGATGTCTGTCCGAAGGGATTCGGCAGCGAAAATATGAGTGCGCTCCGGATGTTCACGCCTGCCGCGAACACCGATGATATTGTCGGATTCGTCCGCGATACCGTTGCAAAGGCAGGAAGCAATCCCTGCCCGCCGATCGTGGTGGGTGTCGGCATCGGCGGCGATTTTGAGCAGTGTGCATTTCTCGCGAAAAAAGCACTCTGCCGCGATGTTGCAAAGCGCAATCCCGATGAGATGTATGCGGAGCTGGAACAGAAGATGCTCGAAGCAGTCAATTCGCTCGGCATCGGGCCGCAGGGCTTTGGAGGCACTGTCACTGCACTTGCCGTGAATATCGAACAGGCACCGACGCATATCGCGGGACTGCCCGTCTCCGTGAATGTCGGCTGCCACGTTACGCGCCACGCAAGCGCCGTGATCTGATTGGCGGACTGCACAAAAGAATTTGTGCAAACGCCGAAAATGTATACAATCACTTGACAATTACTGTATAATATGGTATAATGGGAATAACAAACACAGGAAGTAAGGGAGGGATCTCCGATGGAACTTGATCCGATTAAAATTCAGAATACATCCGATAATACCGATGTGCTGCTCTCCATGCTCGAACACAAGAAACTGAAATACAAGATCGTGGAACGCACCGAAGCACGCACACGGATCCGCATCCACTTTGAGGGAAACGGGCTGCCGATCACGATCTATATGATCCTTCGTGCAGACCGTCAGATCGTTTCGGTGTTCTCCTTGATGCCGTTTACGGTGCCGGAGGGCAAGCGGTATGAAACCGCGATTGCCGTTGCAGCCGCCAACCACGGGCTGATCGACGGCTCCTTCGATCTGAACACGGAGACCGGCGAGATCCGGTTCCGCCTGACCAGCTGCTATATCGGCACACTGCTGTGCGAGGAGCTCTTCTCCTACCTGATGTATGTTTCCGCAGAGACAGTAGACCGCTACGACGACCGCTTTGACGCTCTCGCGAACGGCAGATGTACATTGGAGGATTTCATCCGCGCAGACGAGCAGGATGCAAAAGCAGCGTATTCGTGAGGAAACTGCTATGCATGAGTATCTTGCAAATTATTTGAAAAATCTGGAGGAGATCCTCAAAAAGGACGAAAATATTGATTACGAGCAGCTTCTCAGGGATCATGCGGTGATGATCGGATTCATGCAGCATGAACGGCTGATCCATTTTCTGGTGACGATGCTGTTTGTGCTTGGATTTTTCATTGTGCTCGGGATCTATCTTGTCACGCAGATCCTGATGCTGCTGCCGCTGCTGCTGCTCATTCTCGGTCTGATCGTGCCGTACATCCTGCACTATTATTTTCTGGAAAATTCGGTGCAGAAGATGTACAAGCAGTATGATGAGATCAACCGCAGATGCAAAGCGAGCCGTGCCGCATCGCATGGCTTGCCCCGTGAATGAAAGAGGGGAGCGCCATGGAGCTTTACAGACCGATTTCCGGAGAGGAATACCGCGCGATTGAAGAACGCGGGTTCCAGGGATTTCCCAAGCGTACGGAGGGACAGCAGATCCTGACCGTTCTGCTTTCACAGGACGGTGCAATGGAGATTGCCCGCAGGCTGCGCGTGGAAAAGCAAAAGGACAACAAGGTGTATGTCGTCAGCTTTCTGGTGGAGGATTCCTATATCCGGCAGTTCCCGGTGCAGTACCGCGAAAAGCCGGAGTACAGTGCGCTCTGGATTCCCGCAGAGGAAACGGAGATCCTCAATCAGCATATCATCGGAAAGATCCGGCTTGTGACCTCATATATGATCGACCGCGAGGACTGCGACGTCTTTTTCGCATAAAACAGGACGCATACCCTATGCATATGCAGGGGTATGCGGTTCTTCAATTTAGAGAAAGGGAGTGATACCGATGGCGATGACGGTCTTTTATCCCGTTCACGACCATTTGTATGTCAATTTAACGAATCAATGCCCGTGCAACTGCACATTCTGCATCCGGCAAAACGGAGACGGCGCATACGGCTCGGACAGCCTCTGGCTGGAGCATGAGCCGGACTTTGCGGAAGTGAAGGAAGCGCTTGCAAAGTGGGATATTTCCAAGTTTACGGAGCTTGTGTTCTGCGGCTACGGCGAACCGACCGAACGGCTGCTGCTTCTGATCGAGACAGCGAAATACGCAAAGACGCTTCCCGGATGTCCGCCGGTGCGTCTCAATACCAACGGACTTTCCGACCTCATCCACGGCTGCCCGACGGCGCAGTATCTCGCAGGCACGGTCGACACCGTTTCGATCAGCCTCAATGCCGGTACGGAGAAGGAGTATCTTGCAGTGACGCGCCCGAAATGGGACAATGCGTTTTCGGCGCTGCAGAAATTCGCCGCAGACTGCAAACAGTACGTGCCGAAGGTGATGTTCACGGTGGTGGATGTGATCCCGCAGGCAGAGATCGACGCGGCACAGGCTGTGGCGGATTCGCTTTCGATCCCGCTGCGCGTCAGAAAATACGATTCGTGAGGGCATTATGGATAATTTTGAAGCACTGAAAAACACGCTGAAAGAAAACGGCATTCTGGGCTATCAGCAGAAGCATTTCGAGATCTGCAACCGGCTCTGGCGGGAGTATATCCCGGACAGAGGACAGTGTACCTGTGTGCAGGGCGAAATGCTCCGCGAGATCGAAAAGCTGCGCTACGAGGCATTCCAGAACGGCAACGTCAACTGGTGCGAAACCTTTTCGTGGTTCTGCGACAATGTGTACTCGATTCTGGAAAGCGGCAGTATGTTCGATGCGCAGCGGCTCGGTCTGCTGCGTGCCGCACTGGATTTTCTGAAGGTCTGCGGCGAAACAAAGCGCGTTCACACGCAGGATGATGTGTACGATTATATTGAGGACGGCATTGCGGAATATGCAAAGGCAATCCCGGATCCGGTTCCGTTCAATCCGACGCGGACATTGGATCGCTGAATAATCGGAAATAATCAGGGAATATCAAAAAGGGAGGCGGTCTGAATGGAGATCCGGTTCAATGAGGATGAAGCAATTGTCGCAAAGATCCGCGAAGGACTGAAAAAGAAGGACGGCTACTGCCCGTGCAGGATTCAGCGTACGGATGACAATATCTGTATGTGCAAGGAGTTCCGCGATCAGATCGCGGATCCGGAATTTGAGGGCTACTGCCACTGCAGGCTCTACTACAAGAAAAAGTGAGGGATAAACGATGGGCGTTCTGGAAATTGAAAGCGCAGAAGAATTTCAGAAGGTGATCGCGGCAGGCGGCAAGGTTGTCGTGGATTTCTGGGCATCATGGTGCGGGCCGTGCATGATGATGAAGCCGGTGCTGAACGATCTTGCGGCGGCATATCCGCAGGTGAAGGTGGCAAGCGTGAACGTGGATGATGTGTCGCAGCCGGCGATGCAGTATCAGATCGACACGATCCCGGCGTTTATCCTGTTTGAAAACGGGCAGCCGGTGAAGAAAACGATCGGTGCAAAACCGCTTGCGGTGCTTGCAAAAGAGCTTGGTATCTGAGAATAGAAAATGCTCCCGCCGGACGATTGCGGTTCCGGCGGGAGCGTTTTGTTTTTGGATATCGGGCATTATTCCTGATTTTTGAGCGCTTCGTCCATCGGGACGCGGCTGATGCGGTGCTTCAGGAGCAGTGCGGTGAGAATATAGGTCGCAGCAGCGAGCACGACGGTCTTGACATAGCAGGAGACGGGGATGATCGGTGCGAGCCAGCCGGGATACTCCATCATCATCGCACGCCACAGCGCATCCAGCGCGATGCTCACCAGCGGCAGGCAGAGCAGAATGGAGCAGAGTGTGACTGCTGTTGTGGTGCGCAGATAGATGCCGCTGATCTCGCCGGATGAATAGCCGAGGATCTTCGCAACGGAGATCGACTGTGTGTTCTTCTCGATCATAACCTTGGAGAGCAGGAACACCACCAGCACAAGTACCGATGCGCCGACGCCGAGAAACACGCCCATCATATTGCCCATCGAACGGCGGAGCTGCCGCGAGGTCTTGGTGAGGTCGTCCTGTGTGATATCGGATGCGACGGCTTCTTCCGGTACATCTGAAAGCGTGGTGTCGGAGAAATAACCCGTAAAGCTGCCCTCTTCCAGCTCAAAGGCGCTGTTGAATGCATCCAGATCCATGAACACAGCGATCGTGCTCGGATAGTTGTAGGTTCCGGTGATATCGAAGGTGTAGGTCTTGTCGCCGAATTCCGCATGCAGCGTGAGCTGATCACCGGCTTTCAGGCTGTATTTGTCTGCATATGCCGACGAAACGAGTACGCCGCTGCCGTCGAAATCCGCGTGGAAGTATGCAGAATCTTTGGTAATGCCGTAAATCGAAACATCCTCCGAAAAGTCGCCGTTGACGATTTTGAGGCTCTGCACGCCGAATTTTTCTGCGCCGTCTGTCTCTGTTTCGACGGGCATTTTGAGGATGACCTGATGTGCCGCGAGCATGTTTTCCTGCGTCTGACGGTCGAGATTGTCGAGCAGCGGATCAAAGAGCAGCGAGAAGATCATGATGACGCTTGCGAAGAAGATGCCCGCGAAAATCGTGACATAGCCCGGAATATTCTGGAACAGCACACGCAGGCGGTAGCGGATCATGATGGGGATTCTGGTATTGAGCTTGAATGCTTTCTTGCGCTGGCGGCGTTTCAGGTCGCGCCGGAGGAATTTCAGCGGTGAGAGTGAAAGTTTGGAGGAAAGCATGATGAAATTGATCGCGGCAAGGATCAGCAGCGGGATCACGGTCGTGTCGATGAAAGCATCTGCATTCCAGAGAACGGTGTATTTGACAAGGCTGTATGTTCCCAGATACATTTCTGCCATGATTTCCTTGAACACAGTGTAGCCGAGAATATTGCCGATCAGCGACGCAGTCAGCAGAACCAGGAGCGGTGCCGCCATGTAGTGCCGGATCAGCTCGCCCTTTGTGTAGCCGGAGGCACGGAGCGTGCCGATCACGTTCGCTTCCTTTGCGATGGTGTTGCTCGTGGTGACGGCAAACACGAACGCGATGATCACGATCAGCATATAGAGCATCACCATGAACATAATGCGGTCGTGGCCCAAGTCGTTGCCTGCAAATTTGACTGCGCTGTTGCGGCAGGTCGGGACATAGTTTGTCAGCATGACCTTTTGAGAGACCGCTTTGAGCAGATCTTCGCTCTTGTCGATCGCTTCCTTGCTGAACGGTTCAGCCGGCGGATCGCTGTATTTCCACGAGTACGAATAATGCAGGTAGGTGTCCGGCAGGCGGCCGAAGCCTTCATCCGTGACGATGCCGACGCCGAATTTCTCCGTGTCGAACATGAAATCGGCAATGCTGTCGTAGAGCGCGGAGTAATCCGAAAGTGCGACGGTGCCGACGATTGCATATTCTCTTCCGTCCAGCGTGATCGAGTCGCCAAAAGCAATGCTGTTGCTCTGCATATAGAGCCGGTCAAGCGCGATTTCGCTGTCTGTTTCCGGGAGTTTGCCGTCCAGCAGAGAAACCTTGTTCACATCTCTGCGTGTGCGGAATACGCGCAGTTTGCTGTCGTTCACGGAGGGCTCGTCTTTGTAGAAACGGTTGTAGAGCGTGATATTTTCATCTTCGAGCGCTTCAGCAGTCAGCTTCTGCGCATTCGTCTCATTTTTGCGGATGATGCCGTCGCGCAGCTTCACAACACGGTCTGCCATCTGCCTGATCGCGTCGTTGTGCGTGACCATGATGACCGTGCTGCCGTATTTCTGATTGACCGTTTCGATCAGCTTGAGGATCTCCTTGGAGGTGACGTAATCAAGTGCGCCGGTCGGTTCGTCGCAGAGCAGGATGTCGGGGTTCTTGACGATTGCTCTGCCGATCGCGGTGCGCTGCTGCTGTCCGCCGGAAAGCTGATTCGGGAGTTTGTGGCGGTGTTCGTAGAGACCGAGCGTTTTGAGGATATCGTCCACATTCAGCGGATTGTCACTCAGATAGGCGCCTACTTCGATATTCTCCTTGATGTTGAGATTTGGGATGAGGTTATACATCTGGAAAATGTAGCCGAGGTGCTTGCGGCGGTAGCGCGTGAGGGTTTTCTCGTTCATGTCGGCTGTTTTCTCGCCGCCGATGGAGATGAAGCCGGAGTCTGCACGGTCGATGCCGCCGATGATGTTGAGCAGAGTGGATTTGCCGGAGCCGGAAGGCCCGAGCAGGACACAGAATTCGCCTTTTTCGAGGGAGAAGGAGATGCCTTTCAGTACGTCGACACGGCTTTCGCTCTCACCGAAATGCTTTTTGATGTCGCTGATCTCAATAAACATAGCAAACGTCCTTTCTGTGGGTATTTGTCGGCTGTAAGCCTTTGCTAACATCTGTATTATACCACAAAACAGGAACGGTGTCAATCAATTTAAGAATGAATTCTCAAATTCTTAATAATTGCATGAGAGTTTCGGAAAACGGTGCAGAAAATCTGGACTGTCAATCGTAATCAGATAAAAAAAGGGTGTCCGGGGCGCTTTCGCACCGGACACCAATTATTGGGGTTACCCGCACTGCAATCCCCCTCTCTGAATTGCTTTGGTGCGCCATTTTCCCCCGGTAAATCGTGTGAAGCCGACAATGCCCGTCACAAGCCATGTGATGCATGTCGTGTACCAGATCGCCTGGTAGCCGCAGCCGACCAGTTCGACCAGAATCATGGAACCGCCCACGCGGCAGATGACCTCGCTGAGCCCGTTGATCAGCGCATAGGCGGTGTCGCCCGCGCCGTTCAGGAAGCCGCGTGTCATATAGATCATGCCAAGCGGAATATAGAAGAGCGATGTCACGCGCAGCGCAAACACGCCGATCTCGATGGATTCCTCGCCGGAAATGAAGCAGCTGATAAACGGTCTGGCGAAGAACCAGAACAACGCTGCAACTGCAACTGCGATCGTTGTGGTCGTGCGCAGTCCGATATGCAGTCCGCGGATGCTGCGCTGTTCCTGACCGGCACCGATATTCTGACCGGTGAAGGTGGAGATCGCAGCATTGAGCGAGATGAACGGCTGCTGAATAAACTGCTCGATGCGCATGGAAGCGGTGTACGCCGCCATGACGATATCGCCGAATGTGTTGGTGACGCGCTGAAGCATGACCATCGAAACGGAGATCAGTGCACTTTGCATCGCGATCGGGATGCCCGTGCGGACACAGAGCGCGATCATGTCCGGATCGATCGTGCGGTCTTCGTTTGTGAGCGCGAGCTCCGGCATTTTGCGGAATGCGTAAAATGTGCAGGCAATTGCCGAAATACACTGCGAAGCGACGGTCGCGGCTGCTGCACCGGAAACGCCCCATTCAAAGACCATGACAAAGAGCAGATCGAGTGCGACGTTCAGGATACTTGCGGCACACAGGAAATAGAGCGGTGTTTTGGAATCGCCGAGTGCGCGCATGACCGCATTGATCCAGTTGTAGGCGGCGACGGCGACGGTTCCCGCACATGCCACGCGCATATAGGAGGCGGAGAACGGGATCAGATGCTCCGGCGTACTCAGAAGCTGAAGTGCCGGAACGGTCAGCCGGACGGAGACCGATGTGATGACGATGCCGAACAGCAGCGTGATCACGGCGGAGTTCCAGACCGCCGAACGGAGGCGGGCAAACTGTCCCGCACCGAAGAACTGTGCGATGATGATGCCTGCGCCCGTCGCAAGACCGACACAGAGTGTATAGAACAGATAGGTGATCGAGCCGGTCGCGCCGACAGCGGCGAGTGCATCGTCACCCAGGACTTTTCCGACAATAATGGTATCTGCAATGTTGTAAAGCTGCTGGAGAAGATTTCCGAGCAACAGCGGCAGGGCAAACCGGAGAATCAGCCCAGCCTCATTGCCGTGCGTCATATCCTTTGCACATGCTTTCATTTTCATGACTCCCTTGTGAATGCTTTGGCTGTATTATAGCACGATTCAGCGCAGATGTCAACAACATTTTCTCGCGAATTTTCAGGGCTACACAGATAGGATATGTTAAATCCGATTTGACAATTGACAGATTGTGCGAAAAATGCTATACTATAAAGTATTAACAGGAAGCGGAAAGCAGCAGGAAAAAAGCTGCGATTTAGTCTTTCTGCTTTTCAATTTCGATTGTAAGAATCGGGGGCTGTAAGAGATATGAATGAACAGATCACTGCTGCCGGCGCACTGGCAGAAAAACTGATCGCAGAAACCAAAAAGGTGATTCTCGGCGCGGAGAATGCGCTCCGGCTGCTGGTGACGGCGCTGCTTGCGGACGGTCATGTGCTGCTTGAAGATCTGCCCGGTACCGGAAAAACGACGCTTGTCAAGGGCATTGCTGCTGCAGCGGGGCTGGATATG
Organism: Oscillospiraceae bacterium; assembly: GCA_017550355.1. Classification (GTDB taxonomy): domain Bacteria; phylum Bacillota; class Clostridia; order Oscillospirales; family Ruminococcaceae; genus Firm-04. The sequence goes on along the minus strand of JAFZPL010000163.1, from coordinate 4,488 downwards.
CGCCGTGTGCAGGGCACGCCGGACCTTATGCCGCAGGATATCACCGGATTTGATATGCTGGATATCGCGCCGGACGGCAGCCGGACGATGGCATTCCGTGAGGGACCGGTCTTTGCGCAGATCCTGCTTGCAGATGAGATCAACCGAATGGCGCCGCGTACACAGGCCGGTCTGCTGGAATGCATGGCGGAGCGTCAGGTGACGAGCGGCGGAAACTGTTATCCGCTGCCAAAGCCGTTTTTCGTGATTGCCACGCAGAATCCGATCGAGATGCAGGGGACGTTCCCGCTGGCGGAGGCACAGCTCGACCGTTTTCTGATGCGTCTTTCGCTCGGGACGCCCTCACCGGAGACTGAACGCGAGATCCTCTCCGGCAGACAGCTTGCCGATCCGCTGGAAACGCTCTCCGCTGTCACAGATGCAGACGCTGTTCTCGCTGCACAGCAGGCGGTGCGCACGGTGACGTTCTCGCCGGATGTGCTGGAGTATATCACGGCACTGACAGCTGCGGCACGGGCGCACAAAAAGCTGCGCTACGGGCTGAGCACCCGTGCGGCTCTCGCGCTGATGCGTGCGGCGCAGGCATACGCGGTTGTAGCGGGACGCGATTTCCTGCTGCCGGACGATGTGAAGGCGGTGTTCCCGGCGGTCTGTACCCACCGTCTGCATGTTTCGGGCGGGCTGATGCAGGAGCAGAATGCGGCAGACGCGGTCATTGCGGAGCTTCTCGCGCAGACGCCGGTCAAAAAATAACCCGGCGACAGGAGAAGAAATCATGGGCTTATTTCTGGTCTTGCTGGCACTGGTGCTTGCGCTGACGCTGCCGCGGCTTCTGCTTGCGCGGTACGGTTTTCGCGGCGTGAGTTATCAGCTGCATTTTTCGGAAGACGAGGTTTCCGAGGGCGACACGGTCTATCTGACTGAAACAGTCGTCAACCGAAAGCTACTTCCGCTGCCGTGGCTCAAGGCAGAGCTGACGACGCATGCCGCGCTGGATTTTGCGGCGGCCCAATCGGCAGTTTCGGAGGAGACGCGGTTCGTATCGAGTCATTTTTCGCTGATGCCCTATCAGCGGATCGAGCGGCGCTGGAAGGTGAAATGCACGCGGCGCGGGATCTTCACGGTCTCGCGCGCGGTGATCGTGCTCACCGATCTGTTTGGCACATCGGAGCTTTCCGAGCCGATGCCGGAGGCGTTCGCGGAGATCACGGTTCTGCCGGCGGTGCATCCGGTGGACGCGCTGCCGATTCCCGCTGACGCTGTTTCGGGAGAATATATCCGTTCGCGGATGCTGATTCCGGATCGTTTTGCGGTCTGCGGGATCCGGCATTATCTGCCCGGCGATGCGCTGCGGGATATCAGCCAGACGGCTTCTGCGCGGACGGAACAGCCGATGGTCTGGCAGTATCAGGAGACTGTCACGCCGGCACTGAGCATTGTTCTGCTGATGAATACACGTCCCCGCGACCGTGACGCTGTATCGGACAAGGCACGGTTTGAGGATGCGGTGCGCGTCTGTGCGGCCTATGCATGGCTTGCGGGGCAGATGAAGATTTCCGTGCGGTTTTGCACGAATGCAGAGATCGGCGGGAACGCAGTGTGCGGACAGTTTTCGGCGGGAGATGCGGCAGTGCTGTCGATTCTGCGGACGCTGTCGGCGCTGCCCTATGATATTGCAGGAAAGCCGGAAACACTGGTGCAGCAGGTCTGTGCGGATGATGCATCGGCAGTGCTGATCATCGGAGGCTATATTGCCCCGGAGATTGCGGCATATGCACAGCACAACGACCGGATCATGCTGCTGCCTGTCGGAAATCAGGCATCATAACATATATCCGGATTCAGGTTTACCCGCGTGTATCGTATCCGATACACGCGGGTGTATTTTGTCCGCTGCCCGTTTTCCTCTTTTTTAGCACTGTCTGCCGGGAGAGTGCTAATACAGTGCCGGTCGTTTGCTGATTGCAAAACATAATGATTCTGCATAAACACAAGCATGTATAATTTCAACACGTTGTGCAATATACCAAAAATATCCGGAAGACTTGACATCTGCCGCAAAACGTGTTATTCTATGTTTAGCACTCGGAGAGATAGAGTGCTAGCACTCCAGCAGGGTGCCTGCACCCGAAAACAAAGTCTGCAAAATACCGCGGATGCCGCGTTCGGAAAGGAGCATTCCCACATGGACGACCGGAAACTGCGGATCCTTGCGGCTGTGGTGGATGCCTACGTTACAACCGGCGAGCCGGTCGGTTCCAAAGCGATCGCCGCGCTCCCCGATATCCATGTTTCAGCCGCGACCATCCGCAACGATATGGCTGTGCTGGAGCAGCTTGGTCTGCTGGAACAGCCGCATACCTCTGCGGGCAGAATCCCGACATTTCAGGGGTATAAAACCTATATTGAAAAATGTATGGCAGGTGCGCAGTTGCCTGAGGATGAACGCGAACGCCTCGACTCCATGTTCGGCGATCAGCCCATGACCGAGGATCTGCTCATCCAGTCCGCAACGACTGCCCTTGCCGAGATCACAAAATGCGCCGCCGTCGCAGTCAATGCGATGCCGCAGTTTTCGGTGATCTCCAAGGTGGAGGTCATCCCGACGGGCAAGCGGCTCTATGTGATCCTGCTTGTTACCTCGGCGGGTTCGATCAAGAACAAGGCCTGCCGGTTGGAATTTGATCTAAACGACGAACAGCTCAGCTTTTTTACGGATTTCCTTACGAAGCACTTGCAGGGCGTTTCGCTGAGCGATCTTTCCTCGGAGATGGTCGATCAGCTTGTCGCCGCAATGGGTGCGTACATGGTTACGCTTTCCCCGTTGGTGCAGGGGCTTTATGAACTGAGCCGTGATATGATGCGGCAGGAGCTGACAGTCAACGGCGCACGGAATCTGCTGACGTGCAATGAGCTTGCCACGGGTGATATCGTGGAATTCATGGAGAATCAGGATGTGATCATGCCGATTCTCAACGACAGCTTCAGCGGCATTCATGTAATGTTCAGCGAAGAACAGCAGAACAATCCCGATCATCAGACCTTTGTGATCGGCAATTCGAGCATGATCGTCGGGCAGTATCAGAAGGACGGCAGAAATGTCGGAAAGCTCGGCATCATCGGCCCGATGCGCCTGAATTACGCAAAGGTGATCCCATATCTTGAGTATTTCACAGAAAAGATCAGCAATCTGATCTCTGAAAAGGAGGAAGACAGCAATGACGGATGAATTCGATAATATCCGCGATGCAGACGGCTGCGAGGATTACGAATCCATGGAAGAAAGCGGTCTGCACGAGGAAGAAACCGGAGAAACTGCGGAAGCGGCTAAGGATGCCGTCACGGTGGAGGATCCGGTAGAAGAAGCGGAGGACGCAGCCGCTGCCGCGCTTGCCGAAGCAAAAGACAAGTACATGCGGCTGTTTGCGGAGTTTGACAATTTCCGCAAGCGCACCGCAAGGGAAAAGGCGGAGACCTATCAGGACGCCGTTTCCAAGACGATTCTGGAGCTTCTGCCGGCAATTGACAGCTTCGGACGTGCGATGGATGCACCCTGTACCGATGAAGCCTACAAGAACGGCATGGAGAAAATCTATCAGCAGCTGGAAGGACTGCTCAAAAAGCTGGGAATCGAGGAGATCCCCGCGCTGAATGAGCCGTTTGATCCGAAGGTGCATAACGCGATCCGGCAGGTGGACGACGAGAATTTCGCCGAGAACACCGTCTGCGAGGTATATCAGAAGGGCTACAAGCTCGGAGACAGGATCGTCCGCTGTGCAATGGTCGCAGTCGCGAACTAGTAATGCATAATTGAGCTTCGTAAAGAGCATTTTTATGAATTCCATTATGCATTATGAATTATAAACTATGAATTGCCATTTTGCATTATGCATTATGAATTCTGAATTAAATTTCTAAGGAGGAAATTATCATGAGCAAGGTTATCGGTATTGATCTGGGTACAACCAATTCCTGCGTCGCTGTTATGGAAGGCGGCAACGCAGTCGTTATCGCAAACGCAGAGGGCGCAAGAACCACGCCGTCCGTCGTTGCAGTTTCCAAGAACGGTGAGCGTCTGGTCGGTCAGATCGCAAAGCGTCAGGCAGTCGCAAACCCTGACAACACCATCATCTCCATCAAGAGAAAGATGGGCACGAACGAGAAGGTCACGCTCGACAGCAAGCAGTACACCCCGCAGGAGATCTCCGCAATGATCCTCCGCAAGCTGAAGGAGGATGCAGAGGCATATCTCGGCGAGACGGTCACGGAGGCGGTCATCACCGTTCCGGCATACTTCACCGACTCCCAGCGTCAGGCAACCAAGGACGCAGGTCAAATCGCAGGCCTCAACGTGAGACGTATCATCAATGAGCCGACCGCTGCTGCACTTTCCTACGGTATCGACAAGGAAGAGGAGCAGAAGATCATGGTCTTTGACCTGGGCGGCGGTACGTTCGATGTCTCCATCATCGACATGGGCGACGGCGT
>JAFZPL010000028.1 GCA_017550355.1 Oscillospiraceae bacterium | reverse complement strand
TGCCAGCGTGTGCAGCGGCGCAACCGCGGGAATGATGCCCCGTCCGGACTGCTCTGCGGCAGCCTGCGCGATCCGCTGATAACGCGGCAGTTTCTTCTGGAAATCGCCCGCACTCATGCGCGACACACACCGCGCTGTCAGCACCGGCACGATCTCCGTCACGCCGAGCTCCACGGTCTTCTGAATGATCTGTTCCAGCTTATCCGATTTCGGCAGTGCCTGAAACAGCGTCACCTGTATACTCGGCTCCGCACAGGTCATCTCATGCGAGAGGATCTTCAGCAGAACGGAATCCGACGTGATCTCCGCGATCTCGCACTGATAATCCACGCCGCAGGAACAGACCGCGATCTGTTCGCCGCGCCGCATCCGCAGCGCATAGCCGATATGCCGGGCGTTTTCTCCGGTGAGCACCGGATCGTCCGGCGAAAATGCGTCGTCAAAAAATTTGTGGCTCATGCCATAACCCCTTTGGTAATCCGGTTTATACAAAGACGGATGATACAGGTTCAAAATGCCTTTACTAGTATAGCATACTTTTGTGAAAAATGCAAGTGATTTCTGAAATGAGTTTCCGTTTTCCGCAGATTTTCTTTCCGTGCTTCACTCTTCCTCCGGCGCGTTCAGTCTGCCGTAGACCGTGTTCAGCTTCCGGATCTTCTCAATGAGTTTCGGCGTGAAATCCTCCGGATGCGTGCGCCACACCCAGTTTCCGCCGAGCGTCGAGGGCGTGTTGATCCGCGCAGAGGGCGGGGAATCCAGAAAATCCTGCATCTGTGCGACCGCGATCTTCGCCACAGTCCCCCATGCCGCCCGCAGCACTGCTTTCGGCAGCTGCTTTTTCTTCTTGAGCGCAAGGTAAGTCATGGCATACTCGTTTGTTTCGTAGGCATTTTGCTTCACCCATCCGCGCAGCGTGCAGTTGTCGTGCGTGCCGGTGTAGCAGATGCAGTTCGTCGTGCAGAAATTATGCGGGAGATACGGATTCTCCGCGCCGGAATCAAACGCGAACTGCATCACCTTCATGCCCGGAAATCCGGTCCGTCTGAGCAGCCTTTCGACTGCCGGTGTGATGTTGCCGAGATCCTCCGCGATGACATTCATCTCGCCGAAACGATCCTTCGCCGCCTTCCAGAGCGCATAATCCGGCCCCTTGCGCCATTTGCCGTGCTCGGCGGTCGGTTCGCCGTAAGGAATCGCGTAGTATTTCTCGAAGCCGCGGAAATGGTCGATACGCACGAGATCATACATCTCCAGCACAAAGCCGATGCGGTCAAGCCACCATGCGTAACGGTTCTTCGCCATCGCGTCCCAGTCCCAGATGGGATTGCCCCAGAGCTGTCCGGTCACGGCGAAGCAGTCCGGCGGACAGCCCGCCACGCAGACCGGCTTTTTCTCGCTGTCCAGCTGGAACAGCGCCGGCTGTGCCCAGACCTCTGCGCTGTCGTATGCTGCATAGATCGGGATATCGCCGATGATGCGGATATGCTTTTCGTTGGCATATGCCTTGAGCGATGCCCACTGCATATAAAAGCAGTACTGCACAAAGCAGTAAAAGTCGATATTCTCCTGATGCGCCTTTTTTGCCGCATCCAGGGCAGCCTTTTCGCGCATGGCAAGCGGTGCTTCCCATTCGTTCCACGGTCTGCCGGCGTGCTCCTCCTTCAGCGACATAAACAGCGCGTAATCGGGCAGCCATGCCTTCTGCGCGGTGCAGAATTTTTTGAATGCACCGGGCTTTTTCCGGCTGAACCGCTGATATGCCATGCGCAGAATCGGGATCACCTGCTGATAGAGCAGCGCATAGTCGATCGTATCGGGATCGTCGCCCCAGCTGACCGATTCACATTCACCGTCCGTGAGCCAGCCGCGCTCCTTGAGCAGATCGAAGTCGATCAGGTAAGGGTTGCCCGCAAAGCAGGACGGTGACTGATACGGCGAATCGCCGTAGCTGGTGGGTGTCAGCGGGAGCACCTGCCAGTAATGGCAGCCTGCCGCCGCAAGAAAATCAACGAAATCATACGCAGCCTGCCCGAGCTTTCCGATGCCGTAAACGGACGGCAGCGCGGAAACTGGCATCAGTATACCGCTTTCTCTCATGTCAGATGCCTCCGTTCAGATCGACGGAGAAGGTCAGGACCGCATGGTCAAACGGCGCTTCGTGCTGCACGGTCACATTTTCGATGCCCGCTGCATTTGCCGCTGCCGTGACCGCATCGATCAGAGCGGAAAGCTCGTCGATGCTGCGCACCTCGAATGAACCTGCGCCGAATTTCACGGAAGCCTTGATCGCGCCCGCAATATCGCTGAGCAATGCATCACCGAACAAGCGGAATGCTCTGCCGAAATCGTCCGGCGCATTCGGAATATCGTATTCCGCACCGGCAAGGCGGCTGACACGGATCTGCACCTGTTCCGTCAGAACCGACGCATTGCCGTCGCCGCTGTTCACGCGGTACATCATCTGTTCCTTGACATATCCGAGGATCTCCTCCGTCTTGCGGTCAAGCTCACCGGCTGCCTCTTCCTTCCGCTTTTGGTTTGCTGCATTCAGTTCATCCACAAAATTCATGACTGTTCCCTCCTGTTAAAGCTCGGCGTTCAGCAGGACAATGCTCACCTTCATATTTGCAAACGGCATCCATTCTCCGGCAGGGATCAGTGAGATTCCCATCTCCTCCGCCTGCCGCCAGAGCGCATAGACCATTTTCGTCAGCGACTGTCCCGCATGCAGACAGCGGTTTTCCGGCGTCGTAAAAACCGCCTTCAGATCGTCTGCAGTCTGCACGGATTTGATATCCGCCAGCAGATCCTCCGCTGTCGTATACTGCAAAAATTCAAGACTTGATTTCCAGTTTGCAAACAGATTCGGCTGTGCATCCGCATCCGGACAGATCTCCAGAGGACGCACCGCAGTAATCATGCTGCTCTCGTTTCCTGTTCCCTGCCGCACTGTGTCCAGCATCTTCTGCTTCACATATGCCATGATATCCCGTGCATCGCTCTCGTAATGTGCGGCAATCTCCTCGTTCAGCGCCGTGAATGCCTCATGCAGACGGGCGCATGCGGTCTCGCGGGGATCGGCGACAAATTCCATGATGCCGAAATTATAGTCGATGCAGAGGTTGATGCCCTCCTCCTTTGCACACTGCTGGAGACTCTTGATCCAAAGTGTGCGCTCCGGATCGTATTTCATGGTGACATTCTGCGGCAGTGCCAGGATCTCGCCGCTTTCTGCCTCGCGGACAAGGGTGTCCACGACTTCCTGCACGGTCTTTCTCGCATCGTCCAGGATCGCCTGGTGCTCCTGTTCCTGCCTTGCGGTCTCCGCATCCTTCAGCTGTTTGCGCCGCGCATCGTTCTCTGCACGGAGCTCATCAATAAACAGCATACGATTCCCTCCTGACCGGCACGCTGATCACATCGTCCGAATCGAAGAGGCGTGCCTTGAGTGTGAGCGTATCGCCGAAGCTGCTGAATTCCAGATGATCCTTCTGGGCAGCCACATGCAGGAAATACACCAGATATTTCTTCACCTGCATGGAATTGACAATCCACGGCGAATAGGTGTGATCCGTTTTGTGGCAGGCAAGCTGTCCGCCCAGATCCTCACCGTCCTCCACATAAAGCAGAATCTCCGCGCTGTAAACGCCCTCGCTGCCGATGCCCTTGCTGACCGCATTGCGCAGCTTGACCTTGAGATCGCTGAAAATCTCCTCCGTCACCTGGGCATATTTTTCGGCGTTCTCGGCGAGGAACTCCCGGAACGCATTCTGCACGGCCTCATTGGTCGAAAACGACAGCGACGCCGAGAAACGGATCTTTTCGTATTCCTCCGTCGTCTCAATGCCGTGCGCTTTCATGAAGTCTGCAAGCGATTTCAGATAATGCGTGCGGATATCCGCATTCTCAAACTGCCATTCCGGCGTAAAGGAATACGAGACGGAATTGAGGTCACATCTGCCCTCACGCACAAGCTCCGCCATCTTCGTTTCCACATCCTCCAGCACACGGTCGAATTCGTCCCGCTGCTGCTTCATATTCAGCTCTCTGAGTTCTTCAAGAAATGCCATGGGGGATCCTCCTTTTTCCGATTCGCTGCGGATATTCTTCCGCGATCTGCACACGCTATTCCGGAGGTGAGTGTCGGAAATGCAGAAACAGCCCGGAGAATATCTGACCGCATTTTTGCTCGGTTTTTTTATTTATACGCTGCTGGAGATCACCGGCCGCGGCAGGACACACTGGACAATGGGCATCCTCGGCGGGATCGTCCTCGCAGTGCTGTACAGCATGGAGGGCAGTCTGCCGGCGGGGCGCATCGTCCGCGCGCTGCTCGGGGCGGTGTTCGTGACATCGGCAGAATTTACCGCCGGTGTCTTTGATAACCTGATCATGGAATGGGATGTCTGGGATTACAGCGACCGCCCGCTGAATATCTTGGGGCAGGTCTGTCCGCTGTTTTCACTGGTATGGGTAGTGCTCTGCTTTCTTGCGGGACTGCTCTGCACGGCGCTTTATGAGCAGTTTCATCCGGACGCTCAATGCCCGAACTGATAGTCCTTCACGGTACCGTCCTCATACAGCACATACCAATATGTCGCAGAGTGAGAGTCTCCGCTCCATGCCTTTCTGACAAACAGAAGCTCCTGCTCGGAATCCGTCTGCGCCTCAACGCCCCTGCCGAAGAAGAAGCGCATGGTATTCTGCACGGGATCGTTCTTGATCCGGATCACGCCGATCCAGTCGATCATTTCGCTCCAGCCGTACCACGCTTCCTGTGCATGGCAGATGTACTGATACGCATCCGGGCTTGCTTCTCCGTCATTCCGGCAGACAGACAGGACAGTCTCCATGCGGTAATTCGCCTTGGGATCGCATTCCTGTTCGATCCGTTCCCCTGCCAGCATCCGTTTGCGCAGCTCCTGCGTAAAGCTTGCCGGAAGCACCTTCCGCTTCTCCCACAGATGCGGATAATTATAGCAGGCGACCTTTGCGAGCCGGAGCGAAAAGCATCCGACCTGACCGGTCACAGCGGCGATCTCCTCTTCCGTCAGATCACCCGCAAGGCTGCCCAGCAGCTCCGGGAACATGTCAAGGGGGAAAGATTCGATGATCTCATATTCTGTTCCTGCAATCTTTGCAATCTCTTCTTCCATTTCGGCTGATATTCTGTTCATTGGCGTGATCTCCTTTTCTCATGATTCTTAACCGTTACATGCGATATTTATTTCTGATATATTCCGCCAGCTCGCAAGCCATTTCGCACTGCTCCGGAATCCGCGGATGACCGGGCGTCGCTTTGCCCGTGCGCGTAAAGCGGAAGCGTTTCACACGCGGACTGCCGATGCGTTCGCACGCTTCATCCAGCAGGTTTTCCCAATCGGCATCGTGCATCAGGATCGTGAGCGTGAGCAGAAAATCCGCTTCGGGATATTTCTCCGCCAGATCGGAAAGTAGTGCGCAGTATCGGCTGAGCCATTGTTCGCGCTCCGCTCCGGTCAGGATCCCGTCCGTGCCGCCGCGGTGTGCGTCGTTCTGTCCGATCGCCATGATGACCAGATCGGGCTGATACCGGGAAAAATCCCATTTCTGCATCGGCACATAGGGCAGATACCACAGCTTATCATATGCGGTCTCCATGCCGTATCTGCCGTTGTCGAAATAGCCCGTGTTGTCAAAGAGCGCAATGCCGCCCTGTGCAGTCAGATGCACCTGCGCCGGGATCAGCCGCGCAAGCTGCATCGCATAGCTGTGCCACGCATTGTCATAAACAGAATCGTAAACAGGCGGATCGGATGCACCGACACATGCTGTCGCTTCCACAACAGAGCCCGCCGTCACGCTGTCTCCGAAGCACTCGATCCGGTAGGACGGCAGCGGCGGCAGTTCCAGCAGTTTTCCGGTAATTTCAATGCCGCGCAGCCTGTACCAGTGCGTGGAATCCTGCCGCTTGAACAGCGTGAACCGGTGCATGCCTTCCCCTGTGACAGGAATCTCACAGTCATGCGGGGCGCTGTCCTGTGCAAGCAGCAGCTGCGCTTCTTTGCCGTCGAGCACATAACCGATCTGCAAGCCGTTATAGCAGACGTGATTTTCGACCGTCAGCCGGAGCATACTGCCCGTGAACGCGAACTGCACAAGGGAGCCCGCCCAGATGAACGCGGGCGCCTCCGGATCGGAACGGTCGATGCGCCCCATATACTGTATGCGGCTGTCTGCCGGAGAAATCCTGCACATATCTCAGGATTCTGCGCTCTTTTTGTACGCGATCTCCTGGTCAATGAAGTCCAGGCGCGTCTTGAATTCCTCATTGCGCGTGAGATCCCAGCAGACACGCACAAACAGTCCCTCAAGCTGCGGACGGTTCTCTCTGCGTGCAGCCTCTGCCAGCGCCAGCGCCAGATTGATCAGCTCGCTGTTGGGCGGCTGGAGAATGTGATACTTCTCGTAGACATCGAGCGTCTGTCCCTTGGTCGGCGGTGCGAATTTCTGCCCTGCCTGATTCATCAGACGCACAGCATCCTGAAGCTCTGCCTCCACCGGCTTCGACGGCTCAAAGCGCAGGCTCTCAAAATAGAATACTGCCGCAGAATAGAGATCGCCGATATCGGTACAGTAAAAGCCCAGATTGCAGAGCACTCTTGCAATGCGGTCTGCGGTGGTGCAGTAGCGCATTGTTTCGCGGGAGAGTTCAAGGATCTGCTTGTCGGCACGGGTGAGCTTATAGAGCTCGCACAGTTCAAACCGCGGCTCACATGCCATCGGATCAAAGCTGATCGCCCGTTTCAGCACATCCTCCGCTTCCTTCATTTTGCGCGTTTCGATCAGCACAAAGCCGTACAGCGTGAGATAATGCGAGAAATCGAACGGTGCGCGGTCGAAATCGGTATCGACCGGGAAAAATTCGCGGTACATGTGATATTCAAACGGATTGCGGAAGCTGAACCACTTCTTTTCGCCCTCAAAGCACTCCGCGATCTTGTCGGAGATCGCCGCGAGCAGCGGTTCGGCCTCTGCGAATTTCTGTGCATTGACGAGAGCAAGCGCATCACGGTACGCAATATCCATGCGTTTGCCGTCCACCATCGTGGTGCGCTCCATTTCAGCGCGTGCATCCTCCGGCATAATGCTGTAAGCATGCTTTGCGATTGTCTCCGTCAGCTCTGTTGCATTCGGCTCCCTGCGCAGAGACCGCGCAAGCTCCGTCATATACTGCAGATCGTGCGCGGCATCGCCGGTACATTCTGCCTTGATTTTCTCCATCAGTTCATTGACTGTCATCGGTATAAAAGCCCCCTCTGTATTATTAATTCACAATCATAATTTCTAATGCAGAATTGCCTGCGGCAAAAATCAGCGAATTATCAATTATGCATTGATTATGAAGTGAAGTGGAAGGTGATGATGTCGCCGTCCGCGACCTCGTAGGTCTTGCCCTCCATGCGGACGAGTCCCTTCTCCTTCGCGTTGACCATGTTGCCGCCGCAAGCCATGAAATCCTCAAAGGAAATGACCTCTGCGCGGATGAAGCCCTTTTCAAAGTCGGTGTGGATCTTGCCTGCCGCCTGCGGTGCCTTGGTACCCTTGCGGATCGTCCATGCGCGGCATTCATCCGAACCGCCCGTGAGGAACGAGATCAGTCCGAGCAGTGCATAGCCCGCGTGGATGATGCGCGTCAGACCGGATTCCGTGAGGTTGAGATCTGCAAGGAACATCTCCTGATCCTCGGGGCTCATGCCGGAAATTTCCGCTTCGATCTGCGCACAGATCGGGAACACGGCTGCTTTCTCTTCCTCCGCGATCTTCTTCACAGCCTGGAAATGCGCATTGCTGTCAAGATCGCCGGAGAAATCCGCCTCACAGAGGTTCGCTGCATAGATCACGGGCTTTGCGGTCAGCAGCGGCGTTTCGAGAATGGTCGCCCACTGATCCTCGTCGCAGGAGAAGCTGCGTGCAGGCTTGCCGTCGCTGAGATGGTCGAGCAGTGCCTTCAGAAGCTCGACGTCTGCCAGATATTTCTTGTCGCCCTTTGCCAGCTTCGCGGTCTTGTCGATGCGGCGCTCCAGAAGCTCGATATCCGAGAACACAAGCTCCAGATTGGTGACCTCGATATCTCTTGCGGGATTGATCGAGCCGTCCACATGCACGATATTGTCGTCTTCAAAGCAGCGGACAACGTGAATGATCGCATCCACCTCGCGGATATCCGCAAGAAAGCGGTTGCCGAGGCCCTCGCCCTTGCTCGCGCCCTTGACCAGACCGGCAATATCGACGAACTGCAGCGTTGCAGGCGTGAATTTCTTCGGCTGATAGATCTCAGCGAGCTTTTCGAGTCTGGCGTCCGGAACGGAAACGATGCCCACGTTTTTGTCAATGGTGCAGAAGGGATAGTTTGCAGATTCCGCACCCGCGTTGGTAAGTGCATTGAAGAGCGTAGATTTGCCGACATTCGGCAGACCGACCATGCCAAGTTTCATGTATAAAGTCCTCCATTTTAATTGTGCTTTTTACGGATATGATGTGCGATCAGCGAAACCGCTGCCACAGCACCGGCTGCCGCGCCGATACGCAGCGCCGTTTTGGAAAGCGAGAGCTTTTTTCCGCGGATCGTCGCCACGGTAAGGCTGTCGCTCTGGCTGGGCGGGAAGCCGCCCGGGAACACGATATTGTGACGCTGCGGTTTGTTGAGATCGCGCTCGTCCGGATAGAGCGATTCGCATTTCGCCATATCCATGTCCGGAATGCCCGCGACCGTGCAGACCGCGCCCGCCGCGACGAACCGGAAGGTCAGCGCGGTGACGGATTTCGGTGCCGTAAACGGGATGCCGAACAACAGCCAGCCGTTCTTTTCGAGAATGGGCTTCGTGTGGTCGCGGTTGAGCCGGAATGTAAGACGGTCTTCCCAGGAATCACCGAAGATCTCCAGCTCGCAGACCTCGTCGCGGCTGGTGTTCTCGCCGCCGTTGAGCCAGAAGCAGAAGCGGTATTCGCTGCCGGATTCCAGCCAGCCTGCTTCCACGGGGATGGTGGAAACGATCGCCGTCCAGTGATAATCCCAGTCGCCGAGCTGCCATGCTTCCGCAGGCTTTCCGGAAAAGCCCTGCACCTCGGTATGCGAGGCGATATTGGATGTTACTTCCGCATCGGGTTCCCAGCGTTCGGGACAGAAAAACAGATCACGCATATTCATGCCGCCTTTCTTTGGATGTGTATAGTATTGCACCTTATATTGTATCATAAAATCTGTTTACTGTCAAGCATACAAAAAGCGGATCCGGCAGATTGCATTTTTTGCAGCAATATGGTATAATAGAAGGATAAACGAATCAAGATCCGGAACGGAGGGATCCCATGAAAAAAAACGGCGCAGAGATCACCGTTTCCATATTGCAGGAACAGGGCATCCGGCATATTTTCGGATATCCGGGCGGGCAGGTGCTTCCAATCTACGAAGCACTGCGGCAGACACCGGAGATCACCCATATCCTCACGGCAAATGAGCAGGGCGCGGCACATGCCGCCGACGGCTACGCGCGGGCATCCGGAAAGATCGGCGCGGTGCTCAGCACATCCGGCCCCGGCGCGACCAATCTGATCACCGGTCTGGCGGCGGCGTATGCCGATTCCGTCCCGATGATCGCGCTGACCGGCAACGTGCCGCGTTCGCTGGTCGGACGGGACGGCTTTCAGGAGGTCGACACATGGGGACTCTCCATCCCCGTGACCAAGCACAGCTTTCTTGTGCGCACCGTGGATGAACTGGCGGACACGCTCCGGCGGGCCTTCGTGATCGCGCAGAGCGGCAGACCGGGGCCGGTGCTTGTGGATATCCCGAAGGATGTGCAGACCGACACCGTCGAATTCACACCGATGCCGCCCGCAGAACGCCGCAGACCGCCCGTCTGCACCGATGAACAGCTTGCCGAAGCCGCAAAGCTGATCGCGGCATCGCACCGCCCCTACATCTACTGCGGCGGCGGCGCGGTCATCAGCCATGCCTGTCACCGCATCGAAGCCCTCAGCGAACTGATCGACGCGCCCATCGGCACGAGCATGATGGGGCTTTCGTCCGTGCCGGAGAAGAACCCGCGCAAGCTGGGCATGCAGGGGATGCACGGGCGGTATGCGTCCTCGGCGGCACTGGAGGAAGCGGATCTCCTGCTTGCGCTCGGCGTGCGTTTCTCCGACCGTTCCCACACCGTCCACGGCAAGCGCATCATTCACATTGATATCGACGCAGCGGAAATCGACAAAAATATCCCCGCATATCTCGGCATCATCGGAGATCTTTCCGAGTCGCTCGACCGGCTGATCCCGCTGCTGAAACCGCAGAAGCATCCGGTCTGGCGCAGACGCATCCGCGAGCTGAAACAGACCGAGGCGGCGCAGACAACGGAGTACAGCACGCCGATGCATCCCGCATCGCTGATCCGTCAGGTGAGCCTGTCCGCACCGGAGGCCGTGTTCGTCACGGATGTCGGACAGCACCAGATCTGGGCGGCGCAGGCATGTGTGCTGAACCGTTCCCGCGCCTTTCTCACCAGCGGCGGACTCGGCGCAATGGGCTTCGGCATGGGTGCGGCGATCGGTGCTTCGATCGCAACAGGACGGCGTGCGATCCTGTTCACGGGCGACGGCAGCTTCAACATGAACGCGCCGGAGCTCGGATGCGCCGTGCAGAACGGTCTCCCGCTGACGGTGATCGTACTGAACAACGGTTCGCTCGGGATGATCCGGCAGTGGCAGGATGTTTCGTTTGCGGGCAGGCGTTTTGCCTGCGATCTGCCGGAGACCGATTTCGCAAAGCTGGCGGAGGCATACGGTGCAATGGGATACCGGACAGTCACGCCGGAACAGTTCACGGCGGCGCTGATGGATGCGCTGCGCCTGCAGACGCCCTCCCTGATCGACTGCCGCATCTCACCGGAATGGAACGTGATCCCCATGCTGATCCACCCTGACAAGCCGCTCGAATAACAGAAAAGAGAGAGGGGAGAAATATGAGAAAGAAGATTCTTGCGCTGCTGCTTGCCTGCATGATCGGCATGACAGCGCTGCCGCAGCCTTCCTTTGCAGACGGCGAAGAAGAGGAATACTGGGAAAAAGATCCCGAAGAATATGAAATCATCCCGCCGGATGCCGCCTCAGAGGACGACAGCGGTTCCTTCAACGACTGGGACTGGACATTTGACCATGTCACGCAGACGCTGACCATCACAGGCACGGGCATTCTGGAGGTGAAAAATTCCTGGTCGCGGCCGGATTACCCGTGGTACGAGAATCACCAGTTTGAAGTGGCACACATTATCGTCAGCGAGGGCTTCACCGGTCTCGGACGAGGAGCGTTCGGCATGTACGGCATCCGCGCATATGATATCTCCCTGCCGAGCACCCTGAAAACGATCGGGGGCAGCGCATTCGCCGGGCTGAACAATGTGGAAGAGATCGTCATACCGGAGGGCGTGACCGAGATCGGCGGGGCAGCATTCAGCAGCTGCGAGCATCTCAGGCGCCTTGTCCTGCCGGATTCGCTTACGACGATCAACGGCAGAAATCTGTGTACCCACAGTCCGAGTCTGACCGAAGTGAAGCTTTCGAAAAACCTGAAAATTCTCCCGCGCAATTCATTCTATTATTGTGAAAACCTCGAAACAGTCCATTTTTCAGACAGCATCGAGGAGATCCAGCTGCGCTGCTTCGCCGGCTGCTCTTCGCTGAAGATTGACCGTCTGCCGGAGAATCTGGTCACGGTCGGACGGGAAGCATTTGAAGACTGCATCTTCTCGGAGGATCTCACGCTGCCGCCGCATCTGGACGAAATCGCGGAACGCGGCTTCCCGCGTGAATGGGTGAAAACGCAGAAGATGATCCTGACCTCCACGGGCTTTCTCTATTCCTATCAGAGCAATTTCGGCGGCGTGAACGAATGGGAGAACGTCATTCTGCCGGACACAGTCAAAACGATCGGCCCCTACGCCTTCTGCGGAGGCACATTGCCGCGGGGAGCGGATGACTGTGCGTATTTCCATCAGGTGACGATCCCGCGCTCCGTGACGGATATCCGCCCGGACGCCTTCTCCGGCTGCAATATGACCGGCATCATCGGCTACACCGGCAGCTACGCGCAGCAGTATGCGCAGGGCAACGGCATCCCGTTCACGGCGCTGGATGAACCGGCGGATACGGTCGCCCCGCAGCTCGGCGTGCGCACGCTCTCCATCGCAAACACCGGCAAAGTCCTCGGCACAGGCTATCCGATGACCGACTGGCACACGCTGATCCTGCGCGAGAAAAACGGCAATAATCCGCTGACGATCAAGGATGCGGAGAACGGCTGGGAAGGCTCCTGCTACGGGCTCGCCGTCCTGCAGATCCTGCTGGATTCCGGCGCCCTCAGCCCGGAGGCGCTCGGTGCGAAGACCATCCCGGAGATTTTGCCGACCGCCGAAAACATCTCGTTCATCAACTGTCTGCATCATGTGAGCAGCATCTCGTCAATGATCGGTCAGTTCTCCGATCAGTCGAACGACACCCAGCCGCAGGTTCTTGCACGGATGATCATCTTTGCGCAGAATGTCAACGCGGGCGCACCGCCGTTCCTCATCAACATCCGTACAAGATCCGGCATGCATGCGATCGCCGGCTACGGTCTGGAATCCGGAGAATGGACATGGAACGGGCATAATTATACGCACCGCATTCTGCTCTGGGATTCCAATTACATCGAGGGCAGTGAAAAGGATCACATCTATTACAATAGTAAGACGATGCACTGGTGCATCCCCGCATATGAGCTTTCCTACGAGGAAACAGAAGACGATAAAGGTGCGCTGCTCTATGCGATCGACAATGTGACCGATTTCTTTTCCTATTTTGCGGAGCGCGTTCATCCCCTCCCCGGCGATGTCACTGCCGACGCACAGCTTTCAGCCGCGGATGCCGTGCTCATGAGCCGATATCTCGCGGAAGAGACTGCGGTTTCCAAAGCGACCGGCAGATACAATCTGGACGCCGACGGCAGCGGATACACGGATGCCGACGACATTTTATATATTCTGCGGAATCTCTCCGCATAAAAGGAGCATAAAAATCAATGAGTGCAAACGAAAAAGGACAGCATATCCCGTGGTACGCACGGTATCCTCACGCAGTCCGGCAAAATCCCCTGTTCTATAAGCTGCTTTGTGTTCTTCTGGCAGCAGGGCTGCCGTTCGGTCTGCTGTGGTATCTCGGTATCTATATCAAGGATACGACACCGGACACAGAATTCTGGCTGTGGTTCACGCTCTTATTCCCCCCCGCATTTTTCAGCATCCTGCTGAGCATGCTGCCGCTGAAGCCGTTTTACCGGTCTGTGTACTGGCTGCACCGGATTCTCCTGTTTCTGATCGTGGGCACGGCACAGCTCGCGGTACAGCTTCTGCTGCCCGGCGGCGACACGCTTTCCTGGTATCTGTGCTGGCTGATCCCGCCCGCCGTGACGCTGATCCTCCATTTCGTGATCGCCGGCGGAAAGAAAGCCTCTGAAAACGGGAACCGCTTCTTCCGCCGGATTGCTGACACTGCGCTGCTGCTCTTCCCCCATTTCGGGCGGAAAAAGGATGCGCAGAAAAAGCCCATGATCGTGCGCGGAATTCTGTTCGGACTGCTCTCGCTGCTGGCAGTATTCGCGGCGGGCGGTGCGATCTTCCTGACCGGACGCTTTCAGAATATGGGCGTGCAGTCGCTTTCCTTCACCGTGAAATTCTCCGAGGGCAACGGCAACCCCGACCTGAACCTGATCATCGGGCTGATCGTCGGCGGGCTGGTGCTTGTTCTGCTTCTGGGCAGCATCTTCGCGATCCGTTACAGCAGCGCAGAAACTGTGACGGCTCGGAGTCTGGACGGCAGCGAAAAGCGCAGTGTTCCCGCAAGAAAGGGCATCATCCGCATATGGAGCCTGTTTCTCCTCGCTGTGACGGTCTGCGGATTCTGGCACGCAGGGGAAGTTCTGCATGTATTCCACTATATGAAATATCTCACAGCAGACGACTCCTTCTATGAGAAATACTATGTCTCGCCGGAAAACGATCTGCTCACATTTCCGGAGAAGAAGAAGAACCTCATCTTCATGTTCGTTGAGTCGATGGAGAACACCTTCGCCGACAGGGACAACGGCGGCAACTATTCCTTCAACTATATTCCGGAACTTCTCGAAATCGAACGCGAGGGCATCAACTTCTCGCATACAACAGGCCTCGGCGGCGCATCCGTCTTCTATGACAATGTCTCCTATACAATGGGCTCGACCGTTGCCCACACCTCCGGCACGCCGCTGTTCTCGCTCCGCTCGCTCTCGCCGGACACTTTCACTGCATCGCTGCCCGGACTGCGCCGTCTGGAGGATGTGCTCCACGATGCCGGCTACTTCCAGTTCTACATGGAGGGCTCCGACAAAAAATTCGCCCGCTACGACACCTATGTCGGGCGCTACGGCGACTCCGTCATCTATGACAGCGAGGATGCGCGGAACGAAGGCTATCTCACCGATGAAAACAAATCCTTCTGGGGACTTCCCGACTATGCGCTGCTGGAAGCCGCAAAGGACAAGCTGACCATGCTTTCGCAGAGTGACAAGCCGTTCTTCTTCTCGATCTACACGATTGATACACACGGCGTCGAGGGCGGCTACCGCTGCAAATACTGCGATCCCGCAATTGAAAATGACTATGCGGCATCGGTTCGCTGCGCAAGCATCCATGTTGCGGACTTTGTACGCTGGATCCAGCAGCAGGATTTCTATAAAGATACGGTCATCGTCATGGTCGGCGACCACACGGCAGAGGTCGTGATGGATCACAGTTTCATCAAGCCCGATCATTCCGGCGTCAATCACAACGGCAGCTATACACGCAATACCTACAACTGCATCCTCAACAGCGATGTAGAGCCCTACAACCCCAAGAACCGCATCTTCTCGGCAAACGATATGTTCCCGACGACGCTTGCCGCGATCGGCGTGGAAATCGAGGGCAACCGGCTCGGTCTCGGCACGAATCTGTTCTCGAACCGCGCAACGCTCTGCGAGGAACTCGGCATACCGGAATATCTCGACAAGATCACAGTCTCCTCGGACTATTATTACCGGCATTTCTGGCATCAGGAATGAAATAGCCGGAGGTTAGACAATGAAAAACGTTCAATTAGAAAAGCATATGCCGATTCTGGCTGGTTATCTCAGATGTATCCGGCGGAATTCCCGGAAATACCGTATCTTCTCCGCGGGAATTGCAGCGGCGGCGGCGGCTGGGATTGCAGCAGTCCTCATCATAAACGGCATTTCGGCGGACGCATCTGTTTTATGTGCTGCAGTTGTGTTTATCAGTCTGTTTCTGACGCTGCTGCCGCTTCCGCCGTTTTACAGCTCTCTGTTCTGGCAGCATCGTACACTTCTTTTTGTGCTGCTTGGTGCTGTGCAGTGGATGCTGTCGGCACGAATCATAGAAACGGCATTCAGCATGGAAAGCAAAACGCCGAATTATCCGATCTGGTGTCTGATCTGGCTGATTGTACCGGCAGCGGTCGGTATATTCCGGAAACTGAACAACTTTTGTGTGCGGCAGATCGCCAACGAAACAAAAATCGGAAAAACCGTACAGCAGGTTCGGCTGACTGCACTCCGCTATGCACTGCATTGGAAATATGAAAAAAAGCAGAATATCAAACGCACGCCGCTCTCAGCAGTCTGTTTCCTGCTGGTATCCGGCATCAGCATTCTGTTCATCGGGCTGGCACTGTTCCTGCATAATCGTTTTACTAATATGGGCGTTGATGCGATCCTGTTTACAATTCGTTTCTCAGACAATGCCAATCAGGAGATCGTCAGGACTGTCTGGCTGATTGCGGTGATTCTGGTCATTGCTTCTGTTTTTCTTACTGCTTATTATGTGCGAAAGAAAAATGCAGCGTTCTGTGTGGCACAAAGCCTTGACCGCAGCCGCACGGAACGGATTGAAATGCCGCCAAAAACCGGAAGGAACCTGTGGGCAATGGTGTTTTTGTCATTTTCAATCGGACTGCTGTCTTTCGTCTTTGTGACGAACCTGGCAGATTTTATCATTTCATATATGTCAGATTCCAATGTCTATGAAGAATACTACATCAATCCTGCAAGTGATATTGTCCATTTTCCGCAGAACAAAAAAAATCTGATTTTTGTTTATATGGAATCTATGGAAAACACCTTTACCAGCAATGAAAACGGCGGCGATTACGATACGGATTATATTCCGGAAATCGTTGAGCTGGAACGCAGCAATACCAATTTCTCGCATACTTCCGGAATCGGCGGTGCAACCGTGTTCCCGTCTCCTTTCTCCTATACAATGGGTTCCACGGTCGGTCACACAAGCGGTGTGCCGCTGCTTATGGTGCTTACGAAAAATGCGGAGGCGGAAAACAGCTCAGAACTTCCGGGACTGCGCCGGCTGGAAAATATTCTGCATGACGAAGGATACAATCAACTGTTTCTGATCGGTTCCGATTCCCACTTTGCAGGCTATGAGACATTTGCAGGACGATTTGATGACAGCCGCATCTTTGACAGAAATACAGCAAAAGAAGAAGGATACGTTGAAAACGAAATGGAAACCGAATGGGGGCTGCTGGATTCTACCGTTTTTGATATCTCGAAGGATAAGCTGACAAAACTGGCAGAGCAGGAGAAGCCGTTCTGCCTGACACTCTATACGATGGATACGCACGGGCAGGAAAACGGCGTGCGCTGCCCGCTTTGTGATCCGGCGATCGAAAATGATCTAGCAGCAGCCGTGCGATGTGCCAGCAAACAGATTGATGCATTTGTGAAATGGTTGCAGGAACAGGCATTCTATGAAAATACCGTTCTCATTCTGGTCGGCGATCATCCGATGGAAACGCTGGGCGGAGACGGATTTCTGAACAAGGAATCCTTCTATAAACGGAATACAGTCTGCTGCATCATCAACAGTGATAAAACGCCGGTCAACGAAAAAAAGCGCATCTTTTCAGCTGCCGATATGTTTCCTACCACACTGTCTGCGATCGGTGTGCAGATCGACGGAAATCGGCTCGGATTCGGAACGGATCTCTTTTCCGAGATGCCAACTCTCTGCGAAGAAATGGGCGTAACTGCCTTTGAGGAACTGATAACTGCGAATTCCAAATACTACTTGGATAAATTCTGGCAGATTTACAATTAAGGGAGAATTACCATGCATTCGATTCTCATTACCAATGACGACGGCATCCTGTCAAACGGTCTGATCCGTCTGGTGAAAGCGGCGCAGGCGTTCGGCAAGGTCTATGTCGCCGCACCGGACGGCCAGCGCAGTGCGGCATCCCACGCGATCACGCTGCACGGCACGATAGATGTATACCCGCACGCTTTTCCTGTTCCGGGCGTACGGGCGTTTTCGGTGAGCGGTACACCGGCGGACTGCATCCGCGTCGGCTGTCTCTCGATCATGCCGCATCTGCCGGACACCGTTCTGTCCGGCATCAATCACGGCTACAATGTCGCCACCGATCTGCAGTATTCCGGCACGGTCGGCGCCGCCTTTGAGGGCGCATTCCAGGGCGTGCGGTCGATCGCACTCTCCGAAGCGGCGCAGGACACCTGTCCGGTCACGGATGCCTTTCTGCCGGAGATCCTCGCGGAACTGCTCGAAGCTGAGACCGTGCCGGGCGAGATCATCAATGTGAATTTTCCCGGCTGTCCGCTCAGCAGATTCCGCGGCATCCGGCGGGACTGCATCGTTTCACACGGCGCGATCTATCACGACCGCTACAAGGTGACTGAACTGCTGCCCGACGGCGGCAAACGGCTGATCGTCGACGGCAT
>JAFZPL010000162.1 GCA_017550355.1 Oscillospiraceae bacterium | reverse complement strand
GTCGGGTGCGAGTCCGGATAGGAAAGCGGCAGATGCATCAGCACTGCAAACGCACGGCTGCGGATATCCCGCACGACTGCGAACGTCAGCATATTGTTGAGCGAGGTCATCACCCACTGCGCTCCCGCCGTCACGATGACCGAAATGCCGACGGTCACCAGAATCCGCGTCACTGCACTGAGATCGACATTTCCTGCTTCCACGATATTGTCGATCGCCTTGCCGACGAGAATCGGCACGAGCAGTGTCAGCCCGACCGTTATGATCGCAAGCACCAGCGTAAGCACCAGATAACCGCGATACTGCGAGAGTGCTTTCAGCACACGTTTCAGCGATTCGCGCTGCTCACTTCGCGTTTGTTTCGTCATTGCCCGCGCCTCCCTTCGGCATCTGCGATTCATAGATTTCTTTGTATACAGGGCAGTTTTCCAGCAGTCCGTATGCGTGCCGCAGCCGACCTGCTTTCCCTCGTCCAGCACAACGATCCGGTCTGCATGCCGGATGGACGCCGTGCGCTGTGACACGATAAAGACCGTCGGCTTCTGCGGCAGTTCACGCAGCGCCTGCCGGAGCGCCATATCCGTTTTCATATCCAGTGCCGACGCGCTGTCATCGAGAATCAGAAATTCCGGCTGACGAACCAATGCGCGTGCTATGGTCAGACGCTGGCGCTGTCCGCCGGAGAAGTTCTTGCCGCCCTCGTTCACGGGTTCATCGAGTCCCTGCGCCTTTGCCGCGATGATATCCTCCGCCTGTGCCGCTTTCAGCGCATCATGCAGCTGTGCATCGTCCGCATCGGCTCTGCCCCATTGCAGATTCTCGCGGATCGTTCCGTGAAACAGCACTGCCTTTTGCGGCACAACACCGATGCGTTCGCGGAGCGCCTTGCGCGGGAAATTCGCAAGCGGGATCCCGTCCACCGTAATCTCGCCGCAATCAGGCTCATAAAACCGCGGGATCAGGTTCACGAGCGTTGACTTACCCGAACCAGTACCGCCGATCACACCGATCACCTCGCCGCGCTTCGCCGAAAAGCTGATATCCGAGAGCGCCGGTTCGGATGCATCCGCATAGCTGAACGTGACATGCGAAAACTGCACAGTTCCGCGGTTTGCGTCTGCAATCTGCGGAACGGAATCATCCTCCGGAACGGGATGCCCGTCTGCAAGCACCGCCGCGATCCGGTTTCCGCACGCAGCTGTCTTCGTCAGCGTGATGATCAGATTTGCAAGCTTCAGCAGTTCCACCAGAATCTGCGACATGTAATTATATAGTGCGATCACGGCACCCTGTGTCAGCAAGCCCGCTTCAACGCGCAGTGCGCCCGTGTAGATCAGCGCGATGATCGCGCCGTTCAGGATCACGTAGGTTCCCGGATTCATCAGCGCGGATACACGCCCGACCTTCTCCTGCATCGCTGCAAGCGCACCGTTTTCTTCGGCGAATTTTGCCTGCTCTGCCTTCTCGCGGCGGAATGCCCGGATCACGCGGATGCCCGTCAGATTCTCGCGTGTCGTATCGGTCACTTTGTCGAGCCGCGCCTGCACTTTCCGGTACAGCGGGATCGAACAGAGCATGATCGCGAACACAAACGCAGCAAGCAGCGGAATCGTGACAACAAATACCAGCGCTGCTTTTACATCGATCGTGAACGCCATGATCATTGCGCCGAACACCACGAACGGCGACCGCAGCAGCAGCCGGATTGCCAGATTCACGCCCGTCTGCACCTGCGAAAGATCGCTCGTCATGCGTGTGATGAGTGTAGCAGTACCAAGCGTGTCGAGATCCTGATAGGTCAGCTTCGAGATATGCTCCATCAGGGCTCTGCGCAGCTTCGCCGCAAAACCCGTCGCTGCCTTTGCCGCAAAATACTGCGCAAACAGCGTCGCCGTCAGACCGACAGCCGCCAGCAGCACCATCAGAATGCCGCGGCCGATCAGCTTCCCATGATCGCCGGACGGGATACATTTATCCACGATATCCGCGACCACAAGCGGCACGAACAATTCAAAGATCGCCTCCAGCATCTTGAACAGAGGCCCCAGAATGCACTCTTTCTTATAGCTGCGGAGGTATTTCAGCAATGCCCTCATTGACTGCTCCTTTTGCATCATAGAAAAACGGCACATCCTGCGATATGCCGTTTTTGTTCATTCATTCAAATATAGCTGCTGTGCCGTCATAAATCAGCCCTGTCTGGCTGTCCGATGTCAGCTCAACCAGCCCTTTCAGATCGGACGGTTTGGTGAACTTTCCATCGCGGTACTGCTGATCGAGCACATCCATGATCGTGTAGAAATCAATCTTGAAGCGATCCTTGAGATAATCGGAATACGGCGATTCGGTGTACTTTTTCAGATAAGAGGGCAGCGTCTTGTCGTTCTCATACTGCGGGAACACTTCATCCTGTTCCATAACCAGCTGCGCGTAATCCATCGCGATCTCTTCGGAATGCTCAATGATCGGCGCCATCGCAATCAGAAGCGCGATCGTCACGATCAGGCTCAGTGAGGAAAGCACGGTGCCGGTGATTGCCAGATTTTTACCCGCCTTTTTCTTCACAAGCGCGAGAATCGAAAGCAGCAGACCGATCGGTGCAATCACGACGCTGCCGCAGCAGCAGATCGTGAGAATACTCAGAATACCAAAAACCAGCGCGACCACGGAAAACCTGGTATTGCCGTCTTCCTCTGCCGTTCCGGCGGCAGCAGCATGAATCGCTTCATCCTGCGAAGAAAAAGACGACTGCTGTTCATCCTTATAATCCATAATATCCCTCCGTCAGATCTCCGTTTCCCATTCCCAGTTTCTCAGCGGCAGTTCCGTCAGATTATAGGGTGTGCGCTGATAGACGCAGTAATTCAGCCAGTTCGAGAACATAAGATTTGCACTGCACCGCCACGAAAACAGCGGTTCCGCCGATGTATTGTCATCCGGGAAATAATGCTTCGGCAGCGCAATATCGAGCCCCTTCTGCACATCACGGAAATATTCCTGTGCAAGAGTATGACGGTCATATTCCGAATGGCCGGTGATGAAATACTGCCTGCCGTTCTTGTTCGCAATGATGTGAACGCCGGATTCCGCAGAGCTTGTGAGGATGCGAAGCTTCGGGATCTTTTCGATGTCCTCGCGGCGCACCTCCGTATGACGGGAATGCGGCACATTGAACACGTCGTCAAAACCGCGCAGCAGCAGAGAATTCTTGTATTCGCAGATGTGCGGGAAAATGCCGAACATCTTCGCCGGCAGCGGGTATTTCGGGATACCGAAATGATAGTAGAGCCCCGCCTGTGCGCCCCAGCAGATATGCAGCGTGCTGAATACATGCGTCTTCGACCACTCCATCAGCTCGCAGATCTCCTGCCAGTAATCGACCTCCTCAAAGGGAAGCTGTTCAACCGGTGCGCCGGTGATGATCATGCCGTCGTAAAATTTGTCTCGAATTGCAGAGAGCGTCGTATAGAACGCGTCCAGGTGGCTCTGCGCCACGTTTCTGGAAACATGTGTCTCCATCCGAAGCAAGGAGATGTCGACCTGCAGCGGCGTATTGCTCAGAAGGCGCAGCAGCTGCAGCTCGGTCTCCAGCTTTTTCGGCATAATGTAGAGGATCAGAATCCGGAGCGGGCGGATATCCTGATGCGCCGCACGCTCCAGCCCCATCACAAAGATGTGCTCAGCGCGAAGCGCATGATACGCGGGCAATTCGGGTGAAATACAAATTGGCAAAGCGCATTTGCTCCTTTCCGTCTCCCCGCGTCAGTGAATCATACGGGGTGAACTTGCTTTGCAGGATCGCCGTGGACGCCGTCCAGACCGAACCGCTCATCGCGGCGCTTCTGGAAGAACTTGACAGCAACCTGTCCAAACTGCGCATAGGAGAGAACGTCCTCCTCCTGCTGGATCCATTCCGCACATTCCTCGCGAAGCTTATCGAGCTCCGGTTCGAGCTGGTCTGCGGGACGGCAGGTGATCGGCTTTTCGCCCTTGAGGATCATCTTCTGGAATTCCGGATCGATCGGCAGCGGCGTCTTGCCGTATTCGCCCTTGACCATTGCCTTGAATTCCTTGGTCACCATCTTGTAGCGCTCGCCGCCGATGATGTTGAACACAGCCTGTGTGCCGACGATCTGGGAGGACGGCGTGACCAGCGGAGGCATGCCGGCATCCTTACGCACACGCGGCACTTCTTCGAGCACGGCAGTCAACTGATCCTCCTTGCCCGCCTGCTTGAGCTGGGAGAGCAGGTTGGAGAGCATGCCGCCCGGAACCTGATAGATGAGCGTTTTGGCATCTGCTGCGAGCATCTTCGGATCGAGCAGACCTTCCTTGATATATTTGTCGCGCAGCTTCATGAAGAACGGTCTCAGGGCGCAGATCTTTGCGAGGTCGATGCCCGTATCATACTCTGTTCCCTGGAGTGCGGCGACCATGGATTCGGTCGGTGCATGGGAGGTACCGAGTGCCAGCGGAGACATCGCGGTGTCGATGACATCCACACCTGCTTCGACTGCCTTCAGCAGGCACATGGAAGCGAGACCGGAGGTGTAGTGCGTGTGCAGCTGGATCGGGAGATCCACAGCCGCTTTCAGCGCCTTGGTCAGCGTTGCCGCACGGTACGGCGTGAGCAGTGCCGCCATGTCCTTGATGCAGATGGAATCTGCGCCGGCATCGCGGATCTGCTTTGCGTAATTCACATAGTATTCATCGGTGAAGATATCGCCGGTGGTGAAGCTCATTGCAACCTGCGTGTGAGCCTTTTCCTTCTTTGCCGCTTTGATTGCAGTCTCCAGATTGCGGATATCGTTCAGCGCATCGAAAATACGGATCACGTCGATGCCGTTTGCAATGGACTTCTGCACGAAATATTCGACAACGTCGTCGGCATAATGGCGGTATCCGAGCATATTCTGACCGCGGAACAGCATTTGCAGCGGGGTCTTGGGGCAATGCTTTTTCAGTGTGCGCAGACGCTCCCACGGGTCCTCATTGAGAAAGCGCAGGCAGGAGTCAAAGGTTGCGCCGCCCCAGCATTCGAGGGACCAATAACCCATGCTGTCCAGGATCTCGCAGGCGGG
>JAFZPL010000161.1 GCA_017550355.1 Oscillospiraceae bacterium | reverse complement strand
GTAAACATCGAGCTTCTTGACGTCTGCGACGCCGCTGCTCTGCCAGCCTTCAGCATTCAGTGCAACTTCGTAGAGGTTGCCGATGCCCCAGCCCTGTTCTGCCCATGCCTTGAAGTGATCGGAAACAGTGATGTGTCCGGAAGTTCTCTTGGACTGACGGACGGAGAAATACTGCTTGAAAGTTTCGTTGCCGCTGTTGATAGACGGGCCGGTGTGATCCATCTGGAAGATCTTGTACTGTGCGCCGTCGATGGTGACCATCTTGCCGTTGCCGTCCGGACACCAGTCAACCCAGTCCTCGATGATGTAGTACTCAACGAGCGGGACATTGCCTGCTGCGCCCTGATTCTGGAACCAGCCATAGACGCACAGACGGGAGTTACCGCTTGCGCTGCCGGTCTGCTGGTAGGTCGCATCGTAGTCCATGCCGATGTACTCATAGTCGGTTGCCTTCTTGGTGGATCCGAAGCTGAGGCCACGGCGTGCCAGGAAGTTGCCGCGGCTGACCGAAGCGTTCCATTCCGCTTTGAAGGTCGCGCCGGAGCCGAGTGTCATCGAGCCGCTGCCGCCGGTATTGTCCAGCCAGATTTCATAGCTGTAACCGTCGCAGTTGCCCTTGTGCTGGGTCTGACCGCCGCCCACGCTGAGCTTCTCGCCGACAGATGCTGCCGACGCGGTCAGACACAGACCGGTGGTCACGGTGGAGGTCAATGCAACGACTGCCGCACTAACCATGCCAAAGAGTCTCCGTTTCATTAGAAATCCCTCCCATTAAATGTAGCAAATGCCTCTGCCTTTTTTAAATTTGTATAGATATTCGCCCTCTATACAATTTGGCAATTTTAGAATAGCACATTTTCAGGGATTCGTCAAGAGTTTACTCGTCAAATATTGCGGTCATTCACTTAATTCTTGCCCGTCTCTTCAAAAATAGCAAACTGCACAAACACGGCGTACCGCATTTGTGCAGTTTTAATTTTACTTAATGCCAGCGATCATTTTCAGGAGTTCGGTGAGGTCATCAATGGTCAGTCCGGTGTTGCCGTCCAGTTCTGCGTTGAGTCTGCCTTCATCCGTGATTTTTACGGTAACATCCTCCGCAGCAACTCTTGCAAGGATAATTGCGTCAGAAACCGTGATTTTTCCATCACCGTTGACATCGCCCGGCTTCGTTGCCTTTGCTTCGGACGTCGTCGTTTTTGAAGTGGTGGTTTCCTCAATTGTTGTTGTGGTCTGCGGCTCAGTGGTCTGCGTGGTCGGAGTGGTCACGGTGATATCATCGCCGCCGTCTTCGATCACCTGGAGATCCAGCTTGGTCACGTCAGCAACGCCGCTGCTCTGCCAGCCTTCAGCATTCAGTGCAACTTCGTAGAGGTTGCCGATGCCCCAGCCTTCATTTTCCCATGCCTTGAAGTGTTCGGAAACAGTGATGTGACCGGAAGTTCTCTTATCCTGGCGGACGGAGAAGTACTGCTTGAAGGTTTCGTTGTTGCTGTTGATGGACGGACCGGAGTGATCCATCTGGAAGATCTTGTACTGTGCACCGTCGATGGTGACGATCTTGCCCTGTGCATCCGGGCACCAGTCGACCCAGTCTTCGATGATGTAGTACTCAACCAGAGGCGGATTGCCTGCTGCACCCTGATTCTGGAACCAGCCGTAAACACAGAGACGGGAGTTACCCTGTGCGCTGCCGGTCTGCTGGTAATTTGCTTCGTAGTCAAGGCCGATGTACTTATAGTCTGTCGCTTTCTTCTTGGAACCAAAGTCAAGACCGCGGCGTGCGAGGAAGTTTCCTCTGCTGACTGCTGCGCTCCACTCTGCCTTGAAGGTTGCGCCTTCGCCGAGCGTCATGGAACCGCTGCCGCCGGTGTTGTCCAGCCAGATCTCGTAGCTGTAGCCATCAGAAACATCCTTGTGACGGTTTGTGCCGTTGCCGACCGTGAGCTTCGTGCCAGCCTTGGAAGAACCGCCGCCGGAAGGCGTCGTGAAGGACGGCTGCGTCTGAGACGGCTGCGTCGGCTGCGTGTAGGACGGCTGCGTCTGAGACGGTGTGGTGGTCTGACCGCTGCCGCCTGCCTTGGAAGGATCGGTGTAAACATCGAGCTTCTTGACATCAGCGTAGCCGCTGCTCTGCCAGCCTTCAGCATTCAGTGCAACTTCGTAGAGGTTGCCGATGCCCCAGCCTTCGTTTGCCCATGCCTTGAAGTGCTCGGAAACGGTGATGTGGCCGGAAGTTCTCTTGTCCTGACGGACAGAGAAGTACTGCTTGAAGGTCTCATTGCCGCTGTTGATAGACGGACCGGTGTGATCCATCTGGAAGATCTTGTACTGTGCGCCGTCGATGGTGACCATCTTGCCCTGTGCATCCGGACACCAGTCGACCCAGTCTTCGATGATGTAGTACTCAACCAGAGGCGGATTGCCTGCTGCGCCCTGATTCTGGAACCAGCCGTAAACACAGAGACGGGAGTTACCCTGTGCGCTGCCGGTCTGCTTGTAATCTGCTTCGTAGTCCATGCCGATGTAATCGTAATCGGATGCCTTCTTGGTGGAACCGAAATCAAGACCGCGGCGTGCGAGGAAGTTTCCTCGGCTCACCGATGCACTCCACTCAGCCTTGAATGTTGCGCCGGAGCCAAGCGTCATAGAGCCGCTGCCGCCGGTGTTGTCCAGCCAGATCTCATAGCTGTAGCCGTCGCACACGTCCTTGTGACGGTTCTGACCGTTGCCGACTGTGAGCTTCTGGCCCACACTTGCTGCCGATGCATAAAAGCCGGCAGTTGCGATTGAGGTCACGCCGATCACTGCGGCTGACACCAATCCGATGATTCGTTTTTTCATTTTCTTACCCTCCGTTTTCATGTTTTATAAGTACCCCTCTGATGAATTGTATATCAGTTACCCGCGCATTGCTCCCGTGCATTCTGCGCCGGCTCCTTCATACCGTAATCAGCTGATGCCCACAAGCATCTTAAGCAGGATGGTCAGATCGTCTGCCGAAAGGCCGGTCTTGCCGTCCAGCTCCGCCATTCTGCGTCCCATGTCGGTGATGGTCACAGTCGTATCCTCCGCAACGACTCTTGCAAGCAGGATCGCGTCTGAAACACTCACCTTTCCGTCCTGATTTGCATCGCCGCTGATGTTGTATTCCGGGTGACATTCATCCGTCCCCTTGGTGGTCGCAGTGAGGTCTTCCTTCTCGGTGGTCTCCGTTTCTGCGGTTGTCTTGGAAGTCGCACTGAGCTCCGGCGGATGGCAGTCGTTCGTACCGATCTCGGTTCCGGTGACATCTTTGATACCGGTGGTCTCAGTTCCGGTGGTCGCCCCGATTCTGCCGTACTCTGTCTCAGTATGCAGATAGCATTCGTCAGTGCTGGTTCTTTCGTCCGTTGTCACAAACATCGTTGTCTCAATGCCTGTTGCGGTGTCGGTCTCGTCGATCGGAATATATTCCGTCGAAATGATGGTGCACCGCACCCACTGACCGAATCTCACATCATCCAGATAGAAGGAGACCAGATCGGCATCTGTCGGATTCTCACTGTAAGCGGTCTCCACGTACAGCTGAATGTTGCGGGCGTACTCAGGCACCTCAAAATCCTTCGGTTCGAGCGCTTTCCATTCGCCGGATTTTGCAGCAACCTTCGTGAGCTCCTGATATGCAGTCTCGCCGCCAAGCTCATACTGCATGCCGAGTGTGAACGTGACCGAACTGATGTCCGGATTCTTGTAGCCGACCATTGCGGAGAATTCGTGCCCGAACAGCGGACTTGTATCGATCTCATCGGCGTCAATCACGAAGCCGTCGCTGGTTTTGGTTCTGCCTGTGACATAAAGCGACTGCTTGCTTTTGCCGTACGCCCAGTCCTCCGTCAGACCGTAATCCGTGCTTTCGCCGCGCTTCTGCCATGCGGTGCCTTTGCCCTCGAAATCGTCCTCGATTGTTCCTTTTCCGGAGCCTTCCGGCTTCACGTAATTCACCTGGGATTCCGTTATGAACGGCGCCGTGGTCATGACGATATCGTGCTCACCGCCCAGCTGCGTGTAGATGTTGAGTTTTGTCACATCCACATTTCCGCTGCTCTGCCATCCCTCCACGTTCAGTGAAACCTCGTAGAGCTTGCCGATGCCCCAGCCTTCCTTTGCCCACGCCTTGAAGTGTTCGCCAACCGAAACACGGCCGGATGTCCGCTTGCTCTGGCGCACACTGAAATACTGCTTGAAGTTGGTCATGTTGCCGTTGATCGACGGACCTGTGCGGTCGATACGGAAGATCTTGTACTCCGCGCCGTCGATGGTGACCATCTTGCCTTCTCCGTCCGGCACCCAGTCTTTCCAGTCCTCGATGATGTAATACTCAACAAGCGGAATATCCTCATCTTCGAGGCCGATGTTCTGGAGCCAGCCGTAGACGCCAAGGCGGGAGTTGCCGTTCATCTCTTTCGTCTGCCTGTAATTGGCGGTATACTCAAGCGCAAGACCGTTGTAGTCCGTCGCTCTTCTATTGGCACCGAAATCAATGCCGCGGCTGACGAAGAAATTGCCCTGCGGAACAGAAGCATCCCATTCCGCCTTGTAGGTGCCGCCCTCGCCGAGCGTGATCGAACCTGTGCCGCCGGAATTCTGATCAATCCAGATTTCATACCTGTAGCCGTCGCAGATACCTTTCGGCTGCAGCTGTTTTTTGCCGACCTCAATCTTGTCGCCCACGTTCGCCGCGGAAGCAAAGATGCTTGTGCTTGTGCTTGCGATTGCCGTCAGTCCGACAACAGCGGCTGAGAGCAATCCGAACAATCTCTTGTTCATGTGAATCACCCCTTTTCTATCCGTCTGATGCCCGTTTCCTGTGCTGATTCACACAGGTTTTCCAATCGGTTTATTTGATGCCGACAAGCTGCTTGAGCAGTGCGGTCAGGTCATCGACCGTCAGTCCGGTCTCGCCGTCCAGCTCTGCCATTTCGCGTCCCTTATCGGTAACCGATGCAGAAGTGTCCTCCGCGACGATTCTCGCGAGCAGGATCGCGTCGGAAACAGTGACATTGCCGTCCTGATTCACGTCGCCCGCGATATCATAGCCCTTGCCGGCGGAAGAACCCGGCGTGGAAGCGCCGGTGGATGCGGTGGTCTCGGTCGCGGTCGTCTTGGAAGTGGTCTGACCGATCTCCTGCCGCGTGGTGCCGGTCGTCACAGTGTATTCAATGCCGTCCGTGATCGAATAGTATGCCGGCTTTGCCTTGAATTTGCCGTCGAACAGCAGCGGTGTACGGTCGCCGCGCCAGCTCTGATCGTCCGTTGTGCCCCAGAAGACGCATGCGGAGATCTGATCCTTGTGCTTCGCGATCGCTGCCATGATGCCGTCGTAATAATCTGCCTGGAGCTTCTCGCCGTCCTTGACCGTGTGATCGTAGGTCGCGTCGAGTTCGGTGATCTGGATATCCAGACCGCTCTTGCAGAACTGGTCAAGCGCATTTGCATACATGCCGACTGTCGGGAATGCTTCAGAGGTGGCATTGTTCGTGACATTCAGGTGAGACTGCAGTCCCAGACCGTCCAGATAGCCTTTCTCCTTGAGATCGAGCGCCAGCTTGAGCATTGCATCGACCTTCATGTATTCGTTGTAATCATTATAATAGAGCTTGCAGCCCTCCGGCGCATACTGTCTTGCAAACTTGAACGCCGGTTCGATGAAGGAATTGTCGCCGTAGATTGCAACCCATGCGGAGCTTCCGTTGCCCTCTTCGTAGGAACCCTTTGCTCTCGGCTGTCCGCCGTCTTCGAGCGCTTCGTTCACAACGTCCCAGGCGTAGAAGTCCACATCCGGATACTGCTCCGCGAGCACCTCAAAGACGCCCTTGATGTAGTTCTCCATGCGGTTGGTCATCGTTGCCTTGTCGACGAGATCACCGTCCTGCGTGTAATCCTCAGTGAAGAACCAGCGCGGTGTCTGGCTGTACCACACGAGCACATGTCCGCGCACCGGAATATTGTGATCGCGGCAGAAGTTCAGGATGTACTTTGCGTCGCCGTTCAGCTTGACCTTCGGCGTGGTGTTGTCGCCGCTTTCCTTATAGTATTCGCGGGTTGCCTTTGCATCGAGCATATTCTCCGGCTTCAGCTCATTGCCGAGCGTCAGGGAGTTGTAGTGCTTCAGCACAAGCTCCTGACAGGATTTGTTGGAGAGCTCCGACGCCGTAACTGCGCCGCCGATCTTGAAATAGTCGCCGTAAACATCCTTCAGACCGGGGATATCCTGCTCGATCGGGTAGACCGGCGCGGTGGAAAGCTGGAAGTCGTCCACATAGAGCTCTGCCTTGTCGTTCGCTTCAATGTAGATCTGGACGTTCTTCCACTCCTCGGAAAACGTAAATTTTGCCTGCGGGATCTGCACCCACTCACCCTGTGAGGTCGCCTTGGTGAGGTTCACGTAATGATCCTCGCCGTCCGCATCGGTATACTGCATGCTCAGCTTGCACTCATTGTACCACGCCGCCTTTACCCATGCAGTCGCCACATACGGCACGCCAGCTTCACAGCCGAGCGCTGCCAGACTGACGGACGGACCGTTCCAGCCCTCCGAACGTCCGGTGACTGCCATGCAGTAATCGCCGCTGTGGGGCTTCTCTGTGGAAGCCTCGATCACGGAAGTATCATCGTCGCCGCGCTTTGAGAACTTGGATACATCCTTGTCCTCAAAGCCGGTCACGAGGATCGGCTCCGTCTCCGGCTCACTGTCCGCCGCATTGACAAGCGAAGATGCGCCGGATACAGCGATAAGACAACTCAGGAATGCTGCAGTTGCCTTCTGTTTCATGTTCATAATGATTCCCCCTCGTAAAATTAACGAATTTACACGTTAT
Source organism: Oscillospiraceae bacterium (assembly GCA_017550355.1). GTDB lineage: Bacteria > Bacillota > Clostridia > Oscillospirales > Ruminococcaceae > Firm-04. Next base: position 5,520 of record JAFZPL010000161.1, on the reverse strand, counting down.
TTCAGCGTATCCGTTAATATGATTATAGCACAAAAGCGCAAAATTAGCAACAGTTGCCCCTATAGGTTTTTGGCACACTATCCATAAGCAGCAGCTTATATGTACAAGAAATGTAATTCGTTCCGCAATATATGATCGAACACATTGTTTCGCTCATGGTTAAAACGGTGTAAAAAACGATTATTTTATGATCATCGTGCGTTCCACGGAATCGTATATGACCATCTTGCTTTATTAAGTTTTTATTTAGAAACGATAGAAGGCATATCACGCTGTGCATTTTTTGCGGATTTTCGTCAATAATCAGCGTCCGGCCCACGGCAGACAAAGCCGCGAGTCGGACGCTTGTATTAATATGAAAATGATACCCGCGGAAGCACTCAGCTGCCGCTTTCTTCCAGTTCAATCAGCAGTTCCAGCAGATCGTCCTGCTTCTTGCGGATCTCCTCCAGCCGCGTGCAGATCTCCTGCATCTTCGCATAATCCGCGATCACAGCTTCATCTGAAAGCGATGCATTCAGCGTCGCTTCCTCCGCCTGCAGATCCTCGATCTCCTGCTCAGCGCGTTTCTGTTCCGCACGGCGCTTTGCATCCTGCGCACGCTGTTCTTTGGAGCGATAGCCTGCTTTCTGCGCCTCAGCCGCCTTCTGCTGCTTTTCCGCCGCGGCTGCCTGTTCCTCCGCTGCCGTCTTCCGGCGGATCATTTCCTGATAGGCGCTGAATTTGTCCTTATAGCGCGTGACCGTTCCGTCCTCCAGCACAAGCAGATTGTCCGCGATGCGCTCCAGCAGATAGCGGTCGTGGCTGACGAACAGGATCGTCCCGTCGAATTCCGCCAGCGCCGCTTCCAGGATCTCTTTGGTTGCGAGGTCAAGATGATTCGTCGGCTCATCCAGCAGAAGCACATTGCCGTGCTCCATCATCAAGATCGCGAAACACAGCTTTGCACGTTCGCCGCCGGAGATCACACCCGTCTCCTTGAACACGTTTTCGCCTGTGAGACGCACCTGTCCGAGCAGCGAGCGCACCTCGAAATCGCTCAGCGTCGGATATCTGCCGTGCAGCTCATCGAACACAGTCGCAAAGGGATCGAGTGATTCGCTCTCCTGTTCAAAGCATCCGAGCCGCGTACCCGCCGCCCATTTCACGATGCCCTTGTGCGGAATGATATTGCGCAATACTTTTAATAATGTCGATTTTCCGGCACCGTTCTCGCCGATGATGCCGATTTTCTCGCCGCGCCGCACCGTAAACGAGATATTCTCCATCAGCGTATGCCGCGTGCTGCCTGTTCCGACGGTCAGGTCGATATTCTTCACTTCAAGCAGATCGATCGGCGGCACAGTCGCATAGGTGAACCGCAGCTTTGCCGTCTTTGCCTCGCCGACAGGGCGCTCAATGCGCTCCATCTTTTCGAGCTGCTTTTCGCGCGATTTTGCCGATTTGGCAGTCGATGCACGCACCTTGTTGCGTGCGATGTAGTCCTCCAGTTTCGCGATCTCCCGCTGCTGCGCCTCAAATTCCTTCTGCTGGCGCTCCCACGATTCCGCACGCAGCTTCGTGAACGCGGTGTAATTGCCCTTGTAGCGCGTCAGCGTACCGCGAACGATCTCGCAAATGCTGGTGCAGAGCCGGTCGAGGAAGAAACGGTCGTGGCTGACGATCAGCAGTGCGCCGCGCCATCCTTTCAGATATTCTTCAAGCCAGCCGATCGTCTGGAAATCCAGATGGTTCGTCGGCTCATCCAGAATCAACAGATCCGGTGCTTCCAGCAGCAGCTTGCAGAGCGCAAGGCGCGTCTTTTCGCCGCCGGAAAAGCCTGAAACAGTGCGGTCTAGATCCAATTCCGCAAATCCCATGCCGTAGAGCACAGTACGGATCCGTACATCAGTCGTGTAGCCGTCATTGATCTCAAAAAACGCCGAAAGCCGCGCATATTCATCCGTTTCCGCTTCAGTCAGACCGGATTCCAGCTTTTTTTCGAGCCGGCGCATCTCTTCCTGTGCCGCAAGCAGCGGCGCAAATGCATCCGTCATCTCCTCGCGAACCGTTTTCGCGCCGTCCAGTCCGGCATTCTGCGCAAGATAGCCGATGCGGAGCCCTGCCGCCCGCGCGATCTGCGGCTCATCGTGTTCAAAAGAATCCGGCAGTTCACGGTCTGTCAGGATGCGCAGCAGCGTCGATTTTCCGCAGCCGTTGTCGCCGACGATGCCGATGCGGTCGGTATTTTCAACCGTCAGAGAAACGCCGTTCAGAACATGCGAATCCTGGTAGAATTTATGTACGCCCGTGCAGGACAGCAGCATATTGCATGCTCCTTTCAGTTAAAGTGGTAAGATGTATCGCTGCCCGTTGAGCTGTGCGCCCACTGCCGCACGCCGCGCATTTCGCCTACCTCTTCGCTGTACTCATAGTACAGCTCCACCGGTGCAGCCACGTCGAAATCCGCATATTTCAGCATAACGCCCTCGTCGTTGTCGTTCTCACGGTTCTGAATCGCAATATCAATATCGCGGCTCTGCCAGCTGAATTCGGCATAGGGCTCCGAAATACGCATGATCTGCGGGAGAAAATGTACACTCGGTACGATCGTCTTTTTCCCGTCGAACCAGTCGAGCTTTGCGTATGCGCGGATCAGTTCATCGTTGTCGTGCTTCGCGACTTCCGCATATTCGTCCGGCAAACAGCAGACAATCGAAAAGCGCTGCTGCAATTGGCCGGCTTCTTCAAACATGCAGTTATACATCTCTTCCAGTGTTTCGATGTCGTTCTCTGCCGTCAGGATCATGACGCCGTTTCCGTCGGGATAATAGCGGCACACATGCTCCGTCTGCACACGGCTTTCAAACTTTTCCAACGCCTGATTGAGCTCCCGGCGCATTCTGTTTGTTTGGGAATAGCCGTGATCGCTCATTTCCACTTCGTTAAAAAAGATCCATTCCCGCTTGAAATCCTGCTCAAAGACAAACTGTTCTTTTGCGTTATAAAGCATCACGGCAGCGTCTCCGGTAAAAATCCGGTTGTTCGTCTGTACATCGAGGATCTCTTCGTTCGGGTAAAGATCCGCTGCGTTCATCTTTGCACGGATCTCATCCAGATAAAGACAAGCAACACCGTACAGAATCAGAATGGCGATACCGCCGCCGATCACAAGCCCGATCACCGATTTTGCAGACCGTTTTTTCGCCATGATGTCACCTCACAGATTCAGATATTCCTTTGCATTCTTCGAGAACAGCTTCTCGTATTCTTCCCGCGTAAAGCCCAGTGAGAGCAGGCGCTCTGCCTCCTCCTTCGGATCCCACATCGGGAAATCCGAACCGAACATGCAGTAATCCACGCCGTAATTCCGGATCATACGGACGGCACGTTCCGGCGACATCAGGCAAACTGCACTCGATGTATCAAACCGGATATTTTCGCTTGAATGCAGAACTTCCTCAGCCTCATCCCATGCCGCAAATCCGCCGAGATGAGAAGCGAGCACCTTGAGCTTCGGGAAGTCCTCCATCACTTTTTTCAGCATGCGCGGATGAGAGAAATCATGGCGGTAATCACCCATGTGCATCAGCACGGGCAGTCTGCCCTCCGCTGCCTCATAGATGCGGTAAGATTCCTTGCTGTCGATCGGCGTGCGCTGGAAATCCGCATGCAGCTTGATCCCCTTGAGTCCCATGCCGATCACGCGGTCAATCTCGCCGGGAATATCCTCGTATGCACCGTGGAGTGCAGCAAAGCCGAAAAACTCCGGATGCTGTGCGCATTCACCGGCAATGAAATCGTTGATCGACACGACCTGATGCGGGGTTGTTGCAACAGAGCAGACGAGCATCTGCTTTGTGCCGATTTGCGCCTCCGCTCTGAGAAGTCTGTCTGTTTCGCCGATGTCATGATACATTGCCATATCGTAGAATTTACCGATGGATTGCGTCGCTTTCTCACTGATCTTATGCGGGAAGATGTGCGTGTGCATGTCGATGATCTCAAAGTCTTCCGGACGAAATGTTTTCATAGGATTCCTCACCTTTTCTTTGCATATTTCCACCCAATATTATACCACAAGCACGGGCTTGGTGCAAGTGTCCCGTCTTCCGTATTTCTGTGCAGTTTTTTTCGCAAAAATGTGGAATCTGCCATGATGGAAAGGTGATATTGCACAAAGTAAAGTCGATTGATTTGTGCGGGATGTAGATTATGGGTAAAACACCTTGCGCAAATTTGATGTTTATGCTATAATATTAATGTGAACAATGGAGATATCATACGCTGGGGTTATGCAGTATGTATCATTTTATGCATTTTCACCATGTAATCCGCCTCAATCATTGTCTTTTTTTCTCAGGATAACTTTTGGAACGCACAAAAAACTTGTTTTTTTTACTTGCATTTTTCGCTTGAATATGGTATAATAATTCTTGTATTAGGAGACATGCGTCTTGTAGATATATTCTGCCCTCGCGGTTAGAGATAGAGATGCTTGATCCAGATAAAGTATTGTGGGGTGCTTATTATGACTTATATGCTCAATGATATTGACGAAGCCATCGACCGGAAGTTCCTCGTTACCAAATCGCTGAGCAATCAGGTTGAGGCAGGTACGATCGTTCATATCATGGATGCTGTCAATGAAAAAGACGGCTCTGTGACGGTCTATTATCGCATCACGTACACGAAGCAGGATTACACAGTGAAATTTGAAAACCTCAAGCAGTTCTGCAAGTGGGCGCGTCCGGATAATTTTATTGCCCGCCATTACGAGAGCTTTGATATCAAGGAGATCCAGCAGTATATCAAGATGAAGGACAGAACTTTCATGTCGTTCTATCTGCCGATTATTCTGGTCGCGCTGGTCATTATCTGGGCAGTTGCACTGATCCTCAAAAAGCCGCTCTTCTATGTTGTCGGCGGCATTCTTTCCGCAGCAGTCATCGGTCTGGTGATTTATCTTTACAAGGTGGTCAAGCACAGAACCATGATTCGCCTGTATTCCAAGATCAGTTCCAACTCCAACTGGGGTGTCAATTTCAAATAAACAGAAAGGGCTGCACAGATGCGTGCAGTCCTTTTTTTCGCCGCATATCCATATAACACAAAACGAGACCGCACGTTTTTGTCGTGCGGTCTCTGTTGTTCTTATTTCTTATGGAAGCCGAAGTTGTTCTTTGCAACCTTCTTCTTTTCCTTCTGCATTCTGAGCAGGTCATCCTTGGAGAGACCGGTCTCTGCCACTTCCTGCTCGACAGCCTCTGCTGCATCATCATCGCTCATGAAGCTTTCCATTCTGCGCTTCATTGCGCTGCCGCCTGCAGAACCGAGATTCTGGGAGATCTGCGCGCTCTGCTGCTGATACATGCTGGACTGCTGCACACTTGCGACCGGACGGGACACCTGCTGCTGCGGATAAGCCGTACGCTGCTGCTGCGGATAGCCGCCCTGCTGCGGGTAGCCGCCCTGCTGCGGATAGCCGCCCTGCTGCGGATAGCCGCCCTGCTGCGGATAGCCGCCCTGCTGCGGATAGCC
>JAFZPL010000160.1 GCA_017550355.1 Oscillospiraceae bacterium | reverse complement strand
AGGGATATCGCGTGCCTGCTGCTGAGGGGTCGGCTGAGCATTGACGGCGTTCTGGACAGAGTTCTTGATGAGGTCCTCTGCCGCCTTACCGAAGAGATTCGAGAGTAAGCCCATGATAATTCCTCCTTTGCGGTTTGGATTTGTTTTATTATATCATAGATTTCTGTTCCTGTCAATAGAAATCAGTCAGGAGTAACGATTTTTTATGTGTATACCGGATAGATACACAACAGCGCCCGCCTCACATCGGCAGTCTATTACATGCCGGCAACGTGAGACGGGCGCTGTCATGATTTGTATGCCGGCACTGCCGACAGGTTTATTTTTTCCAGTTCTGGAAGCTGCGGGCGTTGCCGTCCACCGAGTATTTCACGAGCAGCTTCGGTGCGCGGTAATAGCCGGTGAATTCGTAGAAATTCAGAACACGCGGTTCATCGGGCGGATTTGCGATCACATCATTATATGAAAGACCGAGCTCCGAATGGTCGATGCCGGCATATTCCAGCACACTCGCCGTAAAATATTTGTTCGACATCGGCGTGATCTTGTCATATTTCAGGTTGCCGCGCTTTGCGCCTGCGGGCTTGATCAGCAGACCGGTCACGATCTCCTTGTCAAGCTCGTAATTGTCCTCTTCCTCCAGGCTCGGTGCTCTGCCGTGGTCGCCGAGGATGATGATGGTCGTGTTGTCGTAAACGCCGACTTCCTTCATCTTCTTGCAGTATTCCCAGATTACGTTGAGTTCGCCCATAATCGTGGCGTACTTGTCCTTGCGGCCGTCCTTGTCGAAATAGATGTAATACTTTGCAAGCTTTTCATCTGTCTCATGCGCACAAGAGAGATGCACATAGTTGAAGACCTTCTTGTCGGAATCCGCCGCGACCGGATTGTTCCGCAGATAATTGAGGCACTTCACGTCTGCATCCACGCCGACTGCACGCGGGGCAGCCTCCGTGGGCGGCTCATCCTCTTTCCATTTCACAAAGTTGTTCGAGAAATCGGAGGGGAAAGTCTCTGCGACAAGGCTCTTCAGCAGATACGGCAGCACCTTGACACCTGCGAATTTCGCCTGCATCGGGACGATGCCGTCTTTGTCGTCCTTTTTCAGATAATTGATCTCGTAGCCGGTCTCCTTGCCGACGATGTTGTCAGACAGATCCTGCATCGAGAGCAGGTGCAGATAGGAACTCGGGCCGTCAAGGATCATGTTCACCTTGTAGCCGTTGTCCTTGAGCTTCGGCAGCAGCTTGTTTTCCGACCAGACTTCGCGGACATAATTGCCGAAGGTCTGTCCGTCATACGTGACGCCGGAGAGCATTTCGGGCAGCGCCGGGAAGGTGTTGGTGTAGCAGCCGAGGTTGTTCTGGTAGAAGGTGAAGCCGTCGAGCATGACCGCGAGATCCTCGTAGTGCTCAAGCGTGGTATCCACCCAGAAGCTGTCGAGTCGGTCGGTGAGGAACACAACGACGTTCTGTTCGGAATTGAGATGCATCAGCGGTTCATAGGACTGGTAGACCTGCTTCGGTTTGCCTGTGAGGTATTCGTTGTTCATGACGCGGATCAGTCCCGGCAGGAATCCGGCAGTCTGCATAATGAGGATCAGACCGCAGAGCGCAGAGACCAGCTTGTGCGAATCGGGACGCTTTTCGCGTTTCCGCGTGAAGATCTCGACAAAGATCCAGATCAGCAGCGGCAAAACGGAGATCGAGATGAAGATGACCAGGTCAGCGATGAAAAATGGATCCGATTTGCTGTAAACGGCCTTGTCTCCCGTGAACTGTGCCATTCTGCCGTTCAGGAAGGTCATCTGCACCCAGCATGCCGTTGTCACGCCGAATATCAGATGTTTCAGCACCTGAAAGACCTTCGGATGGATCATCAGTGCGATCAGCAGGATGATATATGTGCCAATGATGGTGAAACATGCCGTGATGAGCATCGGCAGAAGGATGTAGAGCGGGCCAAGCTGATATTCCACCGGGTTTGCGACGTACATTTCGCCCGGTGCAAACAGCAGGACCGTCAGACCAAGGAAAATGCTCATAAGCAGCGCCGCCGGAATACCGCCTGCACGTTCGATCTCCGCGGCGATATATGCCTTGCGCTTCTTTTTGCGGGCAGCCTTGTCTTCTGTTGCAGCCGCATTTTCCTCAGCGAGCTTCTGTTTTTCCTCTTCCAGTTCTTTCAGGAGCTCCGCTTTCTGAATCTCTTTTTCCTGCTGTGCCGCGCGCGCTTTGATTTGCTTGCGTTGTTTGTTTGACAACGGAGACAACTCCTTTCGTAATTATGATAACATCTTTTCGTCAATGCAGTACGAGAACGGCTTGTTTTCGGTGCAAGCCGTTCTGTATTATGCATAAGAAGAATTACGGACGGAGTCTGTCACGGTCACGCGGGAATGCGGTGGCCTTCTTGATGGTATCGAGACCGAGGATGTTCTGGACGATACGCTCCATGCCGAGTCCCATGCCGCCGTGCGGGGGCATACCGTACTTGTGCATGGTGAGGTAGTCCTCGAAATCATCCACGCTCATGCCGCGCTCCTGCATCTTTGCGATCTGCTTCTCATAGTCGTGGATACGCTGACCGCCGGTCGTGACCTCCAGACCGTTCAGCAGCATATCGAAGCTGAGGGTAAGGTTCGGGTTCTCCGGATCGTTCATTGCGTAGAACGGGCGCTTAACAGCCGGATAATGCGTGACGAACACGATCGGGCAGCCGTACTCCTTGAGGAAGTATTCGCCGAGCCACTTTTCCTCTTCCGGTGCAAAGTCCGGTTCGTTCAGTGCCTTGATGCCGACTTCGCCCGGATGTGCATCCGCGAAGAGCTGCTTTGCCTCAAGGAATTTGATCTTCGGGAATCTGGTCAGCTCAGGGAGCTTGCCGTCCTCGCCGATAAGCGTCTTTGCGCCCTCTGCCTGCTGCTGTCCCTTCTTGCCCTTGCCCGGCGCGAACATGGCGAGCTCCTCTGCGTACTGCTCGTTCAGCGTCCGGAACATGAACTGGAACATTCTGCCTTCAAGCTCCATCAGATCCTCAAAGGAGTCAATGAAGCCCATTTCAAGGTCAAGACCCTGGAATTCGTTGATGTGGCGGTTGGTGGAGTATTTCTCCGCACGGAAGACCGGACCAACGGTGAATGCCTTCTGGAAGACGCCGACCATGATCTGCTTGTACATCTGCGGGGACTGGTTCAGGAACGCCTTCTTGCCGAAGTAATCGACCTCGAACATATCGGCGCCGCCCTCTGCGCCCTCGCTGACCATCTTCGGCGGCACGAACTCAGTGAAGCCCTCCTGGCGCAGGAACTCACGGAATGCGTACATGACGCCGTCGCAGATGCGCATGATGGAGCGCACCTTCGGGTTGCGCAGCGCAATGACGCGGTTGTCAGGCAGGGTGTTGAGGTT
>JAFZPL010000159.1 GCA_017550355.1 Oscillospiraceae bacterium | reverse complement strand
GGATTGAAATCGGATCTCCGCATTCGTAATGATGCACTCATAGAGTCGCCCCCTCCGCAGGGGGCGTTGATTGAAATGATAATCCCGGACGCGGTGACAGTCTGAGAGATGTCGCCCCCTCCGCAGGGGGCGTGGATTGAAATCGTTACGATCGGCGGGCAAACCGTGAACATCTTTGTCGCCCCCTCCGCAGGGGGCGTGGATTGAAATTTCCAAACACCGGCGCTCCCGAAAATCCCGCATATCGTCGCCCCGCCGCAGGGGCGTGGATCGAAATCACATATCCCAAGATATAAGCATCTCCTTTGCCGCGGAGGACATGCACTGCGGGAAGCAGTCAGTCATGCGAAAAAGGCCGTGTTCTTCGTCGGCGGGACCTCGGTCTGACGCCGGCGGACAGCCGTGCCGATATTGCGCTCCGGGAACGGATCGGAACCGTCCTTGCAGCGCTGTAACGCAAATGAACAGAAAAAGGAGCAGAGTGCCGGGCGCTGCTCCTTTTTTTCGCCGCGGCACCAAACCAGCAGTACATCCCGCCCGCAGCCGCAAAACGCCGCTTCAAATGTATTGACAATCAGAATGAAACGTGATATAATTAAGTTGCTGTGTTTACTGACAGTATGATTTGTAAACATTTTTATATTTCGTATAGTATCACGGCTGCCGACTGCCGTGTGTGCTATAAATATGGCGTTGCCAAAAACAGAAAGGAATCAAGCATGAATCATTCAAAATTCAGCAGACTGCTCGCAGCCGTCACATCGCTGACGATGCTCGGCGGAATGCTGCCGGCTTATCAGCCGGGCTCGATTCTGACTGCACGTGCCGAGGAGATTGCCGGGATCGAAGAATCCGGGGAATCCGAAGGCGGCGAAGCTCCTGTCAATCCCGATTCACCCGGGATCGAAGAGCTCCGTGCGGTCAGATCCTCCTCGATCCGGTTCGACCTGAACGGCGGCTCATTGAACGATGAGAAATACGCAGTCGAGAACGGTACGGCAGTATTGGCGGACGAAACCGTGTCCGCAGATGCGCCGGAACCCGAAGCGCCGGAACTCTCCGACCTTGTCTTTGCAGGCTGGACGGATGCAGCAGGCAATCTGACCACAACATTTGAGAACGACACAACATATTACGCTTCATGGAATTACGACAGCTACGAGAGCGCGAACCCCCATTCCGGGCTCATTACGCACTTCAACCACGGCAGTTATTATGACTTCAGAGGCAACAACGGAGAACTGAAGACAACCTACAGCAACAACGGCTACAATATTACCTGCAAGCTCGGATCCAATTCATACAGCATCAACAGAAACGGCCTGAAGGCGACATACATCATCAATTCCGGCCTTGCCGTGACCCCGGTCTTCTCCTTCTGCAACTGCTACGGCACCATTTCGGAGAATCCGGAAGAAAACCTGTATGTCAAAGTCTCCTATCTCATCCAGAACCGTTCCGGTGCCGATGTTGACAGCTTCGGCATTGCAAGCACCGCAGACGTCCAGATCGGCAGCAATGACTGTGCACCGATCTTTGCGTTCTCGGATGACGATACACAGCTCAATGCTGAAAACTGTGCAAACTACAATGTCAAGAATGTGGAAATGCGCGACAACAACGGCAACATCTTCCTGCTTTCGATCCCGGAGGATGCAAGCTGCTGGTGGGGCCACTACGGTTCGAGAGGCTCCAACGCCTTTTCCGCTCACACCGCTTCCAATTACAATGTCGGTTATGACTCCGGCATCGCGTATTCGTGGAACGGTCTGAGCATCCCGGCGGGCGAGACCGTCGAGAAGAGCGTGATCTTCGCAGTCGGCGACATCCACCTCTTCAAGACGCACGCCTTCAATGCAGACGGCATCTGCTACGGCGGAAGCGGCTGCCCGCTCTCTGCAGACCACACGGATGAAATCCCGCTGTTCTTCCAGAAGCCGCAGAGCTTTGAGGAAAACGGCAGCACCAGATACGAGGTCAGAAATGCGGGTCAGCTCATGTGGCTGTCTCAGAACATCAACAGCGGTGAGATCGAGGACAATGTGAACATCGACCTCGTCAACGATATCCGCTTCAACATGAACCTCACGCAGCAGGACGACGGCACATACACGCTGTCCGATACGCTGGCATGGGTGCCGATCGCTCAGTTCTCCGGCAAGTTTGACGGCAAGAGCCATACGATCAGCGGCCTCTGCTATGAAGGAACCGAGGCGGGCGGTCTGTTCGGCTCTCTCAGCGGCGCGACCGTCAAGAATGTCGGCATCGAGAACTCCCGCTTCGCTTCAAGTGCAGCAGTCGGTTCGATCGCAGGCTCCGCAAACCAGACCACGCTGCAGAATGTATTCAGCACGGCTGAAGTCTCCGGCGATCAGGCAGGCGGTCTGGTTAACAGTATCGATCTTGTAACCATTTCCTCGGCCTATTTCGCCGGAAGCGGTACAGAGCGCATCTGCAGCCGGAACAGCGGAAGCTGGGACTTCACAAATGTCTATATTCTTTCGGATGCAGCCGGTGAAAATGCAGCCACCGCCGCAGATTTTGCAAGCGGCAAGATCGCATACGAACTCGGCAGAGCATGGTCGCAGGATCTGGAAAACGGCTAGGCACTTCCGCATCTCGGCAGCGAGATGAATGTCTACCGCTATACCGAGAACCGCTCCTGCAGCCCGTCCAATCCGAACCCGCTGCTGCATTACACCAATGACAGCACAATGGCCAACAAAGTGCTCACCGTTGAGCATGTGCTGGACTGGGGCAGAGTTGTCCGGTATGCAAACTGCACCGAGAACGAGCTCTGGAACAAGAAGTGCATCAACTGCGAGTACGAGACCGCTGACCGTCTCGAGAGAGAAGGCGTCAGCGAGCAGGCAACCGGCCATAATCACGATGCTTCCGGCTACTGCCAGAACATCGACCGGAACACAGGCCGCAAGTGCAATCACTATGACCCTGCGTTCACCACAACGGCGACCACCACGACCACCACGACGACTACCACGACAACGACCACCACAACAACCACCACGACCACGCCGGAGCCGTTCGCACCGGTCACCACGGAATATGTCCCGGATCTCCCGGAGCAGCAGGAACAGCCGCGCCGCCTCAACATCGAAGGCGAAATGACTGTCACCCCGATGACGATGGATGACATCGTCAATGCGGGCATTGATATCTCCGGTGATGAGAACTACCACACCTTCAATTACGCGATCGAGATGACCTTTGAGGCACAGGTTGTCGATTTCATCGTCTGCAACTCCACGCCGTATATCGTTACGGGCGGCGCACCGATCGCGATTCCGTCCGGCAGCTATGTCTATGTTGAGACGATCGGCGGCTACGTTACCCACTACGAGAGCGTTCATGAAGAGATGTTCATGATCATCTACGGTGAGGCAAAGTGGCTCAAGGAATTCTATGATGTCCAGCTC
>JAFZPL010000158.1 GCA_017550355.1 Oscillospiraceae bacterium | reverse complement strand
TCGGCTGCGCGGTAATAGCGGTCTTGACCTTGATGCTTGCAGGCGATGAAATATCAGATGTGCCATTGGAGGATTTCACGATGCAGCGATACTGCTGTCCGTCTCTTGCGGCGGTCACAGGAACGCTCAGCGTCGCGGTATTTGCGCCGGTCATGCCGGAATTCTTCCAGCCGGAGGTTGAGAGGAACTGCCACTGATATTTCAGATTTGTGCCGGTTGCAGCAACGGTGAATTTGACCGTGCTGTCGATCTTGCCCGTCTGATTCGTCGGCTGCGCGGTAATAGCGGTCTTGACCTTGATGCTTGCAGGCGATGAAATATCAGATGTGCCATTGGAGGATTTCACGATGCAGCGATACTGCTGTCCGTCTCTCGCAGCGGTCACAGGAACGCTCAACGTCGCGGTATTTGCGCCGGTCATACCAGAATTTCTCCATGTATTCACATCAAGGAACTGCCACTGATAAATGAGATTCGTTCCGGTTGCTGCGACTGTGAATTTTGCGGTTTGATTGAGCTCCACTGTCTGCACTGTCGGCTGTGCTGTAATGACAGCTTTCACTTGAATACTTGCTGCATCCGAGGTCTCAGAACCAAAGGAATTGCTGACGATGCATCTGTACTGCTGCCCGTCGCGTGCTTCGATGATCGGAACGCTCAGCGTCGCGTTCTTTGCACCGTTCATGCTGGATTCCTTCCAGATTGCGCCGTCCTTGAACTGCCACTGATATTTCAGATTCTTGCCGGATGCAGTAACGGTGAATTTCGCGGTTTCACCGACGAATCCGGTGAAATCTGTGGGATCTGCGGTAATCGCAGCTTTGATATGAATGCTTGCAGGATTCGAAATAACGTTACCTGCGGGATTGCTTACGACACATCTGTACTGCTGCCCGTCGCGTGCTTCGATGATCGGAACGCTGAGCGCTGCGGTCTGTGCGCCGGTCATGCCGGAATCCTTCCAGGTTGTGCCGTCCTTGAACTGCCACTGATATTTCAGGTTCTTGCCGGATACGGAAACGGTGAATTTCGCGGTTTCACCGATTGATCCGGTGAAATCTGTCGGATCTGCGGTAATTGCAGCTTTGATATGAATGCTTGCAGAATCCGAATTGACGGTACCTGCAAGATTGCTTACGACGCATCTGTACTGCTGACCGTCTCTTTCAGCAGTGATCGGAACACTCAGCTTGTTCGTCTTTGCACCGGTCAGATCGGAATCCGTCCATCCGGCCGCAGACTCATACTGCCACTGGAAGGAAAGCGATCTTCCGGTTGCTTCGACCGTAAATACTGCCGTTTCGCCGACATCGCCGATTGCATCCTGCGGCTGTGTTTTGATTTCGGGCGCGATGCTCATCGGCATGATTTTTACAATCGAAGCCAGCGCGCCATCTGCATCGGAAATGGCATTGTCCGAAATAAACGCATTTGTCGGTTTCACAATCATGCTCTTTTCCAGTGTAATGCCGTTTTCAAAATTCACAATCGCACCGCTGTCTGCTTCGACACACATCATGGAATTGATGATTTCCAATGTGTCATTGTCAAGTCCGCCTGTGATGCCGTAAACGCTGTCGCCGGCAATGCAGACAGTCAGTTCGGTGTCTTTGATCGTCAGTACGCACTGCTTCACAGAAATGCTGCTTGCCTGTGAATCAATTTTCAGCTTGCCTTCGCCCGTAATCGTCAGATTGTGGCCGAAGGAAGTAATCGCCGTACAGTTTTCAAACGAGAATTTGGAATCAGATACAACATCAATTGTCAGACCGTCGATCTGATTTTTGATAAACGGCTCAGAATCCTCAGACACGCAATCGCCGTTTACTGTCAGCGTATTGGTTTTCGGATCAAAAGAGAGAACACCGTCTCCGAGAATATCATCTGCATTTGCGCGTGATACCTGAACAGAGGCGATATACAGGTCATACAGAATGCTGGAATACGCCGTAATATTGACGCACTTTGCCGGAACAGGCGTTTCGCCGGTTGTGTCCATCACAGTTCCGTCCGTGATCTCGGTTGCGCCGGGTATCGTGATCTCACACTTTGTAAAGGTGTATCCGCTGAAACCGGAGATTGCACCCAAGTCAGAATGTGCGATCATATTCATGTTGGAATCAATGATTTCCAATGCTGCTTTGTCTGCTCCTCCGAGGATGCAGGACCGTGCAACAATAGTAATACCCACATTTTTGATCGTCAGTTTTGCATCAGAACGGATTGCGGCACCGCCCTCCGTTCCGGCAGCTTTTTCAGAACCGGCAATGATGTTGATTAAGCCGGATCCGGTAATCGTTGCGTTCTTGTGCAGAATTATGCAATCCTTACTCTCGGATCTTGTCATCAGGGTGACATTGCTGTCAGCAGAAATCGTCAGACCGTCAATGCTGCTTTCAATGACCGTGCCTGCATAATTAAAATTAGAAGCCTTGATTTGCAGCGTTTTGGTGTCTTTGTTATAGGAGAACTTGCCGTTTCCGAGAATATCATCTGCAATCAGAGAAGTGACCTGCTGACCGGCGACGTTCAGAGCATAAATCTCAACGGCTTCACTCTGGGCGATACCCTGATATTGGGTGTTCGTACCATTTGGTGTAACAAAGGCATAATATGTGCCGGGTTCAGTCGGAAGCGCTTCTGACCGATGCGATGCATCTGTACCGTATGTGATATCAAATGCTGACAGATCCTCCGCACGCCAACCTCTGCCCGTGATACCGGACACACTGAAGTCAGCGGCGAGTGCAACCGATGCACCTTCAAGAGAATAGACACGATAGGAAGAATCATAATGATTGCACTTTCTGCCCGTATTCGGATCAATGTTCTGGCAGTAGCCGGAAGAATCGTGGTTGTGGCCGGTCGCCATCAAACCGTCTTCCATTCTGTCAAAGAGCTCGCTGGTTTCATAGCCGCAGTTTTTGCACTTTTTGTTCCAGCGCTCGTTTTCCGTGCAAGTCGCCTGCTTGACCACTTTGCCCCACTCCAGGTCATGCTCCAAGGTCTGTGTGGTGCCGGACAGTTCAGCGTCATTTGTATAGATGGTTTCTGCCTGCGGATCGGACAGACTGCAGGAATGGTTCTGAACATAGGAATAAACACGCTTGTCGGTGCCGAGATAGGGAAGCGCATCGCCAAACTCAAGGTCCTGAGACCACGCACTGCCAAGCGCACAAGCGACCGAGCCGCTTGCAATTGCCGATGCAGAAGCAGCATACGGTATGCTTTCATCCTCAGAAAGAATGAAGACATTTGAAACAACCGAGTCTTCATTGCCAGGAGCGAAGAGCATCTCTGTACCGGTGCCTGCAAAGAAGGCAGAGGTAAGGGTCGATTCCTCCAGATTATAGACCAGACCGGCTGCATTATCGCCGCTGACAGCGGCAGTGCTGCAAACATTCGAAATGATCGTCCCGCTCTTAGCAGAAGCAGCGATCGAACCGACTTTTGCATCGGATGCAAAGCTGGAATCCACAATGCTGAGATTCTTGACGGTCGCGCCGTTCAGTATGTGAAACAAGCCGCCTTCTTCGGTGCCGTTAAAGAAAATGCCGCTGATCGTATGGTTCTTGCCGTCAAACACACCGGAGAATTCGCTGATCGGTGTCCATGCAAGGTTGTCGGAGATTTCACAGGAACCGTCGCCCTTCTGCGTCAGGTTCATATTGAACCGGATATCGTTGACAAGGTCGATGTTTACATTGGAGGCGACTTCACC
>JAFZPL010000157.1 GCA_017550355.1 Oscillospiraceae bacterium | reverse complement strand
CCGCCAGAGATGCATCAGCTTGACGGCTTTCGCTGCGCGTTCCGCACGTTCTTCCGAAAGATGCGGCTTCAACGCAAGGATCAGCTGTTCGGCGTCGTCGCTGCCGTTCCGGGAAAGGATCTGCCCGACCGCCATCAGTTTTCCGAGATCCGGCATTTCCGGCGGGAGATCCGGCGGCGTTTCCTCCGGCTGCCGGGCATCTTCTGGCTGCCGGGCATTTTCAGGATGCCAGGCATCTTCCGGATGCCGAAGCATCGCCGCCAGCTCGCTCAGATTCTGCAAGCTTTCCGGATCGGAGAGCAGTGACCGCAGCTTTTCACTGAGATCTTCCATTACACGTTTCTCCGGTTATTTCGTCAGCTTTTCGTACAGCGCCTTTGCCTGCTTCGTGCTCATGATCCGGCTGAGCCTGCCCGGATCGGCAAGCAGCTGCTGAAAGACCGACTGTTCCTTCGGATTCATTCCGGCGATTGCTGCGTCGAATTTGCCGGATTCCAGCTGGCTGCGCAGCGTTTCGGGCGGGATGTTCAGTTTGCCGCTGACGGCGCGGAGCAGTGCATCGAGCTGCGGGGACTGTTTCGGTTTTTCCATATGCGTTCTCCTTTCGGGAAATAAGAATCAGGAAAATCTATTGACACATACCCTATCTTATGCTATAATATGGGTAGTTAGAACGGGGGAATTGCCATGCAGCTTCTTGTTATTTCTGATACACACGGACATTACAGCATCCTGCGCGATACGATCCTCTCGCATCCGGATTCCGAACAGGTCATTTTTCTGGGGGACGGCGAAGAGGAATACGAACGGTTCTGCCGGGAATATCCGGTTGAATCCAGAAGAGTGTATGCTGTCCGCGGCAACTGCGATCACAGTTTGACCACGCCGCTGCGCATTGTTCACGCGCTGCCCTACGGTCACAAGCTGGTTGCTGTTCACGGACATTATCATATGGCGGGCGATTATCACTACAAGCTGGTGGAGCTTGCACGCGAGGAAAAGGCGGATATCGTGCTGTTCGGGCATCTGCATATGCGGATCGATCAGACGCTCCGCGGCGTGCGGCTGTTCAATCCGGGCTCTGCGGCTGTTCCGCGGGACGGCCTGCCGCCCTCCTTCGGGCTGGTGGACATCATGGACAGCGGGGTGCTCACATCGCACGGCGATCTGCCGCCCTCTCCATATGATATGGTCGACTGAGAAAAATGTGCATAAGAACCGGAGGAAAGCGAAAATGCTCTCCTCCGGTCTTTTTATCGGGATGTGGTTGCGGATGTGCTGTGGTTGTGGATCTCGCTGGTCAGCTTCGTGAGGATCCCGGTGACGGCGTCGCCCGCAGAATCCAGCGCATCCTCTGCACTGTCGATGATCCCGCGCGATGTGGTCACGGTATCATAGGTCGTTGTGCCGAACAGTGCGGTGTCATACGTGGTGGTCGTGGTCTCGGCAATGCTGTCGGTGAATGTTGTCGTGACGGGCGCGGTGGTCACGGATGTGGTGACGCGTGTGGTTTCCGCTGTCTGACTGTCCGTCCGGTCGCCGCAGCCGGTGCAGCATGCCGCAGACAAACAAGCCGCTGCCAGCGCTGCCCCTAATATTTTATTCATTTGATATTCTCTTCCCTTCCGGCTGATTTCGCCCCGCAGTCCGGTGTGCAGGGCAAGCATAGTATGCCTTGAAACTGCGCTGTTATACATGACGTATACCGAACAAATGGACGTGTTTTACACCGTTTCCACAGAGTTTTCAACATTCAACAGTCGAAAAAGCTTGAAATCAAGCGATTTTTGCAGGTTTTCAACAATCGGCTGCGCGGAGATTTCACAAAATGTGGATTACGCAAAGTGTATAATTTTCCGGAGATGGCAGATTTTTGGACAGCCTAAAATATGTTGCATGATTTGATTATTAAGAGAAACAGGCGTTTTTTGGGGCGCAGTTACTGCCTGGAAAGTGCTGCGCCGCGGTAACGCTGTTTTGCAGCGATTCTGAAAAAGAAAACCGTAGAAATCCGCTTTCGACAGGATTCCTACAGTTTTCATCTCATTGCAATTTTAGCCCGCACACCGCCTGCGCGGGGATCGCTGTGCCGTCCGTGAATACGAGCTGTCCGCGTTCCGCATCGTAGTGACGGAACTGCCCGCTGAACTGCACATATCTGCCGCCGCTTTTGCGCGCGTCCGGCTGAAAATAGCTGACCGTGACATGCGGATGTGCCGGTGCTTCGGTCAGCAGGCGCTGAAATGCCGCATCCAGTTCCGCGAGATCGTCCTCGGCGGGATCGTTCCGCGAGATCGTCAGACGCGCCGTTTCGTCGATTTCCTCGTCAAAGCCGGACAGCGCCGCAAACGCCGAAAACTGCGCCGCACGGGAATCCTCCGGCATTGGGCGGTGATGCTGTAAGCGGTAGCGCGGATGCTGCATGATTTCTGCGTATTCATTCATGACAAAATCTCCATCTGCCGAAGCAGTTGTTCACGCCGATTGACAAAAAGCCGGGTGATCTGGAAGCTCTCGGTCTCCTCATATGGAATTGTGCGGATCGCGCTGCCGTCAAAGCTCAGAATCTCCGCATCCGGAAATCCGAGCAGGATCGGCGAATGTGTTGCAATGATAAACTGTGCGCCTTCCTTGATGCAGCGTGAAATTTCGATCATCAGCGTCAGCTGCCGCTGCGGCGACAGGGCTGCTTCCGGTTCGTCCAGCAGATACACACCGCCGCCGGAAAAGGCGGACTGCGCCAGATGCAGAAAGCTTTCCCCGTGTGAGCGCTCATGAAAATGTGCTGGTATGCCGCCGATCCGGGTATATTCCTCCTCCGCCGTGGCGACATTGTAAAAGCTCTCCGCACGCAGAAAGTATCCCCGGTTTTCGTTGCGGTATCCCTTGACAAGCCGCATGGCTTCGCCGAGAACGGAATGGGAATCGCGTGTGGAAAAGCAGTAATTTCGTGTGCCGCCCTCCGGATTGAAGCCGTATGCAACGGCGATCGCTTCCAGCAGCGTGGATTTTCCGCTGCCGTTTTCGCCCGAAAAATATGTGATCGGTTTGCGGAATGTCCATTCGCTGATCGCGGAAACCGATGGGATCCTTCGTAAATAACTGTCTGCGCTGATCTGATCCCAGTCTATTTCAAGGGATTGAATCAGAAGTTCATTCATGCGTTGTCACTTCCTTTGCGGCATTCCGCCTCCGTTTTTCATCCGCCGGAGACACAAACAGCTTTATTATGCGCGATGCCCGCCGACCTGCTCGTTGCGCTCCCGGGCAGTTGCGCCCTCCATAAAATTCATGCCCCGCAGAACGGCGTTCTTGCCGTATCTGCTTTTGAGTGAGATCAGCGCCTCCTGCAATTGCCGTTCGCGCTGCAATTTCACATGTTCCTGTTCGCGCCGCCGTTCCAGTGCTTCTACATCGTCAAACAGTCCGTACTGTACGGGCGCTTCCGGTTCTGCGTACTGTTCAGGGACGATGTTGAGCGCGATCACGTTGATGCGCCGTATAAGCAGTGCCGGATCGACCGCCTGTGCAAAGACGCGCAAAGCCGCCGCCGTCATCAGTCTGGTCGAGGCGGTCTGACGGCTGAGACGGCAGATGCCGTGTGCGGGTTTGGGGACGATCTTGCCGTAGTGATTGCGCAACAGCGTTCCGGCGTAATCCGTTGGGATGCCCGTGTGATCGTAGCCGATGACCACCTCCACCGCATCCGTCACGAGCCGTTTGCGCACAAGCTCCAGTGAGAGCTGGTCGATCATCTCCATGCAGATCAGCCGTGCCTTTTCGTAGGAATACGGCACGGAGAGCACCTGTCCCTGCGAAACGCTGTGATTCTGCGGCTGATACCGTTTGACCGTTGCCATTGTGCAGGGCTCATAGCCCCACGCGTGGTCGATCAGCAGTTCCGCATTGACGCCAAATTCTTTGAACAGCCGGTCTTCGCCGTATTCCGAAAACTGCGCAAGATCGCCCATTGTGTGGATATACATGGCATTCAGCCGCCGCGCCGTTCCCGCACCGATCCGCCAGAAATCCGTCAGCGGGCGGTGCGACCAGAGCGTTTCCCGGAAGGAGAGCTCGTCGAGCTCCGCAATCCGCACGCCGTTCTTGTCAGGCGGCATTTTCTTTGCGACAATGTCCATTGCGATTTTTGCGAGATACATATTCGTGCCGATGCCCGCCGTTGCCGTGATGCCGGTCTGCGCGAGCACATCGCGGATCATGCGCATAGCGAGCGTGTGTGCGGTGCAGCGATAGGTTTCGAGATAATTGGTCACGTCGATAAATACCTCGTCGATCGAATAGACAAGGATATCCTCCGGCGCGATATATTTCAAATAGATGTCGTAGATCTGCGAGCTTACTTTCATATAGCGGCGCATCTGCGGCACGGCGGCGATATACGAAACGGCAAACTCCGGATGCGCGGCCAGTTCATCCCCGAAAATGGATTCACCGGTCAGACGCTTCTGCGGGGCAAGCTGACGGCGGCGTTCGTTTTCCTGCTGCACCTTCTGGATGACCTCAAACAGCCGCGCTCTGCCGGGAATGCCCAGCGATTTCAGGGAAGGGGAGACCGCAAGGCAGATCGTTTTTTCGGTGCGGCTCAGATCGGCGACCACGAGGTTTGCGTTCAGCGGATCCAGATTGCGCGCGACACATTCCACGGACGCATAGAACGATTTCAGATCAATACACACAAATTGCGGCACGGTCTTCGCCTCCTCAGAGATTTTCCGCCCCCGTGATCACTGCAGCGAGACACTGCGCATCCGGCAGATCCAGCGGGGGGATCTCCTCGCCGTATGCACGCAGGATCGCCGCCTTGTAGACGATGAACGATTCCGGCACCAGCAGCTTTGCCGCCGCCTGCGGAACTGTGTCGCCGCTGTGCAGCAGATCCAGCAGCGCAGAATCGTCCACGGCGCCCTCCGCCGCGAAAATATTCGCACGCTGTTCCGTTTTCGTCCGCATGTGCAGCGGATCCTGTTCGCCGATATACTGCCCGTTGCGCAGCAGATCCGGATCGAGAATGATATGTCCGAGCTCGTGCCACGCGATCAGCTCCTGCAAATAATCCGGCAGTTCCTGATTGACGCAGACATAAAACTGTCCGAAAAATCCGGTGCAGTAGCCCTTCAGACCGTCCTCCGCGCTGCCGAGCGGACGGATCGCCGTGATGATGCCGAGCCGGTCGAGCAGTTCCCAGATATCCGCAGAGCGCCACTGCGCTTTGACCGCCATTGCCTTTTCTGCGATCGAGATGATATCAGCCATGGCTTTCCTCCGGCTCAGTATCCGAATTTGTTCACATCCACGCCGTTTTCGCTTGCCTGTTCGCGGCATTTGAGGTATGCCTCATAAAGGGACTGGAAAAATGCGTCCTTGACATCCTGCGGGAGTGCGCCGCCTGCAAACAGCGCCACGCTCCGTTCCCGCAGAAATTCGATCTCGCGGCGCGCCTGTGCTTCGATCTCCGCCAGCGGCATATCCAGAGAGGGATGTGCTGCTTCCAGCATTTTCAGGGCAAATGTGTCGGGCTCCTCCGGCTCGTTATTGTAGACGGCAAGCACGGTGTTGTAGCGGTCGTCGAGCAGATATTCGATCGGGAGCTCCAGAATATCCGCGAATTCCTGCAGCTTTTTGCGGTGCGGCTTGCGCTGATTGCTTTCGTAGTCGATGATCATGCGGCTGCTGACACCGAGCAGCTTTCCGAAATCTGTTTGCTTCATGCCTCTTGCTTTGCGGGCTTCCAGCATTTTTTCACCGAATGTTTTCATAGTAATCCTCCTGTATATGAAATTTCACTTTTGCTGCATGTATTGCAGCTTTCATCTGTATTATAGCATATAGTTTCGCGTTTGTCAAGCGTTTCAGAAAATAAAATTGCATTTATTTCCGAGATTTTGATTTTTTGAATGGATGCAGCATGAAATGTGAAATTTTGGAAACGACGATAAATAGAACCGTCCGGAAAGCAGACGGTTTGCTTTTCCGATATTCTGATCTCAGATTTCAAAACGGTGCATATAAATCATCCTTTGCAGCTTGCTATTTCAGAACCAGTATGATATAATAAACATGATATCACCACAGGAATGATAGTTTGAAAGGGGTGTCGGGTGTCTGCCCGACGGATAGTGTATGAAAACAGTAGTGATAACAGGCAGTACACGGGGACTCGGTCATGAAATGGCCAGATGCTTCCGCCGAAGAAACTGGAATGTTGTGCTGAACGGTGTGAACGCGGACAGACTCAAGGCTGCTGCGGAGGCGTTGACTCAAACCGAGGGCAGCGGGGGAGTGGCATGTTTTCGGGCGAGTGTGGTTTCCTCGAAGGAGATCCATGCGTTAGCGGAATATGCCGCCGAACAATTCGGCACCATAGACATATGGATCAACAATGCGGGCGTCAATCAGCCTATGAAGGCTTTCTGGGAGCTTACGGATCAGGAGATCGATTCTTTGCTTGATATTGATCTGCGCGGAACGATCATTGGAAGCTGCACAGCAGTCAGGCTCATGGAAAAGCAGCCGGAGGGCGGATACATCTATAATATCGAAGGTTACGGGAGCAACGATGCGATGATGCTCGGACTGAATATGTACGGCACATGCAAACGGGCTGTGACGCATTTTACGGCAGCGCTTGCAAAGGAGCTTGCCGAGCGCGGCAGTAAGGTCAAGGCAGGCAGACTCGCCCCCGGCATCATGATCACGGATTTCATCTCAAATGCGCTCGGCGGTGAACAACGGATAGAGCTTCCGGAGAAAACGAAAAAGGTGTATAATATTCTTGGTGACCGCCCTGAAACAGTTGCGGAATTTCTGGTTGAAAAAATGATATCAAATACTGCAAACAATGCCCATATCAACTGGCTCACAGGAAAAAAGGCGGCATGGAGATTCATGACGGCTGCTTTTTCCAAACGGGACTTTTTCGGAAGCGGAGCGAAATGAAATTGCTTGCAGAGCGATGAGAGGGGATAACAATGGATAAATGCAGATGTCACCATATTCCCAAAGAAGGCAGTTTCATAGTCGGAGCGGAGTATGCGTATTCCTATATCATTGATGGCATCATCGTTATTGATGATAATGGGAATAGGGTTGTTTTCAATGACTATACTTTTCTATGGTATTTCACAAAGCTATAAATAACAAAAAGAGCTATCCGATTCTTGAATTGAATCAGATAGCTCTCGTTTTATAGGCAGTCATAGAAAATATCTACATCTTTTTCATGCATCACTCCCACTCGATTCTTGCAGCTTTGATACAGCCTGTATGGGCTGTTTTTGACTTGAAAATGCAGGTTTGAATGGGGGTATTATTCAAGAGATCAGGTGTTATCTGGTTTGTTGTTGCCAAAATGTTGCCAGCCTTTTGACGGCAATCAAAGCACGTTTACAGGAGATATTCCTGCTGTATCTATTATATCATAGTATCGAGAAAATTTCAAGTGCTTTTTCACATTACGTCAAATTCACCGCTCATGTATAGCTTTTCCAGATCATGTCCCTGCCGCAGTTCTCTGCTTGTTGTGTCACAGATAGGAGTAAGCTTTCCATCATGTAGGATCAGGATACAGTCCGGACGCATAATGGAATTGCTCAGCAAATTGGTGTTGTTCGATGTGAGAATAACTTGGCAGTCAAATTCTGTTTCAAGAAGTTTCATGATCTTTTCAGAAAGCTCGAAATGATAATAAGCATCGAACTCATCAACGAAGATAAATGAAGGGCGCGGTTTGCTCATCATATACTGCAAATAGAATTT
>JAFZPL010000156.1 GCA_017550355.1 Oscillospiraceae bacterium | reverse complement strand
TAATGGCAATGAGGATCCACCCGTTCCCATTCCGAACACGGAAGTTAAGCTCATTCGCGTCGAAGATACTTGGATGGAGACGTCCCGGGAAAATAGATCGATGCCGGCTCCAGCCAGAGATTTTCTTCTCTGGCTGGTTTCTTTATACTGGGGTATTGCCAAGTGGTAAGGCACCAGACTTTGACTCTGGTATTCGTAGGTTCGAATCCTGCTACCCCAATCCCGGCACGCTTTTGCGTGCCTTTTCTTTTTTCAATCGACAGCAAGAAGCCCCTGCTTTTACGCAGGGGCTTCTTTTATAGATCAGATTGCGCCGCGAATGATTTCAACACGTTTGTAGAGGAAGTCTACGATGGAGACATTTTCGCCGCCGAAGGTGAAGACGCCACCGCCGCCGCCGAACATACCGCCGCCAAACATGCCGCCACCGAACATTCCCCATCCGCCGCCACCGCCGCCGGTATTGACCTGCAGACCGGTTGCAGACTTGGAGATGTTGGTGTCGAATTTGTCGCTTGTGAAGAAGGAACGGGGATCTGCCTTTGCATGGCTGCGAATCAGATCTGCGTAAGCATTGACGACCTTTTCAGGATTTTCATACATGGAAACGATGGTCTTCACGTATCCGATATACATATCATAGTATTCCGGAATCTGAAGCAGTTTTGCCAGCGGGCGGTCTTTCACTTCGACCTGATATAGCGAACTCTTGACATCGGATGTTACAGACTGTCCGCCGTCCATGAAGTTGCCGAGCGAAAGGTTGTAGTCCCAGCCGACGAAATAAGCCTTGCCGTCATTGTACATGAGGTAGTAGTTGTGTGCGAGTGTGCCGTTGTAGCTGTCGTAGTTGCACATGACCGAATTGACTGCGAATCCCTTGAGGAAGCTCGGAACGTCGATCACGTCTTCGATGAACTTGTAATTGGAGGTGCTGAGCTGGTTGATCGCTTTTTTGATTGCGTCGATATGCGTAAAGTTATCATCCGAGCCGAATTTCACATCGAAATTCTCAAGCTGCATTTTTTCTGTGAACGAGCAGTAGCCGTCATTTCCGCCGCCGCCCCACATGCCGCCGCCGTTGTTGCCGGCTTTGTCAGTGGCTTTGTAGAGAACAGCATCATCGCTGGTTGCGAGGCGCTCTGCAAGGGTATCGCCCGGCTGTTCCGCCAGGAAGTAGAAGCTGAACAGTTCACCGTTGAGATACATATCTGTCCATGCGCTGTTCGGGCCGACGCCGTCGATGGCTTCCAGTGCGTCATAGCAGAGACGGTCGCGCATGCAGGACGGATCGGAGAACATGTTGTTCATACAGAGCTCGGTCAGACCGTAGTAATTCTGATATTTGTCGTACTTGTCGAACTTGATGCGCCAGCTGTATTTTTCGCTCTTGCCCTGAGAAACGAACATTCTCGAGCTGTTGCCTTTGGTGCGGATGCCTACATTGTTGATGCGTTCGCCGTCAACGATGACGTCGCAAGGATAATAGATCTCTTCGTCCGCATGCGTGAGAAATTCACTCCATTTGGCTTTGTCCATCAGTACTTCGATCTTGTGGACTTTCGTTTTGTCGTAGAGCTTGCTGTAAAGCAGTTTTGCGTGGTTAGTGTTGTTGACGGACGTATAGTCGCTGCCGGGAGTGAAGCTGTTCTTTCCGCTCTTTTCGACCTGAATGCCGCCTGCCCAGAGCTGGTAAGCGCTACTGTCTTTCAGATCGGGAGAGGAAATGAATGCATAGCGGTATTTTTTCAGCGTATTCAGATTGAACACGATATTTTCGGAGTTATCGGTAAGTGCGATCGGATTATTCTTCGCCCATTCCTTAACAAAGCTCGCTTCCAGTGCCGGCTGTGCGGATTTGCCGGAGAGTTCAGCGGGATTGTCGGTCGCTGTTGCGAGAAGGGTGCAGCCGTCAAGAGTGAAGTCTGTTCCGGGCTTCACGCCGCGGTCGCCGCAGGCCTGCACGGTGCCGCCTGTCAGCATCATTTCTGTTTCGGACTGCAGAGCGTCCTTGCTGGACTTGATCTGCACGGTTCCGCCGGATACTTCAAGGCTGCCCTTGGTGGATTTGATTCCGTCGCCTTCGGTGTTGATGAAGATGCTGCCGTCTTTGACCTTGACGGATGTTCTGCCGCGGACAGCGTCGCCGTTTTCGGTCTCGATATTGAGCGAGCCGCCGTTGAGCTTCAGATCGTTGTTGCAGTGGATGCCGTGTGCAATGCCTGCGGTTATATTCAGCTCGCCTTCGCCCTTGACGGTGAGATCATCCTTGGCATGAAGCACGGCGTAATCAATTTCGACCTCTGATGCGGGCTTTTCTTTGCCGTCGGAGAGGGAATTCTCCTTGCCCGGTTCGAGATGCACGGTTGTTTTCTCGGCATTTTCGACCATGATGCACGGTGCCTGCCCGTTCGTCATGGAAACGCCGTTCAGAAAGAGCTTGACGGTGCCGGAATCGGCGGTTTCATCGGGAATATTCACGAGAACCTGTCCGTCTTTGATGCTGCCGTCGATGTAATAGACGCCGGAGGCGGTGATCTCCGCTGTTTTTCCGCTGACATTGATCCGTCCGCCCTCATAGGTGATGCCGCTGTCCTTAAGATGAATATAGACCGGATCGGGCTCTGTGTAAAGGACTGTGCGTTTGAGCATAGTCAGGTCGTTTGCTGTGATCATACCGTCGCCGTCGAGGTCTGATGCGGATCTGTCCGGCGAACCCTTTCCGGACGTCAGCCATGTGAGAAGCGTTGTCACATCAGCTTTGTTCACGCTGCCGTCGCCGTTGACATCGCCTGCTGCCGCTGCCGACGCTGCGGTACTGAAGCCGGTCACTGTAAGCATGGCAGCTGCGAGGATTCCTGCGCTCTTGCACAGTCTGAAATGTTTTCGCTGCATAAGTGATCTCCCCTATTCTCATAATGATGGATTTTTCGTTTCTGGGGATCGGTGCAGGCTGTCTGCTGCCGGAAGGGGGCGCCGTTCGATTGAACAGCACGGCTGCATACAATCTGCAAATCGGGGATCGGATACAAAAAAGCCACACTTCTGCTGATGTAAGTGCGGCTTTTTGAACACAGTATGAGCAAACTGTTCTCATGATCCATGTATCAGAAACACCGCAGTCCGAAGCCTGAAACGTGCGTTTCCCCAAAAAAAATGAAATCTGATTTGCTCTTTATTTATATGTATATTGGCATGTTAATATGTCACGGGCATGGTTTTTGCCCCATACCTATTTAGATTATAACATAGTATTTCTGAATTGTCAATAGCATTTGCATAAAATGACACAATATTACAGTAGCGTGGGATTTGCTGCAATGTTGTAGATCGCGGTGATATCCTCCGCAGAGAGCTTGACAAAGCCGTCGGTTCTGCCGTCACCGATGCCGAATGTCTTCACGAGATGCGGGATATCCTCCGTTTTTGCGCCGAGCTCATCGAAGGTCAGCGGCATGCCGATGCTGCGCAGGAATCCGCGGAACCGTCTGATGCCTTCGCGTGCCGTGTTTTCGGGATTTGCAAAATCCATCGGGCAGCCCCAGATGCGGACAGCTGCCTGTGCGAAGCGCATGACATCGTGCGAATAGACAAACTCCATCCATGCCGGCATGATCACCGCGAGTCCGGCGCCGTGCGCGCAGTCATAGAGCGCGGAAAGCTCATGCTCGATGCCGTGGCTGTTCCAGTCCTGCTCTCTGCCGACGCCGACGATATTATTGTGTGCGACCATGCCTGCCCACATGATGTTTGCGCGAGCATCATAGTTTTCCGGATCGGCAATCACGCGCGGTGTCTCGTGGATCATGGTCTGAAGCACGGCTTCGCAGAGACGGTCTGTGATCTCGACTTCTGTGGTATTGGTGAAATAGCGCTCAAAGACATGCGCCATGATATCCGTTGCACCGCAGGCAGTCTGGTAGGCAGGGAGCGTGCAGGTCAGCTGCGGATTGAGGATTGAAAAACGCGGACGGATGAGATCCGTGCCGGCGCCGCGCTTGAGCCAGCCATCCTCTTTTGTGATGACAGAATCGGGTGAGCCCTCGCTTCCGGCTGCTGCAATCGTCAGAACAGTGCCGACGGGCAGCGCTGCTTTCGGCTCTGCTTTGTCAACGTAGAAGTCCCAGAAATCGCCCTCATACGGTACGCCCATTGCGATTGCTTTGGAGGAATCTATGGTCGAACCGCCGCCGACTGCGAGAATGAAGTCGATCTTCTGTTCGCGGCAGAGCTTGATGCCTTCATAAACGAGCGTATCGCGCGGATTCGGCTTTACGCCGCCAAGCTCGGTATAGCGGATGCCTGCCTGATCGAGCGACGCTTTCACTCTGTCGAGCAGTCCGCTTTTGATTGCCGATTTTCCGCCGTAATGCAGTAAAACATTCGTGCCGCCGTGCTTTTTAACGTACTGTCCTGCTTTGTTTTCAGTGTCCTTTCCGAAAACAAATTCTGTCGGGCTCCAAAACTGAAAATTGTTCATGCTGTGATTCCTCCTTACGGTTTGATTATGGTGATTGCCGTTTTTCGGCAATGATCCCGGAAAATTATCCGCCGATATTGATCATGACGTATTCGGATTTTGTGCCGGTCTTGAATTGGATCTCCCAGTCCGCGATGCCGGATGTAACGATGAAATCGGTGCCGGAGCGCTGCTCATAGCCATAGGTGCGGTTGTTCATGCTAAGCCATTCTCCGACAAACGTGATCGGGATGAGCTGTCCGCCGTGCGTGTGACCGGAGACTACGAGATCGGCAGCAGAAGCAGCTTCGTTCTCATAATCGCTGGGCTGGTGATCCATGACGATGATGTATTTGCTCGTGTCCACGCCCTCCAGCAGATCTTCCATGCTCTTGCGTTCGCTGCGGGAGCGGTCGTTTCTGCCGACGATATAAAAGCTGTCGTCCACCAGCTCGTATGCATCCGTGAGAACGTGTACGCCGTTGTCTTTGAGCGCCTTTTCGAGTTCATCCGGCGTATAGTCCTTGTTGCGGTAATAGCCCTTGTCGTGGTTGCCGTAGCAGTACCAGACGCCGTATTTGAGATCCAGCTTTCCGAGTGCCTCGCAGGCTTTCATCAGATCTGTGTTTTTTGTCGAATCGTCAACGAAATCACCGGCGATCAGGAGCAGATCCGGCTGCTGCGCTTCAATCGTTTTCAGATGTTCCGCAAAGCCATCTGCGTCAAATACCGTCGAAAGATGGCTGTCTGCGATCAGTGCAGCTTTCAGCGTGATCTGTTTGTCGGTTTTCAGCGTGTAATCTGTCCGCGAGACATGGTGCAGGGCATAATAGCCGTAGCCGAGATAGACAATTGAGCAGATGACCGCGAGCCAGCCCTGCCAGTTGACCGTGAATTCCTTGCCGGAAAAATGCGAGATCAGCCGGATGATCACACCGAACAGCAGGAAAAACACGGCTTCATGCAGCATGACGATCACTGCATTGACCGGGCTCATGAAATAGCCAAGCAGAACGCAGATTCCCGCCAGGATCAGAAACGAAATCAGCCGCCGGAGCCATTTCCGTTCGCCCGCCAGCGCCTGGATCGCGCCGAATTTCCCGATGCATCCCGTCAGATAGATGATGGCGACGACTGCCGCCGCCAGTGCAGAGCCGAGGATCAGTCCCCACATAATGATTTCCCCCTTTTTCATCGCAGCACCCCTTGCTTCAAAGGATCTTGTCTTGCAAATAAAATGTATAATATAAGTATAACATACTTTTTCACGAAAATCAAGTGCTGTTTCCGGAGCATACTCTGCAAAATTGAACGATTCAGACAAATATCTTTGTTTGATATTGACATTTTCAGATAAATATGGTATAATAATTAGAATAAGAAATGCTGATGCGCCAAAGAAAAATCTTTGCAGCGTTTTCGGGGGAGGTATACTATGGATTTTCAGACTGTTTGTGATGCAATGACGACCGCATGCTGTGTGGTTTCAGTTGAAAAGCTGGAAGGCGATAATTATGGCAAGGTGTGTCTGATGGCAGGCAACCGTGCATATCTGGACTCGATCGAACGTCCGATGGAGAATGTGGTCATGCTTTCTCAGAAGTTTGTCCCCGGAATCGAGTATACGGCGTATCTGAACCGGGATCTGAACTTTGAGGATTCCTGTTATCAGGCAGCGGTCAAGAAAAAAATGCTCCACGCTTACGCTCACCCGGCGCGGTTCGACGTCTGGTTCAATATGTCCTTCATCCCCCTGAACTA
Source organism: Oscillospiraceae bacterium (assembly GCA_017550355.1). Lineage (GTDB taxonomy): Bacteria > Bacillota > Clostridia > Oscillospirales > Ruminococcaceae > Firm-04. The sequence goes on along the minus strand of JAFZPL010000156.1, from coordinate 8,389 downwards.
TGAAGAAGGAAACCGCTGCTATTGCCTCTATATCATGGAGGTCAATTTCAAGCCGGACGCTAAGCGCATGTCCACGATCTCTTCGGATATTGCCACCGGTGTTCTGGAGACCTGTATCAAGCTGCGGAGCGCGGGTAATTTCAAGCAGACAATGACGGAGATCTGTCATGATATCCGTGATATCTGTGAATCGGAGCACTGCTGTATCCTCCTGATGAATCACGCGCTGCGCAAATGCTCGGTGCTTTGTGAGGCTCTCTCCGAGAATACAAAGCTGGTGTCGATGGAGAACTATGTGAATGACGCATTCTATGATATTGCGGATTCCTGGAAAGCAACGATCGCGGGCAGCAACTGCCTGATCGTCAAGAACGAGCATGATATGGAGGTCGTGAAGGAGCGCAATCCGATCTGGCATAAGTCGCTGAGAGATGCCGGATGCAACCGCATCGTGCTGTTCCCGCTGGAATTCAAGAACGAGCTGATGGGATATATCTGGGCGATCAATTTCAGCGATTCTGCGGCGGATCGGATCAAGGAAGCGCTGGAGCTCACTACGTTCATTCTCTCCTCGGAGCTGTACAGCTTCAATCTGGTGGAGCGGCTGCATTTCCTGAGCTCGATGGACATGCTCACGGGCGTCATGAACCGCAACGAGATGAATAATCTCGTGGATAAGATGGTCACGGAGCCGGAGGGCGAGAATGTCGCCGTGCTCTTTGCGGATCTGAACGGTCTGAAGGTCGTCAACGATAAGGAAGGCCACGTCGCCGGCGATGTATTGCTGCGGTCTGCGGCATCGGCTCTGAAGGAGGTCTTTCCGGTACACAGCATTTTCCGGGCGGGCGGTGACGAATTTGTCGTGATCCTGACGGATGTTGCGGAGTCGGTGTTTGATGAGATGACGGAAAAGCTGAAAACCGTTTCCGAGAAATACGATCATCTGGTGTTTGCAGTCGGCAAGGCATATGAAAAGGAAGTGGCACAGATCCGGCGTGCACTTCGTTTGGCGGATGAGCGCATGTATGCCGACAAAAAGGAGTATTATAAGCTCCACGCTGACATGAAGCGAAGCTGAATCCCGAAATCCAATTGAATATGCAAAAAGCGAAGCCCCCGTTTCCGAGGGCTTCGTTCTTTTGTTATCCGATGAGGATCGCTTTCAGGAGTGTGAGATCGACTGCCGTTAAGATGCCGTCGCTGTTGAGATCGGCAAGCTGCCAGTCAGGGAGCAGTGCATCAGGCTCACAGGTCAGCCATCGCTGCAGGAGCACTGCATCTGCAATGGTGCATGCGCCGTCCTGATTGATGTCTCCGCGGACGACCGTCGGAACGGCTTCCTGAATGAATACTGTGTAGCAGACACAATAATCGCTGCCGCCGTTATTGCCGAGCGTCACCGTTTCGCCCGCTTTCACATCCTTCTGATAGATGCCAAGCGTGACTTCGTTGGAGGTGAATGCCTGCATCCGCATTTTTGTGAAATCCGCGAGCCATGCAGGTTCAGCGGTGATGCGCGTGTCCAGTCCGATATAGACGGTCACATCCTGTGCAGCGGTGAAGCTGCCAAGATCACCGGCGGCATATTTGGAATCGCAGGGCGTGATAATGCGTTCTGCGCCGAGCAGCGGAGAGGGAAGTTCCGTGAATGTGAAATCGCGGTCACCGAAGATCTTGTCGCCGATGGCTACGTTATAGGCGATCTCCCAGCCCGGATGCTGCGTGTCGATCGGCGTGAACTCTTTGACCAGCTTGCCGGTCAGCGGTTCAGGCGGTGCGTCCGGTGCTTCGTTGTAGCCCGCGCTCGGGATGCCCTTGGTGCTGTACCGCAGATACATCATGTTCCCGCTGCTGCTTTGACTGCCGCTATAGGTATTGCAGTAATTCTTTGCGGAATCCGCATCAAGCGCGGTGTAGCTGTAATTGCCCGCGGGACGGAATCCGCTTGGCTTGGAAAGCGCCGGATTGCTGTTTGTGCCTTCGCCCTGCTTGGTGCGGCTGCACTTGTTGAATTTGGAGCCGCTTTCGGCGTAATAGCCCGTGTAGGTGACCTGATTCCAGTCGCAGATGACATTTCCGCCGTTTTCGTAGAAGCAGTTTTCAGCGTAGATATCACATCCGCTGTGAACGGTGTATGCCATGCTGAAGCTGTTCACGTAATTATTGAGCGAGTGGAAATAGCCCCAGCGCATCAGTCCGGGCGCACGGGTGAGCGTCTTGTCGAATTTGTTTCCGGCAATCGTCATGCGCGGGAACTGGTCATATTTGTTCTTTATATCGGCAGTATCGTCCGGATAACCGAGGATCAGACCGTATTCATGCAGTCCGAAGGAATTGTCGGAGACGGTGCAGAAATCGGCATCATAGCAGCAGGCAAGGAATTTGTCGTAGTCCGGACAGGTTTGTTCTCCGAGCATATTGTAGTTCTGATGTCCTGTGAAGGTGCAGTGATCTACCCAGAGGTTCTGACCGGAACCGAAATAGACCACGATGGAGTCGTTTCCGTTGGAGACATGATCATGCTGGAGCTCAAGATTCTTGATGATGAGATTGTCACCCTTGCCTTTGTTGGCAGAGGTGCAGAACTGGACGTTGTAGAGCGTGTGGCTGCCGTAGCTGCCGATGATGGTTTTATTGCTGTGGACGTAGATTCTGCCTGCCGGGCAGTAGTAGTGATTCTGGGAATCCTTCTGCAGATCCGTGATCTTCAGATCGCCGGTCACAACGATCGTGTACGGCTGGTCGGCCGTTGCATATTTCGACAGATCCGCGAAGTTGGATGCCTCAACGACTTCTCCGAAGAGACCGCCGATATCGCCCGCCTTGATATTGCCGGTCTGATCGTTCTGGCAGTATCCGGCAAAGCCCTGGAGTCCGTCACAGTTCAGGAGCCAGAGCTGATCATCCGCGCCGGTATATGTGCCGAGCGTGAGACCGGATACGCCGCGTGTCAGGGCAAGCGCGGTGTTTTCATAATTCACGATCTTATAATAGAGCCCGTTTCCGAGGTGATCCTTTTTTTCAGGGATGACATACCAGTGCTGCGACTTGGCGGATTCGCTGCCGTAGATGATCACGGGTGTGCCTTCCGTGACGCTGTATCCCTGCGGTGTGAGCAGTCTGCCGGACTGTGCGCTGCAGAGCTTGAAGAAGGTGCCGTTGGAATCCGCGCCGACGCGGTCGAATCTCCATGAACAGGAGAGATCGCCGCCGAGCGCCTTGACGGTGAGTGCGGAGCCGTCTGCCGTGCCGCTTTCGGAGATCACACCGGAATTGTCCGTCGACGCAATATTCATGAGCTGCGGCGGATAATCAACGGAGACAGCAGCTTCTGCGGGCAGACCGGTGATGACCTGTGCAAACGGCAGCAGGCACATGGAGAGCACGGACGCCGAAAGGCTCAGTGCCGCTTTGATTTTTGAAACCTGTTTCATACGGTTTCCCCCTATCCTTTAAGCAAAATAATCCATTGTAGTTTATTTATCCGGATTATTTATATTATAGCATGAAATGGACAGCCCGGTCAATGTCAGTTACAAGACAGTCATTGTGCAATCATCATAAAAAGCGCAGACCTGAAACAGCAGGTCTGCGCATCGGATCAATGTTCAAAGATCTTGTAAAGCACCTCGGCGAGTCCGGAGCGGAAGATCGGCGAGGAGATGAAGAACACTTTGTTCTTCTCGGTCGGCTGGATGCCGTTGTCGGCAGGAACATCCAGCACGACCAGCAGCGGCGTATCGGGAATCAGCGCGGCAAGCTGTGCAAAGCAGTCAGAATTGCAGCGGTTCAGCTCGGACTGCCGCAGCAGCACGAGATCATAGGGACGGTTCTCGTTGGATGCCAGCTTGAGATATGCGATGAGACTGTTGAAATCTGCCTGCCATTCGGTCATCATGCCGGTCTCGCGGAGCATTTCCAGCTCAGACATGGCAGCGGTCTTGCGCGAATCCATGACGATGACGCGCTTGCCGAAACATCGGCTGTGTGGGAAAATGACCTGCATCGGGACATATTCCATCGGGATCTGGAGTACAACAGCGCTTGTCTCGCCGGGCAGTTTGACATAGTCGAGCGAGCCCTGCATCAGTGCGATCAGCCGTTTGCTCAGATAGATATTATGCTGCTGATGGTCGCACGTCTGAGAGGTGAGTGCGTCGCGCATCATGCGGATCGCGTCCTTTTTCGGCGATGCATCCATAATATCGCTGCGGATATCGGAGGAAATCTGATCCTCCTTGGTCATCAGCGCAAATTCATAGATCGCGCGGTTCGTGCCGCGGGGATCTGGTTTCTGACTCAGACGAAGTGCGCAGGACGATTCGTCCGGCAGCGCACGGATGATCTTCATGAAGATGTTTTCAAGCAGGAACGTGATGCGGCGGCGGTCACAGAGGACGTTTTCCTGCGTCACCTGGCTTGCATCGGATGAAAAATGCAGATTCTTCTTGTAGAAAACGGATGAAGAGCTCTCTTTGAGCTTGCCGAGCAGTTCGACGAGATTGGTCGGTTCCTTGAGCAGCGGGAGCTGATTGTTTTCAACGAGCAGCACGTCTTTTGCGCTGTCGTTCATTGCAGAAAGATTCTCATATGCCGAAACGATCATCTGGAAATCGTCGCTTCGTGTCTCCTCCTGCGGCAGCTCATGCTTCATCCGGTCGAGTGCGGAGTAGATCTGGTTGAGCGAAAGCTGAAAGTTGCTCATGATATTCATGAAGAGATGCGCCTTCTGGATCCGCGCCTGTTCCTTGCTGCGGATGAGCTCCTGCAGCTGCTGCTTTGCCTGCGCGAGCGCATTGAGCTGTGTGTTCTTGCCGCAGATCTCTTCGTTCACATTCTGGATGAACGTCATATAGTAGGGCTTGCCGTTCTCGTTGGTGAAGAAGCGTGCGCCGACATTGCACCAGATATACTGCTGATTATTGTTGACATCGAGCAGATAGAGCCCTTTCAGCTGTTCGCCGTTCTCTCTTGCAGCGCGGCGAAGCTGTTTGAACGACATTTTCTCGTTGAAATCGTCCCGCTGGCTCGGATGGACGCGCTTGGTGAATGCTTCCGTGTATTTGCTGAACGGCAGATCCTCCTTGATCAGCACATAGTCGTTGCCGGTGAGCTGATAATGGGAGATGGTGTCCGCGTCGGGATCCACTTCGCCGATCCAGATATACGAATCCTGCACGAGCTGTCCGAATTTCCGGCGCAGAATGAGCTGTTCGTGCTCTGTCTGAATCTGGCGGTCGCGGTTCTGCACTTCGTCGTTGATATCGGAGATATAGAGCACGGCCTGCAGTGTACCGGTATCATCCGCACGGAGATACATTTCGCCGCGCACATAATGCCAGCCCTCATTGGCTCTTGCACGGTAATCCTTAACGATCAGCCGCTTTCCGGCTTTATATGCTTCCTCGACGCTGCTGGGCAGAAATGCCGTTGCAACAGCTCTGTAATCCTCCGGATGGCAGACAGGCATGATCGCCTTTTCAAAGAACTGTCCGAACGGGATCTCTGTCGGTTCTGCCACTTTGCCGCAGATGATGCGGTGAAGCTGCGCATTTCCTTCTGCAAAATCATAGCTGAGAAAACGGATGAAACGATTCTTGATAAGCGAGAAGAATTGAGATGCAAGTGTTGTCTGCCTGCGTTTCGCGGAGATCTCTGAGCGTATCTGTTCGTCGACATCCAGAACGGCATAGAATGCGGAAGTCGGGACGCCGTCGACATAATCCTCCAGTGTAATAATGGAGCGCGTGTATTTTGCGGATGCTTCCGGATCCTCGCCGGGTGTGATGCGGCGGTATTCGTAGGAGACTTTGGATCTTCCTTCTTTGTGCAGATCTGAAAAGACACGCATTTTCATGAACGGCTGGAACATTTCCTTGTCGTCCGGGTGCACGAGTGAAAGCAATATCTGGGTAATCTCATGGTATGCGTAGGTCTTGTCGTAGCTGAACACGGAGTGAAACGCTTCCGTCATCGAACAGATCGTCGTGTCGCCGGTCGTAAGATCGACGTGGAGCGTCAGCCGGAAAATATCGGAGATATTGGAGAGAATATACTGATTGCGCTGCGAGACGTTTTTAAGCTCTGTACGGTAACGGTCGGAGCGCTCCTGTTGAAGATGCTGTTCATTTGAGTCTTTTCCGAGCAGCAGCACGATATTCATGTCCACGGCTGCCAGCGTAAAGCTCGCCCAGCGGTATTCCTCGTCCTGCAGACGGCGTACCGTACAGACAGGCTTGGTGTTCGCCTCTGTAAACAGGCGGAGCTGTTCGGCGGTGAAGCTGTCGATGAACTGCTGTCTGTCCTCCGGATGGATGGTGGCGTCTGCATAGAGCGCAATATAATCTGCAAACGAGCCGAAGGTCGCCTGCGTGTTGAGCAGGGAATTATTGTCGCTGATGATGGAGCATCGTTTGGTGCGCAGGTCGATCCGCACGGCATTGAAATACGCGGCGGAAAGGACAGTTGTCATCAGCTGCATTGCTTCAGGCGGCGGGCCGTAAGCACGGCGGTCAATCGTGAGTGCAAGGGCAGGTATACCGTCCCATTCGAGCGTCAGTGCATGCAGCATGGCACGCTCCGGGAACCACGGCACACGTTCCAGCGGGAGCGTACGCAGGTGTCCGGATTCAATTGCAGATTCCGTGAGTCCGAGAACGGAAGTGATCGGGATGATGTCAGAAAGTGCGGTACCGGGTTCTGCGTCTGAAAACAGCATTTTTGCTGAATCGTTGAGATATATCAGTTTCAGGTTCTTCTTCTCAAACAGCATCACTGCATCTTCGCGCAGCTTCATAAACAATTTGTCGGTCGTTTGATCCCACATGATCGCTCCTCCGTTCTGCTATATCGTTCTGGTTCAGCTTTGGTGTATAATATTATATTATAGCAATATAGCCGGTATTTTGTCAATAAGATACCGGCCGATTCTTAAAAATCATTTATTCTTACAAAGAATTTCTGCAATATCGGAAGGCTCCTGTGCAAAAATTCTTCCGCCTGCGCGTTCCAGAACATCTCTTTCGCGGAAGCCCCAGAGAACGCTGATGCAAGGGATTTCTGCATTCTGCGCAGTCAGGAGATCCACATCCGAATCGCCGATGTATACCGTGTGCGCTCTGTCCGCGCCGAGGCTGTGCATCGCCTCCAGAACGGAATCGGGCGCCGGTTTCAGCGGGACGCTCTCCTGTGCGCCGACTGCTGCGCCGATCCGGTCTCCGAAATACTTCTGACAGAGTGCCTTGACATGGGCATCCGGCTTATTGGAGACTACGCCGAGCGTCATGCCTGCCGCAATCAGACGGTCGAGCATGTCGAGTGTGCCGGCATAGGGCGCGGTGGTGTCCTCGCGGTGAGCGGCATACTGCACCCGTGTTTCCGCGAGAACGGCATCATAATCCGGATTCTCCCTGCCATCCGGCAAAGCGCGGGCGACGAGCGTGGCAAGCCCGTTGCCGACAAACTGCCGTACTTCGCCGATCGAGCGCTGCGGGTATCCGTATTTTGCGAGTGCGAGATTGACACCCGTACTGAGATCGGTCAGCGTGTCGAGCAGCGTACCGTCCAGATCGAAAATGACTGTGGTGATATTCTGCATTAAAGCGGTTCCTCCTGTTTCTGATAGCGGCAGCCCTGCGTCAGACCGTTCTCTGCCATGCGCCGGTCGATTGTCAGGATCATGAGATCACGCTGCATGATCCAGTCCGGCGCGAGCAGTTCGCTCCGGAGACAGTTGCCGGTGATGCGGTGAACGACGATATCCGGCGAGAGCCGCGTCAGCACGTCAATTGCCCATTCGATATAGGTCTCCATGGAGATCGGCGTGAATTCGCCGCGGAGATACTGTGCCGCAAGCGCCGTATTCCGCATGATAAACAGACTGTGGATCTTGATCCCGTCAATGTGAAGCCCGTTGAGAATATCCACGGTGCGGCGGATATCCGCGAGCGTTTCGCCGGGCAGTCCGAGGATGATATGGACGATGACCGGAAGCCCGTGCGCTTTCAGCATCCGGACGGCTTCCGTGAACCGCGCAAGATCGTAGCCGCGGTTGATCCGGCGGGCGGTCTCATCGTTTGCGGTCTGGAGTCCGAGCTCCGTCCAGATCTCATAGCGTTTTGCGTAATCTGCAAGCAGTTCGCAGACCGGTTCGCTGATGCAGTCCGGTCGGGTGCCGATATCCAGCAGTTTCACGCGCGGATCGAAGAGCGCAGAATCATAGCGCTCCCTGAGCACGGAAACGGGCGCATAGGTGTTCGTGAAATTCTGAAAGTAAACGATCCATGCGGAATCGGGTTTTGCCTTTGAGAGAACGGCTTCTGCCTGTTCCCGGATGGATTTTGAGGCATCGAGCTGTTCACCGGCGCCGCGTTCTCCGCAGAAGATGCAG
>JAFZPL010000155.1 GCA_017550355.1 Oscillospiraceae bacterium | reverse complement strand
GTGAGATCGCAGAGCATATAGATGGGAGTCTCTTCCAGGCCTGCATTGCGGTATTCGACGATGATTGTGTCTCCGCACATGTCGATCTGTGTCGGCTGCAGGTAGAGGATATTCAGGGGCGCCGGCACGCTGAGTTCGACAGAGAGGGTGTTCTTCAGATCCAGATCCATGATCTGAAGGAAGTCCGCTCCAGCCACATAGAGCTGGTCGCCGCGGAACAGGAGCTTATGGTTTTCGTCTGCCCATTCGACTTTGTTGAGAAGCACGTTCTTTTCACCTGTTTCCAGATCATACCGCACATAATCCCAGCAATAATCGTTCTGATTGTCGCCGTCGGTCGGTTCAAACGTAAAAACCGCGCCGTTCCAGAGACCGCTCACTGTATTCAATTTGATATTGAGCGACGTGCCTACCAATACATTATCCTTTGTGAGTGTGATCTGCCGCAGACCCCGTACGTAATCGGATTCGCTCGCGATGTCATCGAGATAGACACCCTGCGCTCCGTCGGAGAAGACATTGATCGGAGGTAAGAAGGTGGCGCCGTCAATTTCCTCCGGCAGTTTGAGCGTTTTGATGAAATGCTCTTCCAAATCATGCATATTCCAGAAGAAGAACCTCTCCTGTGTGCTTCTATCGCGGAGATAACCGCAGCACAGATACCGATGATCTGAGAGCTTCGCAATGAAGTGAAGGTCGACTGCATACTCTTCAATGGAAGAGCCATCCTCTGAAGCATCATTCAGCGTGAACAGCTTTTCCGGCGTTTCCGTTCCGTTCCAGAGGCTGACGGTTCTTGTTGCGGTATCATAATAATAGTATTCACCGCTGCCGCATTTGTCCGGCCACAATCCGGAGAGGGAGTTGTAACGCTCCTTTTCCGCTTCGCCGAGTGCATTGAGCTTCAGATATTCCTTGTCTGAGATGGCTGCTGCTGAGCAGTTGATATACCAGTTCTCGTCGTCCTTCATAATCAGGTTGTTCACGCTCATCCGAATCGGACCGTGTCCGCCGAGCTCGTTTGCCGGTGCTGCCGGCAGCGCAGTCTGCATTGCGTCCGTCCGAACATTCGTCACCTGCTCCACGATGGATTCTATATCGTTCTGGGATGTGCCGACGGTCAGTCCCTTGTTGCGGGAAGCATAGATTCCCGCCGAGACCGACACCGCAAGCACTGCGGCAGCCGACGCAACGGCAATGATCCTGCGCGTCACATTCCGCCGGATCGCAGGCGTGTGTGTCTGCTGGGAGTCCTGTTCCGCTTCTTCGTAGAATTTTCCGTCTGCGTTCTGGATCACGCGCAGAAGATCTTTCTCTGTCATAATAAGCCCTCCCTTTCCAGGTATGCTTTCAGTTTTTTCCGTGTCCGCATCAGGGTGATCTTGACCTTGCTTTCGGACATGTCGTAGAGGTCGGCGATTTCTGTTATGGGGCGCATATTGCCGTAGCGCTGAATAAACACGATACGTGCTTCGCGTTTGAGCGTCTCCAGAAACTGGTTCATCGCATTCTGCAAAAGATGCTCTGCAACGATCTCCTCCACGCTCTTGCTGTTCGCTATGACATCATGCAGCTCGTCCAGAACGAGTGCCTGCTGTCCCTGCCCGCGCTTTTTCGCGTTCTGTACTCTCTGCCTGTTATACGCCAGATTGCGCAGCACAGTGCAGAGATATGCAAAAAGATTGTCCGGATGCTCCGGCGGGATCGCGTTCCATAGGCGCATCAGCGTGTCCTGGAATATTTCCTGCGCATCCTGTTCATTGCCGAGAATCTGCGCCGCGATATTCCTGCCTGCGCCGCCGTACTGCGATTCGATCGCCCGGAGCGCGGATTCATCGCGCTGTTCAAGCAAAAGCACAATGGCTTCATCGGTCACGATCTTCACTCCCTTTCTGCGTGTCGTGAACGGTACCTGTTCTATATCACTAGAGTATAAAGCTGCGCGTGTGGTTACAGTTTAGTATAACTTTTTTTTCGGAGCATGTCAAGAGCGCGTGCAGTACCCGCTGGCATTGTGTGGAAGCTTTCGGATAACTCAAGCAGCAAATCCCCCCTCCGCAGACCGCAGAGGGGGAATGGTTGCTTTGATGCCTGTTCAGGGTTTCTTTTCGCATATGATCTGCGGAAGTTTTCCGCTCTCCGCAGCATCGCTGAAGGTTTTGAGCTCCCAATCTGACGTGGTGCCTTCCGTGAGGGAAGCGCTGGTATGCGGCACCGGCACACAGACGCTGTATACGCCCGGCAACATGTCCGCAGGGATCATTGCCGCTTCCACTGTGATCTTACCGTTTTTGCCAATCGTGACGCTGCGAACCTCCGGACGCTCGTTCGTGAGCTGCATCTTGAACCAGAGCATATCATAGTCCAGGTACTGCTCACTCGCATACTGCCAGCCCTCACTCTGCCGGTTGATCAGTTCGGTGCCGAAGAATTCATCATCGGAGGTTAAATCCCACTCAACACCTTTCTCGATCCGGAGTTCGCGGTCATATTCCTCGTCCAGGCGGAGGATGAATGAGAAGGGCTGACCTTGTTCGAAGTGATGGAAAGAACGCATCTCGCCGAAAATTGTGTAGTCGCACCAATAACCATTTTCGTCGCCGTCCATCGTCATGATCAGCTGGGACTGCTCGTTGTAGAAATTATAATAGTAATGCTTTTCGCCTTTGTTGTTGCGTCCCTCTTCCACCTTGACTGTGCCATAGACAGAGAAGTAATCGCCTGCCGTTCCGCTTGAATCGACATACTCCGAATAGCTGATCCGGAAAGAGCCCTTCAGCGCGGAGCAGTCATAGATCATAAGCCCGTATGATTCTCCGGAGACCCAGTGTCCGCCCAGTGCCTCCTTCAAGGGTGTTCCGGTGAAATCCTCCTCCCGTACTTCCACACACTGCCGGTCATAGGGGATTGCGTCTCCAGGCCAGCGTTTAAATTCGATTTCGTTGTATCCGTCCGTCAGGACCAGCGTGTTCAGCGGATCATTCTCATCCGGAACCATACGCAGCACATCATTGGTATTGCTGCGAAAAACATACTCTCCGTTTTCCACCGTCACCTTGCCGCTTATAGGCGAATCGTCATCCTTACTGTACTCAAATGTACAGCCGTCTTTGCCTTCGCTGACATAGAGGTTAATGGCACCCGGGTATCCTGTCCATGATCCGGCAATGTTGCTGAGATTCGGGATGCGCGCCTCCTCGAACGTGACTTTCCGGTCTGTTTTGGGCGTCGGCGGTTCGAGCTCTCTGGGATTATCCGCCCAAAGTGTGACAGAATCCGTTAAATCCGCATATCTGCGATCAACTTCGATAAAGCAGCACCACCAGTTGTCCGTTTGCTCCCCGTCGAATTCGCGTTCCGCATATACATCCATCACTCCGTAAAACGGCCGGACTTCGGTCACCCGGGTATCGCTTATGCGTGCAAACACTTTGGTGACAAACACGAGCGCATGATCTATGAAAAAGCTCTCGGAATACTGCTTGGCCGGCTGTATGACGATCTTCTTCAGTTCATCCATTGAACGGATCAGGCAAGGCTCCAGTTCATTCAGCTGCTCCATCGACAGCTTGCCGCTATAATGCTGATGATCCGCTTCCACAACGGTGTAGGTGATCTCCCCGGGATTGTTTTCCATGCCGGTTACGATTTCTGTCTGCTCCGGTTCATCATCATGGTTGATCGTATGATACGAATGCAGTGTGACCTCAGAATCGCCTGCCGGGAGATCCGACAGACTGACCTCAAGAAACGTACACCACCACTGCCGTCCTTCATCATGTGCCTCGGAGCGTCTCGCGATCACTTCAATCGAATTGCCGCTTACATGGACGCAGGTCACATCCGGGGCTTCACCCGTGCAGGAGAACACTGTGGTCACAAAAATCAGCGCGTGATCCTTGAAATAGTCCTCTGTATAGACTTTGGACGGCTGAACCCGGTTTGCTTTCAGTTCGTCCACAGAACGGATCACGCAGGAGCGGAGCGCATCCTCCTCTTCCGGCTCCATGATGTTGCGAAATGCATAAGACTCCCAGAACGCGATATCCCGTTCCACCTGAACCGCCGTTGTCGTGTCTGTCACGACCTCCACCGGCAGAGAACCGCCCACGCTGTTCTCAGGCTCCCGGAGATCGCTGTCGCGGTTCGCGAACATCACTGCCGTAAAAGCAATCACCGCACACGCCGCCGCCCCGCAGATCCAAAGCATGATCCTGCTGATTTTTCCGTCTTTCGCACGCAGCGGTTTATCCGGTACGTATGCATCGCCGCTGCGGATCGCATCCAGCACCGCGGAAATATCCGGCTGATATGCCTTGCCGTTTTCGTCTGCCGCCTGTTCCACAAAACCGGTGTCGGCATCCGAAAACGCGCGCAGAATATCGCTCGATTTCATAGTAACTCCTCCTTTTCCAGAAACGCCTTGAGCCGCTGCCGCAGGCGCATCAGTGTCACGCGCACATTGCTTTCAGAGAGATGCAGGTCTTTTGCAATCTCACTGGCATTTTCGAGAAACCAGTACCGCTTCATGAGTATGTTGCGCTGATCATTTTGCAGTGCGCTCAAAAAGCGTGCGATTGCCTCGCTGACTGCCGCCTGTTCGGCACTGCGCTCGACATTATCCTCTGAAAGCAGATCATTGTCCAGTTCATCGAGTGCCTGCGCAACACGTCCGCCGCCGCGTTTTTTCCGGTTTGTAAAATCCACGCGGTCGAGCGCGGTACGGCGCACAAGCGTGAGCAGATAGCCCTGAAAATGTGCGGGATTTTCCGGCGGAACCGTGTTCCAGAGCCGCAGATAGGCGTCGTTGACACATTCCTCGGCGTCCTGCCTGTTATTCAGAATCCGCATGGCGACGCGCATACTGACTGCGCCGTACTGTGCGGCAGTTTCAATGACTGCCCGTTCGTCGCGTTTGTAAAACAGCGCGATAATTTCTGCGTCATTCACGGTATTCACCGTCCTTTCTGAGAAGCCTCTCTGTCTAAGTAGTCGGCAAAAGGTTCAGAGGTGTTACAGCAAAAATAAAAAAAGACCTCCGGTCACAGTTCAACCGGAGATCGCGGTTATATCATGCCGTTCTGCCATTGATCGAAGAGTGCGGCAGCATCCGAAAGCTCGTTCCGCTCCCGCTGCATGATCTTCTGGTTATGTGCGTTGCAGAAGGAGTATTCCTCATGCAGGCAAGGATAAAAAAACCGTTCTGTCCCGTTTTCAAACTGAACGGTCAGTTCCTTGCATCCGCTCTGTAATTCTATGATATTGATGATTGAGCCCGTCCGTCCTTTTTTGTCGCAGACCTTTTCCATATAGGGCCACTCCATGAACCAGCCTTTTTCGATCGGGCGCGATATTTCAATCTTGGGACATCCGCAGAACGCGCCGGTATCGATCTCTGTCACACTGTCCGGAATATTCAGAGTGAGCATACTGCAGCTGTAAAACGCATGCGTCTGGATACGGCGCAGCTGCTTCGGCAAACGGATATCGACCGTGCTGCCGAAATAGCAGAAGGAAAAGAGACCGGTGCTGATCGTTTCAAGACGGGACGGCAGTACGATTTTTTTGAGTCCCTTGCAGTCGCGGAAAGCACGGGGGCCGATCTGCGTGACCGTGTCCGGAAGATTGAGCTCCTTCAGCTGGCGGCACATCGCAAAGGCGCTGTCTCCGATCGTTTCCAGGCCGCTGTGAAAGGTGACATATTCGAGTTCCTTATGCGCAAAAAAGCATGCATCGCAAATGACCGTGACGGGCTTGCCGCAGAGTGTTTCCGGCACCTCCACAATGGAAAGATCCGTTGTGAGATATCGCACAAGCTCGATGTGATCCGGACATTCCGTGATGCTGAATAGCTGTGATCTATTATAAGCATTAACAAAGTGTTCCTGCTGAACATTCATACTGCACACCTCGGTTCCAAATATGATATTTCGCATTAGTATAAGTATACCATATTTTTTCTTAAAATGCAATACACAAACAGCATTCTCTCAAAAAACACCACAAAAAATCGCAAAATAGCAATAAGTGATATTTCACCCATACCTTTTTCTTCTGTTTCCATTTTTCGTGTAACATTCCGCATCATATTTACGATAGTATAATATGAAGATCGAATCCGATCAAAAAATCATACAGGGGGTATTGATATGAAAATGAAAAAACTGATCGCAATGCTGACCGCCGCTTTGACCGTATGCGCGTCCGTGCCGGTTCTCTCTGCGTCCGCAGGTGGATTCTATGCGGAGGGCAGGGGGCCGCAAAGTGTGGAAGAAGCGGTAGAGTTTCTCAATTCAGAGGGTGAAACGTTCTGTCTAAGCAACAGAATTTATATTGTCAAAGCAATTGAACAGGATATGGAGGTTATCACAGAACTGAGCGGCACAATGGAAGATGCGAAGATTGTTCATGAGGGGTATGAGAAATATGTACCGATCAGGGAAGAACCTGCCATGCCCAAAGAACAGAATGAAGATGCAATGTATCATTACCATGAGGCTCTAAAAAAATATGAAGAATATAAGCGCATTGTGGAATATAACGGCGAAGAGGTTTTCGATCGGGCAGCGCAGTATTATGTACTGGCCATCGAACCGGGGAAAACCGGCGACCTGAAAGTCACTGTGTCCCCGAAACATAAGGCGACAGAGGAAGGTGTCCTGAAACAAGACCCAATTCCGTCAGTCTATACCTTTGTAAAAGACGAAGACGGGTTCCGTGAAACGGATATCCGCGCATGGCTGCCGGACAGCTATGAGGAATATCAGTCATATCTGAGAAATAACGGAACATTCTCCATCCATGAAGGCGAAACCGGCGACCAAATTGTGATTTGTACATCTACCAACTCCAGCACCGGCGCAAGCCTCTTTTTTGACCAGACCGGTGAACCGTGCCAACAGATTGCAACCGGTACGCGGGGCGTGAGCAGGCAGGAGATGCTTCCGCTTCTGAAAGCGGGCGGGGGTTCCTACGGCATCAGCGTATATGAACCGACTGCGGAGGGGCGCATTGAATTCTCCGTATGTGAGGGATTCACATTCGGCGCAGGTCCCATGGCACAGAAAAAGCAGGCATACATCGTCAAAAAGGACGGCGATAAGTTTACACTGCAGGAAACATCCAGTGAAGCGCATGACCTGAACGGCGACGGCGTGGTGACGGCTGCGGATGCGGTTCTGCTGATGAAGCATCTAACGGGAGAAAAAAGCCTGACCGATACGCAGATGATTGCAGCGGATGTGAACCGTGATAAGCGCGTGGACGCAACGGACTTGACCAAGCTGATGCAGCTTGTGATCCAGTTTACGAATCAGATCGATCCGCCGCTGATTCATGATGAACCCATCACAACGGATCCGGTTCTGCCGTATGACCCGACCGATCCGATTGTGATTGATGATCCGGTTGTCAAGCCGGTGGAACAGTAAGCGGGGAACCGGCAGTGCCGGTCTCCATTTCGCGTTTTTAGTCTGAATAAATGTAAAAACCCGACTCGCGATGAAAGACTGCGTAAACAGTCAATCATGCGAGTCGGGTATTTTCATTTCACACAATTCACAAAACGCGATGATGTCCGCAGGGACGCCTCACAGCTCAGGCAATCGGGGTTCCTTCCGGAACAGCGTCATCCACAAAGATGACCTTTGCACCGCATGCGTTGTTGGTTGCAGCAAGCAGCATGCCCTCACTGGTCACGCCGGTAATGCGCGTCGGCTCGAGGTTTGCAAGAACGATGATCTTCTTGCCGATCAGAGCCTCAGGCTTGTAGTAATGCTTGATGGAGGAAACGATCACGCGCTCCTTCAGGCCGTCAAACAGCGTGAGTTTGTAGCAGGAATGGGACTTGCGGATCTCCTGGCACTTCAGGATCTTGCAGACGCGCAGATCCAACTGCTGGAACGCATCCATCTTGATCTCCGGCTTGATCTCTGCAACAGGATCCGGATCACCGAACACGATCTCCTCTTCCGCTTCCTTGACCTCAGCGACCAGCGGCTGCTTCTCTTCTTCTGTCTGCGGTGCGGAGAAATCGAGCAGCGGGAGATAATCGTTCTTTTCGATCGCATAGAGGAACAGATACAGACGCGGGCCCTGCTCCTTGTTCAGCAGCAGCTTATAGACTGCCTTGAAGAATTCGCCCTGAAGCGCCTTGAGGTTTGCAGGGGATTCACCGAAATGCTTTGCGGGGATCGCATAAAGCTCGGTGTTCAGCTCGTCGAGCGTGTAGGTGTTGTCGCGGAGATATTCAAACAGCAGCTTGATCTCTGCCTTGATATCGTCGCTCAGCGTGTTGTAGACCTCGAAATTGCGGCGCGGAACGAGCTTGTTTGCATTCTCCGGTGCACAGTTTTCCAGCCAGTATTTTGCAAGGTCAAGACGCTCTGCAAAATCAGACTCCTTGTAGTCCATGTTGATCTTGGAGAACACGGTCTCGATCATCGGAACATTGAAATCGACAATCGAACCAAGCTGGACAAGCAGAGCCATCGGGACGGTGTTGATCTTTCTGTCGCCGATCAGCGAATACTCAATGATCGACTTGACATGCTCATCTGCCTCGCCGGACATATACTGATTATACTGCTTGTCGAACTCGAAATACTGACGGAGAATGCCGTCGTCGAAGCAGAGGTTGAACGCCTTGTTCGGTTCAACACGGGCATAGAGCCAGAGCAGGACCTCCGGCTGATAGATCTTGAGCAGCGTGTCCGGCGTCATGTTCAGACCGGAGGAACCGGACATCTTGCCGGTCGTGCCGCGGATGCCGATGAACTCATAGCCCTTGAACATCGGCGCCTGAATGCCGAAGATCTTCTCCGCAATCACGCGGGCAGTATCATAGGAACCGCCGGGGGCAGCATGGTCTTTTCCGCCCGGTTCAAAGTCGACGCCCTCATGCATCCAGCGCATCGGCCAGTCGATCTTCCATGCCAGCTTGCAGTTGGTGTCCTTGTTGAAATCGAATGTGCCGCAGTGACCGCACTTGCAGGTATACTTCGCGATCTTGGTGCTGTCGTCGTATTCGGTGATGGTGGTGGTATCGCGCTTGCATTCCGAGCAGTAAATGGAGACCGGATAATATGCCTCGCGCTCGCCCTCCTGTGCATCCTGCGTACGGAAGGAATCGAGAATATCGAAGATCTCGCCGCGCTTGGAGAGCGCCGTGAGGATATTCTCGCGGTATGCGCCGGAACGGTACATCTGCGCCTGATAGCGGTAATCAAGCGTGATGCCGAACTGCTTGATCGACTCCATGAATTCATGCTCGAAATATTCCGCATAGGTCTTTTCCTCGGTGCCGAACGGGTTGGGCGCATCGACATACGGATAGCCGATATACTGCTCAAAATCCTTTGTGACCTTTGCGACGTTTGCGGGAACCTTTCTCATACGGTCGAATTCGTCCCAGGAGAACAGCAGCTTTGCCTTTTTGCCGCGCTTGCGGAGTGCCTTGACAACGAACAGGCTCGTTGCGATATCACGGAAATTTCCGATATGGATGGAACCGGAGGGGCTGATGCCGGCAGCGCAGACATATTCTTCCTTGTCAGGCTTTCTGGCGATCAGCTCGTCGGCGATGACTTCTGACCAATGCATAGCTAAAAACCTCTTTTTCGTTATAGTTTGGGGTACACACATATTTATTATACCATACTGTCCGCGGAATGTCAAGCAAATGAAAATGCACAGCTCAGAATTCATAATGCATAATTAAAATTACGTTTCATATCACGCTCAATTATGAATTATGCATTATGAATTCCGCATTGGACAGAAAACACGGACAGGAAAGCGTGTTCCCCGTCCGTGTAAGGTATCAGAGGGTGACGTCCCAGCCGCCTGCGATGCTTCTGCGCAGGATGGTGACATCCTTCAGGTTCACATTGCCGTCGCCGTTGACATCAGCAGCAGCGGTGTCAATGGTGACATTCTCCCAGCCGCCCGCGATACATCTGCGGAGGAGGGTAACGTCCTTCAGATTCCGTGCGCCGTCGCCGTTGACATCGCCGGGGACAGACTGCTGTTTGCTGCCGATCAGTGCAAAGGGGATATTGTTTTCCTTTGCGTAGGTCTCTGCGTAGGAAACTGCGTTGCCGTAAATGGTGAGGTTTTCGCAATTGTCAAATGCACCTATTCCGATGCTTTTCACACTGTCCGGAATGGTGACGGATGCGAGAGACACACAATATTCAAAAGCCGAAAACCCAATGCTCGTCACGCTGTCGGGAATTGTGACAGCTGTAAGGACGCTGCAGTTGCTAAATGCACAATCTCCGATGCTTTTCACGTTCTTCGGAATGGTAACAGATGAGAGAGATGTACAGCCGGCAAATGCCATTCCGCCAATGTCTGTTATGCTGTCCGGAATGGTGACGGATTTGAGAGAAGAACAGAGCCAGAATGTAGAATCGAGACTTGTCACGCCGTCCGGAATCGTGATGTCTGTCAGGTTTTCGCATCCCGCAAATGCCTCATGGCCAATTTGGGTCACGCTGTCCGGAATAGTGACAGATGTGAGCGAAGTACTGCCGGCAAATGCCCCGTCGCCGATGCTTGATACAGTGTTCGGAATTGTATAATCATGCTGTTCATTTTTGCAGGGGAATACCGTTAACTGCGTCTGTCCTTTGTCAAACAAAACACCGTTCAGACTTTTGTACTTTTCGTTGCTCGGATCCACATTGATTGCTGTCAGGTTATCACAAGTGGCAAAGGTCATAGAAGCAATGTTATTCACACTGGCAGGAATGGTGACGGACCGGAGCGTGCGGCATAGAGCAAACGCCTCTCTGTCGATGGTTGTCACGGGCATACCTTCAATTTCCGCCGGAATCTTAATTTCCTCGGCAGATTTGTCGCATCCTGTGATCGTGACGCTCTCGCCGTCAATGATCTTGTATGTCAGCTGCTCGAATGTCTTTTCTGTTTCTTCCGCAGAAACCGTTGTTGTCATCATCGGCAAAACCGACACCGATGCACCGAGTATCACTGCGGCCATGCCAAGAGAAGCAATTCGCTTTTTCATAAATCGTTTCCTTTCTGCATAAAGCAAGAAATAATAATTTCAGTATAGCACAATACTGATCGGATATCAAGCAAATAGGACGTTTTCCGCATAGTGCACAAAGAAGCATTTCGCAATTTATGCAACTTGCAGCACGGAACCCGTGCACGCGATTTCGCGTTCCTTGTACTGTGCGAAAAGGGATGCCCGACTCGCACTGACAGACTGCATGAAGCAGTCCGTCGCGCGAGCCGGACATGGATGGATTCATTATCAGTTGAGATACAGTTCCTTGAGCTTTGCGAAATCTGCATCAGTCAGACCGACCTTCTCACGCAGGAATCCCTGCACAGAGCCGTAATCTCTGACAAGATCGTCGATGATCGTGCTCATGACTTCCTCATAGACTGCCTCGGTGTAAATGATATCGTAGATCACCTTGGGATCGTCCGTGTATTCCGCAGCCGCCGCCTTGACCTCCTTGATCTTCTCGGCGTTTGCGGTGTTGGACATCATGTAATCCTGCATCATGGTCTTCTTATCGAAGTCGAGTGCTGCAAGCAGAAGCATGGAGACCATGCCGGTTCTGTCCTTGCCGCCTGCGCAGTGGAAGAGGATCGCGTCGCCCTCCTTCTTTGCGAGGAAGAGGTCGAACATCTCTTTGTACTTCGCTGCAGCTTCGTCGGATTCATAATACTGGATCGCACGGCCGGTGTCGAAGAAGCCGATCTCCGCCTGGAAGAAGGTCAGTGCCTGCTTTCCGCCGGGCTTGCCGGCATTGCGCTGGAGCTCCTGGAACTTTGCAAGAAGCTCCGGATTCTTGGAGAACAGCTCGTTCGCGTAATCGCCGGTGGAAGACATTGCGATATTGTGATAGGTGGTTCCCGGAACCTCCTTGTCGACCGTGTTTGCGTTCAGCTCGCGGTCATAGCGGAAGTCCACGATATCGGTGACATGATACTTCTCCGTCAGAAGCGTCATGGCACGGTCGGTGAT
>JAFZPL010000154.1 GCA_017550355.1 Oscillospiraceae bacterium | reverse complement strand
TGACGATTTCAAGTATGCGGTCAATGACGACGGAAAGAGCGTCCGCATCACCAAATACACCGGTTCGGATGCCGTGGTCAAAATTCCGCCGGAGCTTGGCGGGATGCCCGTGACTGCAATCGGCGTCTATGCCTTCCGCGACTGTCAGAGTGTGACGGATGTGGAGATTCCGGACGGCGTGAAGCAGATCGGCGTGGGCGCCTTTGACGGATGCAGCAGCCTCAAAACGGTCTCTGTCCCGTCCGGCACCGAGGAGATCGGATACGGTGCCTTCACAACGGGCGGCAGCGTGACGATCATTACAGTGCCCGGTTCCTATGCGGATACCTATGCAAAGCAGAAATCAATCCGCGTGATCTATCCCGTGACGCCCCCTTCACAGGATCCGCTTGATCTCAACGGCGACGGTGCGCTGAATATCGCAGACGCTGTGATCCTTGCGCGGTTCCTTGCAGAGGATGAAACGCTCCCCGCAGAGCAGAGCCGTTCTGCTGCGGATGCGCCCTGCGATCGGGACGGCGACGGCTGCCTGACCGTTATGGATCTCTGCATGTTCCTTGTCAAACTGCGTGACCAATAATCAAAAAGAGCCGCCGGATCGTGTGTCCGACGGCTCTGATTGTTCTGTTCATATGAGGATGCCCGCGCAGTGGTCGATCTCATGCTGAATGATCTGCGCGGCAAATCCCGCAAAGACCTTCCGCTGCTGATGCATTGCCAAATCAAGATAGCGCACGGTGATCGTCTGGTAGCGCACGGCAGCGCGTTCGCCGGGGAGGGACAAACAGCCCTCCTTGGTCTCATACTGTCCGATTTTCGCGATGATACGCGGATTGAGCATAACGATCGGTTCGGGAACACCGGGCAGGAGCACAGCGATGATCTGCTTGGGTACGCCGATCATATTGGCAGCCATGCCGACGCAGCGGGCGCGGTTGGCGGAAAGGGTTTCTGCGAGATCGCGGGCGATCTGCAGATCGGCATTGGTGGCACGTTCCGCAGGTTTGGACAGAAGTTCTGTGTCCTTGCAAATCGGTTTAATCATGATACATCACTCCAATCCGGCAAACAGTTTTGCGGCGGTTTCCGGCAGTTCACGGATATCGTGCAGGCTTGCGGCGCAGGCGTCGACTTTGCCGAAACCGTATGCAGCATGGATGAACGGGATGCCCGCTTCCTTTGCGGCATCGGCATCGCCCTGTGTGTCACCGACATAGATGCAGTCCGTAATGCCCTGACGCTCCATCACGAGGCGGATATTCTGTCCCTTGGAAAGACCGGTTCTGCCCGCACATTCCAGATCGCTGAATACATCCGTGAAGGCGTTTTCCTTCGGGTTGAGATAGCGTTCGATGTAGCCGTCCTGGCAGTTGCTCACGATGCCGAGTACATAGTCTTTGGCGAGCGTGCGCATGACGGCTTCTTCTCCCTCAAACAGTCTGCCGTAATGATCCGCAAGATAGGCGTGCTCATTTTCGGTGCAGCGATAGAGCAGGCGAAGCTGTTCTTCCTGCGGTTCTTCCGGAAACATCATTGCGGCGATCACCTCAATGGTGCGCCCCATGAAATTGTGCATATCCGCAACGGTGAACTGCTCTTTGCGTCCCTCTCTGCGGATGGTTTCGTTCCAAGCTTCAATGACCTGTTCGGCGGAATCCCAGAGGGTGCCGTCCAGATCGAATAAGATGCCTTTTTTCATATGATAACTCCTGTATTCAAGTTCTGTGCGTTCAAGTTCATATTCGTCTATATCCGGATATTTCCGGCGTATTTCCGCAATCAGCGGGAGATATTTCAGATTTCCCGTCAAGCTGAGAATTTCGCAGAAATAATCCATACATTCCCGGTCAAACCGCTGCCACTTGCGGATGATCGGGGAAAGATCCAGAAACGGCGCAATATCGCAGGAAACAGTGAGTGTATGGAGCGCGTGAAACATGGCTTCCAGCACTGCCGGATCCTGTTCAGACTGTGTGCGGATAATGACGCACCTGCCGCATCTGATCAGTTCGGATACGCTTCGCCCGCCGTATGCAAAGAGATCCGAGAGAGCGTCGAATTGCTGATCCCTCGTCATTTCAGCAGAGAGACCGCAAACCCCAGCGCAATCAGAAAATCGATCAGACCTGCGCCGGATGCGATCAGGGCATTTTTTGCATTTGCCCGGCCGAGTGTTTTCTGCCGTGCCGTGAGCGTGGAAAGGACGGCGTTCCAGTTCCGCTCTGTCATGACCAGCCCGGTCATGTCGAGTTGATCCTGTGTCACAAAAATGGGCTGTGCGTTTGCCTGCGAATTCAGCGGATACAAAAGCTGCGGTACGGGCTGGCTGGCTGTGCGCAGCAGAACCGGCATCCCTGCCTCCATCGGCAGACCGGGCTCCGGCACGAGCTCTGCGGAATGAAGCTCGCCGCGTGCATCGTGAAATGAAACGGTGCAGCCGTTCATGCCGATGCCGGACACTTCACCACGTACCTGCGGAAATGCCGCAAACTGTGTGACCGTTCTGCGCAGGAGACGCTTCAGGTTGGAGCCGCGCACGGCTTTGGAGAGGTAATATGCGAACAGGATCGCAAAGCTGGCGGCGATCACCATTAATACGGCGAAAACATCGCTGTCCATAGGGATGCTCCTTTCCGGATCAGAATATCTGACTGCAAATTTGTTCGCAGAATGCGAGGATTTCCTGTTTCCGCGGCGCGACATCCGCTTTCTGTTCCACAGAACAAAGCGAAAGACTGCCGTACGGGGCAATTTCCAGATGCCCGTAAAAATGCTCGATGCTCCGGATGATCCGCTCACATTCCTGCGGATTCTGCCCCGTGCGGAGTGCGACGGTACAGCCCTTTTTCCCGCTGCGGAGCGATAAATGCGGCTCGTGGGTATTGCTCCACGGGGTGCAGCGGTCAATGAAAGCCTTGAACTGTCCGGGGATATCCGCCCAGTAGGAGGGGGAAACGGACACGATCAGATCTGCGCGGTCAAATTCCTGCATGATCACGGGAACATCATCATGCAGGACACATTCTGCCGTCCGATGGCAGGAACGGCAGCCGGTACAGAATGCAAAATCAAAATCGGCGATGCAGATGCTTTTTGTCTGAAACCGTTCGGACAGCGCTTCTGATATGATCCGGACGATCTCCGCAGTGGCACCTGTCCGGACGGGGCTGCAATTGATGATCAGTGCGTTCACAGCAATTGCCCCCTTCTCATTCGCCTTTCAGTTCCTTGATCTTGTCGCGCAGGAATGCGGCATGTTCAAATTCCAGCAGTTTCGCGGCTTCTTTCATCTGCGCAGTCAGCTCTGCAATGAGCGCGTCACGCTCCTGCTTGTTCATCTTCTTGTTGCTGACCTTGCGCTGCGTCTTTTCCTTAGAGGAGATCTCCAGAACAGCGCGGATATCCTTGATGACTGTCTTCGGCACAATGCCGTGTTCCTCGTTGTAGGCGATCTGCTTTGCGCGGCGGCGTTCTGTTTCGCGGAGGGCGCGTTCCATGCTGCCCGTCACCTCATCCGCATAGAGGATGACTTCGCCGTGTGCATTTCGTGCAGCACGGCCGATCGTCTGGATGAGCGACGTTTCCGAGCGGAGAAATCCTTCCTTGTCCGCGTCAAGGATCGCCACGAGCGAAACCTCCGGCAGGTCGAGACCCTCGCGCAGCAGGTTGATGCCGACGAGCACATCGAATTCGCCGAGCCGCAGATCCCGGATGATCTCCATGCGCTCCACGGTGTCGATATCATGATGCATATAGCGGACGCGGACGCCCATATCGCCGAGAAATGCGGTCAGATCCTCTGCCATTTTCTTGGTGAGCGTCGTGATGAGCACGCGCTCGTTGACCTCCGTGCGCTTATGGATCTCCGAGAGCAGATCTTCGATCTGTCCGCTGACCGGCCGCACCGTGACAACGGGATCCACAAGTCCTGTCGGGCGGATGACCTGTTCGACGGTTTGTGCGGCGCGTTCCTTTTCGATCTTGCCGGGCGTTGCGCTGACATACATCGCTTCGTGAATTTTCGTGATGAATTCGTCAAATTTCAGCGGGCGGTTATCGAAAGCACTCGGCAGCCGGAAGCCGTATTCGACGAGCGTTTCCTTGCGTGCGCGGTCGCCGGCATACATTGCGCCGACCTGCGGCAGCGTGACATGCGATTCATCGACGATCAGCAGGAAATCTTCGGGGAAGTGGTCGAGCAGCGTGCAGGGCCGTGAGCCGGGTTCACGCCTTGCCAGGACGCGGGAATAATTTTCAACGCCGCTGCACATGCCGATCTCGCGCAGCATTTCGATATCGTAATGGGTGCGCTGTGCAATGCGCTCTGCTTCGAGCGGTCTGCCGCTGTTCTGGAAGAATGCGACGCGTTCCGCAAGTTCATCTTCAAGCTCAGCAATCGCATCCTCCAGCTGATCGCCCGACACCACATAATGCGTCGCCGGGAAGATGAAGGCGTGCCGGAGCACCGCGATCAGTTCGCCGGTCAGCAGTGCGACCTCCGTGATGCGGTCGATCTCGTCGCCGAAAAATTCAACGCGGATGACATTTTCAAAGGTGTTTGCGGGGCAGATGTCGATCACATCGCCGTGAACGCGGAATCTGCCGCGGTCGAGCGCTAGATCGTTTCGCTGAAACTGGATGCGAACGAGCGACTCCATCAGATCTTCGCGGCTGATCTCCATGCCGGGGCGGAGCGAGACGCACATTTTGCGGTAATCCTCCGGTGAACCGAGCGAATAGATGCAGGAGACCGACGAAACGATGATGACATCACTGCGCTCCGCAAGCGCCATCGTTGCAGAGTGGCGCAGGCGGTCGATCTCATTGTTGATCGCGGAGTCTTTTTCGATATAGCTGTCGGTGCTGGGGATATATGCCTCCGGCTGGTAATAATCATAATATGAAACAAAATATTCGACGGCGTTTTCGGGGAAAAACTCCTTGAATTCGGAGCAGAGCTGCGCCGCCAGGATTTTGTTGTGTGCGAGCACGAGCGTGGGCTTATTCCGCGCCGCGATCACGTTTGCCATAGTAAAGGTCTTGCCGGATCCGGTCACGCCCAGCAAGACCTGTTCGGATTTTCCTGATTCAAAGCCTTCCACCAGTTCACGGATCGCTTCCGGCTGGTCGCCGGCGGGCTGATAGGGTGCATGGAGCTTGAAATCGCGCTGTTCCATAGATACCTCCGTCAGAAAAAACGGGCTGCAAAATCGTACTAATATTATAGCATAAAAAACAAGAAAAAGCAAGACAGGGAAAAGAAGTTTTCCGGTTTTCGGCTTATCATGAATGTGAGCAAGGCGCTTGGGTGAAACGGAACGCGCTGACGGAAATCTGTCAGCGCGTTTTGCATGTATTACAGCGGCATGACCTTGCCGCCGCGTTCCGGCAGTTTTGCGAGCAGCACAACACTGTGCGCCGCGATGCCTTCTTCTTTGCCGGTAAAGCCGAGCTTTTCTTCGGTGGTCGCCTTGATGCTGACCTGACCGATCTCACAGCCGACCGCCTCTGCGATCTGCTTCCGCATCTCGGTGATATACGGGGCGAGCTTCGGCTTCTGCGCGAGAACGGTCGCGTCGATATTGCCGATCTGCCAGCCGTGCTCATGGATCAGCGCATTGACATATTTCAGCAGTTCAATGGAATCCGCACCGGCAAAGCGATCGTCCGTGTCAGGGAAATGCTTGCCGATATCGCCGAGCGCAAGTGCGCCGAGCATGGCGTCCATGATTGCGTGTGTGAGCACATCGGCATCAGAATGGCCGAGCAGACCGAGCGTATGCGGGATCTCAACGCCGCCGATGATGAGCTTTCTGTTCTCGGTCAGGCGGTGGACATCATAGCCGTGGCCGATGCGGAACGGGAAATCAAACACGGGAAAGCCTCCTTTTCAGTCTTCAGCGCGGAGAAATGCCTCTGCGACCAGAAAATCCTCCGGCGTGGTCAGCTTGATGTTCCGGTAACTGCCGGCCGTCATGGTCACGGGCTGTCCGATCGCTTCAACAAGCTGACAGTCGTCGGTGTAGTCCTTGCCCTGCTGCGCCGCAAAAGCCATCGCCTTTTCGTAGAGATCGCGCCGAAACACCTGCGGCGTCTGCGTGTGCCAGAGCTTTGCACGTTCCGGCGTGTCGGGGATGATGCCGTTTTCGACGGTTTTGATGGTGTCTTTGACAGGAACGCCGAGTGTTGCCGCACCGGTCTCACGCGCTGCCGCAATGACCGTTTCGATATCGGCAGGGGAGATCAGCGGCCTTGCGCCGTCATGGATGGCGATATAGGCGCAGTCTGTCGGCGCTGCTGAAACGCCGTGCATGACGCTTTCCTGTCGGGTGGCGCCGCCGGGGGTGATTGTAACGGGAAACGGCAGCCCGTTCATTTGCCGGACTGCCTGCTCAAATTCTGGTTGATCCTGTTCCCTGCATACGATGACTGTGCTCAGAATGCTGTTTGCCGCTGCAAATTTTGCGAGTACGGTCTCCAGCACGCTGGAGTTGCCGAGCGGATGCAGGATTTTGTGAATACCGCCCATTCTGGTGGCGTTTCCCGCACACACCAGAATGGCGGTTGTATCACGGTGATCAGTCAATGCCGGGAGCCTTGTTGCCGCAGGACGGGCAGAAGGTTGCGTCCGGACCGAGAACCTCGCCGCAGTTCGGGCAGAAGACCTGTGCCGGTGCTTCCGGTGCAGCGGGTGCTGCCGGTGCGGGTGCAGCCGGGGTGACGCGGTTGCCGCAGGATGCGCAGAATGCTGCATCGCCTGCGAGTGCAGCGCCGCAGACCGGGCAGAGATTCTGTGCCGGTGCAGCCGGCTCAGCAGAAGCAACTGCCGGCATGGTTTCGCCGCAGAAGGAACAGAACTTCACGTCCAGCGGAACGGTCTTGCCGCATTTCGGGCAGACGGTCGTGCCTTCGAGTGCGCGGAGTTCCTTCTCCTTCTCTGCGAGCTGTGCTCTCAGATCGCCGATGGACTTGAAAAGCTCTTCGTATTCCGGAGACGGATTCGGGTTCTCGTTGAAGAACTTTTCGCCGATATCGCGGAATCTGTTGCGAATCTCGTTCTCAATCTCCGCAATATTCTTCTTCACGCGGCTCTTGTCCGCAAGTGTCTTTGCACTGTCCGAAGCCTGTTTTGCTGCCTTGGAAACGCTTTGGGTGAGATTTTCAAAAAAGCCTGCCATAATAGTTCCTCCTGATTCTTTTTTAATTCTGCGAACCCATCACTTTGACGAGTACCGCTTTCTGCGCATGCAGACGGTTCTCCGCTTCATCGAAGATCTCGTTTGCATGTGCTTCAAACACTTTTTCGGTGATCTCCTCACCGCGGTGTGCGGGGAGGCAGTGCTGCACCATGCATTCCGCATGGGCTGCGCCGAGCACATCGTCGTTCACCTGGTAGCCGTTGAATGCGATGCGGCGCTTTTCAGCTTCGCCCTCCTGTCCCATCGAAGCCCAGACATCCGTGAAGATCACGTCTGCATCGACTGCTGCTTCAACCGGGGAATCAGTGATCGTAAAGCCGCCGTTCTTGTTTGCAAAATCAAGCACCTGTGCGTCCGGCTGATAATCCTTCGGGCATGCGACCGAGACTTTCATGCCGACCTTGAGACCGCCGACGATCAGGGAGTTCGCCATATTGTTGCCGTCGCCGATGTAGCACATCTTCAGGCCGTTGAAGCTGCCTTTGTATTCGCGGATCGTCATGAGATCGGCGAGCACCTGGCAGGGGTGGCAAAAATCGGTCAGACCGTTGATGATCGGAACGGTGCCGTAGTTTGCCAGATCCTCGACCTCCTTCTGTGCGAAGGTGCGGATCATGATGCCGTCCAGATAGCGGGAGAGCACTCTTGCGGTATCCTGCACGGGCTCGCCGCGGCCGATCTGCAGATCGTGGGAAGACAGGAACAGCGGATAGCCGCCCAGCTGCACCATGCCGGTCTCAAAGGAGACGCGGGTTCTGGTGGAAGCCTTCTGGAAGATCATGCCGAGTGTTTTTCCGGCAAGGCGCGGGTGCGGGATATTGTGCTTGCGTTCGTATTTGAGCTGATCTGCGAGGTTCAGCAGATCAATGATCTCTTCTTCAGTCAGATCAAGAAGTTTCAGTAAATGCTTCACTGGGATTCATCCTTTCATGAGATCGGGGCGATCGCCTGAATAGCGGCGAGCGGCACCAGCGGAATATAGTCATCAAAATCGACCTGTTCGATCTGGAGTTCAAAGCGGAACCCATTGCTGACGGGAACGACGACGAAACTGCCGCGTTCCTCATTGTTTTCATTGGTGAAGGTGTAATGCATGTGGTCTTCTGTGATCAGATTCAGCTTGATATCGTCTGTTTTCAGAACCAGCTTCGGGTGAACAAATTTGGAAACGCATCGGACAGAGCCCTTTCGCTTGTTGTTAAGCAGAATGGAAAACTCAGGTTCGTAGCTGTCTTTCGGGTCTGCCAGCACATAGAGTTCGTAGCCGTTTGCATCTGAAATTGCGTATTTTCCCCATTTTCGTTTGATCGTGTAAATGACTCGCTGTTTTTTGTCTTCCACCTGATATTGCTTTCGTACCGGAACAATATTTAGTTCGAGCATGACAGTCCCTCCCTTCAAAAATGTTGTGATATATGGTCAGCTCAGTACCTTCCGCAGAATGGCAAGACCTGCATCCATCTCTTCTTTCGTGATGGTCAGAGGCGGCAGCAAACGCAGCTTTTCTTTTGCGGTCAGTACCAGCAGACCGGCATCGTTTGCAGCGACCATGACGTCGTGTGCGTTTTTCGTTTTCAGAGTCATGCCGATCATCATGCCGATGCCGGTCAGCCCTGTGATTTCCGGGATCTTTTCGAGTTCGCCGCGGAGATATGCCGCCTTCTCCTTTACGGAGTCGAGGAAGCCCTCTGCGGTGATCTGCTCAATGACGGCATTTGCACCCGCACAGACGACAGGATTGCCGCCGAATGTGGAGCCGTGTGTGCCGGGGGTGATGACACCCGCTGTTTTTTCGTCTGCGAGACAGATGCCGATGGGCAGACCGCCGCCGATCGCCTTTGCAAGCGTGGTGACGTTGGCGCGGATCCCGAACTGTTCCTGTGCGAGGAATGTGCCGGTTCTGCCGCAGCCGGTCTGCACTTCGTCGATGATGAGGATGATATCCTCATTGTCGCAGATCTCTTTGACTGCCTGCACATATTCCTTATCCAGTGCGCAGACGCCGCCTTCGCCCTGGATCACTTCGAGCATGATGCCGCAGACAGTGCCGTCCAGCTTCGACTTCAGATCGTCAAGGTCATTTGCCTTTGCAAAGACATGACCGGACGGGAACGGGTAAAAATACTGATGGAACACATCCTGACCGGTTGCGGCAAGTGTTGCGAGGGTTCTGCCGTGGAAGGAATTGACCAGCGAAACGATGGTTCCGCGGTTTTTGCCGTAGCGGTCGGACGAATATTTTCTTGCGACCTTGATCGCACATTCATTTGCTTCTGCACCGGAATTGCCGAAAAACATTTTGCTAAATCCGGTAATTTTTGCAAGAGATTCCGCAAGCTGTGCCTGCGGCTGGGTGTAATAATAATTGCAGGCGTGCTGCAGGCTCTTCACCTGTGCGCAGACTGCATCCACCCATTTGTCGTTGCACCAGCCGAGCACATTGCAGCCGATGCCGCTGCCGAAATCAATGTAGGTCTTGCCGTTTTCGTCGGTGCAGGTGCAGTTGTGACCTGCTGCTTCGACCAGCGGGATGCGCCCGAATGCGTTCATCATGTACTGATCGGTTGCCTGAATCGTATTCATAGGGTTCTCCTTTTCTATTATATCATATTATCAAAGTAAAATCAAGATGAAATTATGAATATGATAAATAATATTATTAATACACACTGAGGAACTGCGTGCCGACACCTTCATTGCTGCAGATTTCAACAAGAATGGAGTGCGGGACTCTGCCGTCAATTATGACAGCCTTCTTCACGCCGCGGCGGATCGCTTCCACGCAGCAGTCGATCTTCGGGATCATGCCGCCGGAAATGACGCCCTGACGCTTGAGGTTCTGCACCTCGCTGATGCTGACGGACGGAATGAGCGTGGAGGGATCATCCTTATCGCGCAGAAGACCGGCAATATCAGTCATGAGAATGAGGTTCTCCGCGCCGAGTGCCGTTGCGATGGCAGCTGCGGCAGTATCCGCATTCACGTTGTAGACCTGACCGTCCGGGCCGCATGCGACTGTTGCGATGACCGGCACATAGCCGTTTTCGAGTGCCATGAGGATCGGCTTGGTGTTGACCGCGGTGATTTCACCGACGAGTCCGAGATCCGGCTTGGAATCCTTCTTGCGAGCCTGAAGCAGTGCGCCGTCGATGCCGGAGAGGCCGATCGCGTGGCCGGAATGTCTGGTCAGATGCGAAACGAGCTCTTTGTTCACCTTGCCCGCGAGCACCATGCGGACAACATCTGCTGTTTCTGCATCGGTGTAGCGCAGACCGCCGATGAATTTGCTCTCGATGTTGAGTCTGCCGAGCATATCACTGATCTCCGGGCCGCCGCCGTGGACGAGCACCACGCGGATGCCGACCAGCGAAAGCAGCACGATATCGCTCATGACAGCTTCCTTGAGCTGTTCGTTGGTCATGGCGTTGCCGCCGTATTTCACAACGAGGATTTTGTTGTTGTAGCGCTGGATATAGGGCAGCGCGTCGATCAGCACCTGCGAGCGGATTTTTGTAGAAATGCTCTCGGTAAATTCAATATTTTCCATGTTCTTTTCCATGCCTTTCAGCTTCTGTAATCGCCGTTGATCTTCACATATTCATAGGTCAGGTCGCAGCCCCATGCAGTTGCGGCAGCATCGCCGGCGTGCAGGGAGATGAGCACCTGGATCTCGTCTTCCAGCAGGATCTCCTTTGCCTTTTCCTCGGAGAACGGGACACCGAAGCCGGCTCTCGCCACGGCGATGCGTCCCTTGACGGAGCCGAGGTCGACGTCGATCTTCGTGATGTCGAAATCGGCATCCGCATAACCGACTGCGCAGGCAATTCTGCCCCAGTTGGCGTCTGCGCCGAACATTGCTGCCTTGAACAGGCTCGATTCGATGACGCTCTTTGCAACGGTTTCAGCGGTCTGCTCATCCGGTGCATCGGTGACGGTGCATTCGACGAGCTTCGTTGCACCCTCGCCGTCAGCCGCACACATTCTCGCAAGATTGAGGAGAACTGCGTACAGTGCGCCGCGGAAGACGGCATAATCGCCGTTTTCGTCCTTGATCTCGTGGTTGCCTGCCATGCCGTTTGCGAGCACGCAGCACATATCGTTGGTAGACTGGTCGCCGTCAACGGAGACACGGTTCAGCGTGACGCGCACCACATCGGAGAGTGCCTGCTGAAGCATCGCCGGAGAGATGGCACAGTCGGTGGTGATGAAGGAGAGCGTCGTTGCCATGTTCGGGTGGATCATGCCGCTGCCCTTGAGCATGCCGCCCAGCTTTACGGTCTTATTGCCGAGCTGGAACGAGACAGCAACTTCCTTTTCGCGGGTGTCGGTGGTCATGATCGCGTGGAGGGCTTCGGTGTTGCCCTTGTCGGACAGACCGGTCATAAGGACGGGAATGCCCTTTGCGATCGGCTCGATCGGGAGCACCTGACCGATGACGCCGGTCGATGCGACGATCACGTCATTCTCCGGGATGCCGAGTGCTTCTGCGGTCAGCTTCGCCATTGCGTTGGCTTTTTCCTCGCCGTCCGCGTTGCAGGTGTTGGCGTTGACAGAGTTGACGATGACAGCGCGAGCGCGGCCGTCTGCAAGGTGGGCTTTCGTCACGAGAATCGGTGCGCCCTTGACCTTGTTCTGCGTATAGACCGCAGCCGCTGCACAGTCGCAGTCGGAGACGATCATCGCGAGATCGTTTTTCTTCTTCGGTGCGGATTCCTCCGGGATATCCACATCAATGCCGTTTGCTGCAAGATTCTGTTCGGAGATGCCATCGCCTGGGAGTGCCTGATGCTTCAGACCGCAGCAGACGCCGTTTGCTTTGAAGCCCTGCGCCGCACAGACACCGCCCTCAATAAACGGATAATCCGTAAAGCTCTGTTTTTTCATATCATTAACCTCTGTTATTGTTTATCATACAGGAACATTGCGCAGAATCCGATGAAGATGCACAATACTCCAAAGACTGTACAAAGTGCTTTCCGGCTTTTTTCGTCAGAAAAATGCCAGAACGGCAGATCCGGCATATCGTTTCGTCCGAGCCGGATCGTCATGACGCCGAACGCCATGACTGCAATGCCGCAGAGAATGCCTTTCATCAGACCAGTCCGGTTTCCTCCGGTGCGCCGGTCATGAGGTTGAAGCACTGGAGTGCCGCGCCGGATGCGCCCTTGCCGAGATTGTCAAGGCGTGCGGCGAGCAGGATCTGTTCCTCATTGCCGCAGACGAACACTTCAAGCAGATTCGTTCCTGCGAGCGTGTTTGCCGGCAGGAAGCCGTTTTCGAGGACATCCGTTCCGCAGATCTCACGTACCTTGACGAACTGCTGCCCGGCGTAGTGCTCCTTGAACATCGCGTGGACTTCCTCCAGAGAGGGCTTGCCGTTCAGCAGACGGCGGTGCAGCGGGACGGAAACCACCATGCCTGCGTAATAATCGCAGACCAGCGGATTGAACATCGGGGCAAATTCGAGCCCGGAGACCTTCTGCATTTCCGGCAGATGCTTGTGCTTCTGCGGGAGTGCATACTGCCGCGGAGAATCGTATTCCGCGGGACGGTCAGCAGATTCATAAACGGCGATCGCAGCCTTGCCCGCGCCGCTGTATCCGGAGACGGCGTGGCAGGTGACGGGGTAATCCTTCGGCATCATGCCGCTTGCGATCATCGGATAGACGAGCGAAGCAAAGCCGGAAGCATAGCAGCCGGGAACGGCGACACGCTTTGCTGTGAGGATGCGCTCACGGTGCGCCTTGGAAAGCTCCGGGAAGCCGTATGCCCAGTCGGGATTGGTGCGGTGCGCCGTCGAAGCGTCGATGATACGCACGTCCGGATTCTCCACGAACGAAACGGCTTCGATGGATGCGGCATCCGGCAGGCAGAGGAAGGTCACGTCGGATGCGTTGATGAGACGCGCACGCTCTGCATTGTCGCGGTGCTTTGCAGGATCAATGGTCAGGAGCTCCACGTCCTCGCGCCCCTTGATGCGGTCGAAGAGCTTCAGTCCGGTGGTGCCTGCCTGTCCGTCAATATACACCTTTGTAGTTTTCATTTTCTTCATCCTCACGTTTTTTCTTTTCGGCACGGTGGAAATGCACACAGGTCCATGTGCATGTGCCGGCGAACACGAAAATTGCCCAGAGCCTTGCGGTCATCAGGCTGGATTCCGGGAACTTGAACATCAGCAGAAGCTCTCCCGCTAACCAGATGAAAAATCCGACGACGCTTGCAAGGATTGTGTATTTGATGCGGTGCTTCATGCTTTGGAAGCCTCCAGCGTGGCTTTCGCCTGTGCGATCTGTTCCTTTACGGCATCCGGAGACGGGCCGCCCTCGGAAATGCGTCCCTTCAGGCAGGTCTCCAGCGAGATCGCGTCGTAGACATCGGTATCAAAATCCGCACATGCTTCCTTATAGGATTCGATCGGGAGCGTTTCGAGCGTCAGTCCCTCTGCAATGCATCTTGCAACGAGCGTGCCGGTAATCTTGTAGGCATCGCGGAACGGTCTGCCCTTCTTGACGAGATAATCCGCACAGTCGGTCGCGTTGATGAAGCCCTTTGCTGCTGCTGCGCGCATATTCTCCTTGATGACGCGCATGGTCGCAAGCATGGGATCGAATGTCTTCAGGCAAAGCTTTGCCTGGTCAATCGCATCGAAAATGGCTTCCTTATCCTCCTGCATATCCTTATTATATGCAAGCGGGATGCCTTTCAGCATCGTGAGCAAAGTAGTCAGATCGCCGATCACTCTGCCGGTCTTGCCGCGGATGAGCTCCGTGACGTCCGGATTCTTTTTCTGCGGCATGATGGAAGAGCCTGTTGCATAGGCATCGTCCAGCTCGATAAACTTGAATTCCCACGAGCACCAGAGAATGATTTCCTCGGAGAATCTGGAAAGATGCACCATCAGCAGCGAGAGCGCATTTGCAAGCTCGACGCAGGAATCGCGGTCGGAAACGGCATCGAGCGAATTCTGCACCGGTGCGGTGAAGCCGAGCAGGGAAGCGGTCTGCTTTCTGTTGATGGGATAGGTTGTACCGGCGAGTGCGCCTGCACCCAGCGGGCAGAAGTTCATGCGCTTTGCGGTGTCTGCCAGACGGCTGTCATCGCGCAGGAGCATCCAGACATACGCCATCAGATGATGTGCCAGCGTGACCGGCTGTGCGCGTTGAAGATGGGTATAGCCCGGCATAATCGTTTCGGTGTGCTGCTCTGCAAGGGAAATCAGCGTACCGGTCAGCTTTTGCACGAGCGCACGGATTTCCGCGATTTCGTCCCGCAGATAGAGCCGGACGTCGAGCGCAACCTGATCGTTGCGGGAGCGTGCGGTATGGAGCCGCTTGCCCGCATCGCCGATGCGCTTGGTCAGCTCCGCCTCAACGAACATATGAATATCCTCTGCGGTCGGATCCATCAGCAGCGCACCGGAATCGAGATCGGCGAGGATGCCTTTCAGCCCGTCGATGATCTTGTCCGCATCCGCCTTCGGGATGATGCCGCAGTCACCGAGCATGGTTGCATGTGCAATGCTGCCGCGGATATCCTGC
>JAFZPL010000153.1 GCA_017550355.1 Oscillospiraceae bacterium | reverse complement strand
CTTCCACATGCTTGATGAGCGATTCCGGCTTGCCGAGTTCCTTGCAGATCAGCTTCACAATGTCGATGTTCTTCATTTCGTTATGGCCGCCGACATTATAGACCTCGCCGACCTTGCCCTTGTGGATGATCAGGTCAATTGCGCGGCAGTGGTCTTCCACATAGAGCCAGTCGCGGACATTCAGACCTTCGCCGTAGACCGGCAGCGGCTTGTCTGCCAGTGCATTTGCGATCATCAGCGGGATCAGCTTCTCCGGGAAGTGATACGGGCCGTAGTTATTCGAGCAGCGGGAAATGGTGACAGGCAGACCGTAGGTTCTGTGGTATGCCATGACAAGCAGATCCGCGCCTGCCTTGGAGGAAGAATACGGAGAAGAGGTGTGGATCGGGGTGGTCTCCGTGAAGAACAGGTCAGGACGGTCAAGCGGCAGATCGCCGTAGACCTCGTCGGTCGAGACCTGATGATATCTCTGGATGCCGTACTTTCTGCATGCATCCATCAGCACCTGTGTGCCGAGGATATTGGTCTGGAGGAAGATCTCCGGGTTCTCGATCGAACGGTCAACGTGAGATTCCGCGGCAAAGTTGACGACGATATCCGGCTTCTCTTCCTCAAACAGCTTGTAAACGCCCTCGCGGTCGCAGATATCGAGCTTCACAAAGCGGAAGTTCTTGTTGTTCATCACCGGTGCAAGCGTGGAGAGATTGCCTGCATAGGTGAGCTTATCCAGACAGATGATTCTGTAATCCGGATAGGTGTTCAGCATGTGGAACACGAAGTTTGAGCCGATGAATCCGGCGCCGCCTGTAACAATGATCGTCATAATTATACCTCCGGTTATGATTTCATATCCAGCTTTTCCGCTGGGCTGTTCAGAGTAGCAGATCCTCTGATCCTGACCGGATCCATCCTTATTTTCTGCAGTTTAGGATCACATCACAGATCCTGTCGACATCCGCACTGCTCAGATCTGCATAAAGCGGCAGCGTGAGAACGCGCTTGCTGATATGCAGTGCGACCGGCGTCTGATTCACATCATATGCGCCGTGGAAGCAGTCGAATGTATTCGTCAGCGGGTAGAAATATTTTCTCGCGCCGATGCCGTTTTCCGCCAGACGGTCGAACACTTCGTTCCGTGTTGCGCCGAACAGTGACGGCTCAAACACGACAGGGAAATATGCATAATTCGTCTTGACATCCGGCTGTGCCTGGCAGAGGATAATGCCCTCATTGCCGGAGAGCCGTGCGCGGTAATGCTCCACGATCGCCTTGCGCTTTGCGATCTCCTCATCCAGATGGCGCAGATTGCAGATGCCCATTGCCGCCTGAAATTCATTCATCTTTGCGTTGCCGCCGACAAATTCCACTGTCTCCGGACCTCTGATGCCGAAATTCTTCATGTCGTTGAGCGTCTGCACGAGACTGTCATCCGAAAAACAGACCGCACCGCCCTCAATCGTGTTGAAGACCTTTGTTGCGTGGAAGCTGAACATCGAAGCATCACCGAAGCATGCCGTGCTGACACCCTTGTAGGTAACGCCGAATGCGTGCGCTGCATCGTAAATGACTCTCAGTCCGTATTTCTTGGCAATCCGGTCGATCTCCTCAATATTACATACATTGCCGTACACATGCACCGGAACGATCGCACAGGTCTTGTCCGTGATGAGGCTTTCGATCTTGCTGACGTCGATCGTGTAATCCTGCTTATTGATATCGCAGAATACCGGCTGCAGACCGTTTCTGACGATCGCGTGTGTCGTCGAAGCAAACGTGAACGGGCTCGTGATGACCTCGCCGCCCTTCGGCAGATTCATCGCGGCAAGCACGTTTTCCAGCGCCAGATGGCCGTTTGTGTAAAGCACGACATGCGGCACGTCCAGAAACGTCTGGAGTTCAGCCTGCAGCTGCTTGTGCTTGACACCCATGTTCGTCAGCCAGTGGCTCTCCCACAGACCTTTGATCTCCTCACAGTATTCCTCATAGCCGGGCATGGAGGAACGGGTAACCAGAATATTGCTCATTTTCTCACCTCACACAGCGTCAAACATCGACTGATCCAGCATTGTGATCTTCTGACCGAGTCCCTGCGCGGATGCTTTCCGGAACATCCAGTTAGCAAGCGCAACATCCACATAAGACATGCCGACGCCGTTATAGTAAATAAACTCGCTGTCATTTTCGCGGCCGCATTTTGCACCGGTCACGATCTCGTAAAGATTTGCGTGGATATCTTCATCATGCAGGATACCCTGCTTGTACATCCGGCTGATGGTCTGTGTGCGGTGCTTTACCACATGCCAGTCGTCGCAGACGATCTTGGATGCCTTCTGCGCCACCGCAAACTCGTCCTCCAGACCGCCGACATGCGAATAAAACGCACCGTCCTTGATCCATTCCGCTTTCAGGATCGGTTCCTGTCCGCTGATTGCCGTGACGATGATATCTGCATCGGTAATGGCATCCTTGTAGGCTTCATGGCATGCCGTAAAGGTCACATCAGGGTGAAATTTACGCATCTGCGTGATAAACAGTTCCTCGCTCATCTCATTATTCGCGGAGATCTTACAGGTTGTGATGGACGGGAACACATTCTTCATTGCAAGGAAATGCGACTTTGCCTGCTCGCCCGATCCGATGAAACCGATCGTCTTCGGTGCGGGAACGGCAAGATGCTTTGCCGCAACGGCGCTCATCGCAGCCGTTCTCATGTTTGAGCAAAGCGTGCCCTCCATGAATGCGACCGGATAGCCGTTTTCGAGTTCTGAAAGGAGAATGACTGCGCTCAGATTCGGGATCTGCTTGGTGTAGGGGTTCTGCGGGAACACCGACACCCACTTCATGCCGTAGATCTTCTCGTCGATCAGGCCGGCAGGAAGGCAATTAATCCGGTCCTGCGTTGCTTCGTCGAAGATCACAGAGACCTTATCCGGAAAAATGATCTTTCCCTGTGCGTAATCCGCCAGTGTTTTCTCTGCCACTGCGATCGCCGCAGAAAAATCAAAGCAGCCTGCATCGATCAGATCCTTCTGTGTCAGCACACAAATATCTCTTTGATAATTCATACATTTCTCCTTTTCCGGTTATTTACAGTACAAATTGAAAAGCATCTGTTCTCCCTGATCGCTGTAAACCTTCAGCGTATCCATGATGAAATGTGCGAACTGATCCAGCTGTTCTCTGCTCTCGCCCTTGAAATGGATGTAGGAGAACACCTGCTGCGCCGAACCCCAGTTTTCGATCTTGTCGCCGACAAAGTGAACCGGCACGATATTCACCAGCTGTTCCTGCTGCTTCAGAATATCCAGTCCCTCGACCTTTGCGATCACGCCGGGCTTGACATGCACAGGCAGAATGCAGTACACATCATTGCTGCACTTTTCTTCGGAGATCTGCGGCGCTGCGTTCGAGCCGTTCAGCGCATATTCGATCTGCAGCGCAAGCTGATCCACGCCGAAGAAATGCTGCACCGGCAGATAGGTCAGCGAACCGCCGAAGCGGAAGCCCATCTCGTTGAAAGTGAATGCGCCGCGGTCGCAGAATGCCTCGATCCAGATGACACCGTTTTTCAGACCGCTCTTCTCAAACATATCCTTTGCTTTTCTGTCGAGCGTTTTCAGGTACTCCGCCTCATAGAGCGACGGGTAGAACTGCGCTGCCATGATCGGTGCGCCGTCCTCGAATACCTTCTCGGAGAGCTTGTCGGAAATGCCGGAGAAATACGCCTTGCCGTTGACCAGCGTATAATTGATGATCGCACTTTTATGATAGTCCATCATCTTTTCCACCAGCACAGAACCGTTTTCCGAGAATTCCACGGCCTTAGCGTATGCCTGATGGAGATCCTCCGCAGAACGGCAAATGGAAAAGCCTCTGCTGCCGCTGCCGTCAGCCGGCTTGATGATCAGCGGGTATTTGTCCGCGCCGATTGCGTCAATGTCCTCCGGCTTGTTCACAGTGTACTCCGCCGCGACCGGAATATCGAATTTCCGGCAAAGCTCCTTGAAGCTGCGCTTGTCACAGAGCATATCCCACTGATCCAGCGTGCAGAAGCAGGGCAGACCGGCTTCCGTGCAGACCTCGATCATTTTGCGGATATTGAACTCATGGACACCCGTATAGATGCCGTCGACATGGTGCTCCTTGACCAGCTGCACCAGCTTTTCTGTGTCGGCAGTGCTTACATCCCAGCACTCATCTGCCAGACGTTTTGCAGCAGACATTTCCTTCGGCAGATAGTCCGTCACGATGACATATGCGCCCTGCTTTTTGGCGTAGGTCACAATTTCACAGGAGCCGATCGGTTTTCCTGCAAGTACCAGTAATTTCTTCATGCGCTTTTCTCCGTCTTTCTTATTATTCAGTAATCACATGAACCAGCTCGCTCATGCGGTCCATCTGTGCAAGCATCTCCTCCTGCGTATCAAACCGGAGAACAAGCGTGCCGATCGCTTCGTTTGCAGCCGTGAAACCGCCGACTGCGGTTCCTTCCTTGATCCAGAGATCCTCCTCGACAACATTTCCGCGGAGCGATTCTGCGATCTCAAGGCGCTTGAATGTGCCGGGCTTATCGCTGTGCAGCACGACTTCTGCCCAGGAACCGACATAGGGCTTCTGCTCCACATCGGTCACAGGCTCGCCGATCGCCGCACGCACTGCATTCTTGACCAGATCCACGCCGGTCGCATACCGGAGCATTTCAGACAGTCGGTTGCCGCCGCCTCTCGGAGAGCATTCCATGATATATGCCTTGCCGTTGGTGCTCTCTCTGGTCTCAATGTTATAGACGGATGTTTTCATACCGAGCAGCTTCAGCAGACGCTGGATCTCCGAAGCAAGCTCCTTCTGGTGATCATCCGAGATGGATGCCGGCCAGCAGTATGCAGCCGGTGTATAGGGATTCTGTGCGTTTTTATCAAACATCTGGCGGTCGAAGGAAACGAATTTCAGCTCGCCGTTCACAGAGAAGCTGTCGGAATCCGAGGAGCATCCCTTCTGGGTGATGAAGTCCTCGATGATGAACTCCGAGCAATGAGAATAGGACAGCGCATATTCGATGCTCTCACGCAGCTTTGCGGGATCATCCACGCGGGTGACACCCTTGCTGCCGGCGGAATCCGTCGGTTTCACGATCACCGGCCAGTTGAAGAGCGCTACATCCTTGAGTGCTTCCTCAATGTCGTTGTAGCCCTTCGCAACCGGAACGGTGAAGCCGTTATCCGTCAGGAACTTTCTGAATCTGCCCTTGTTCTGAAGGATGCACACGGATTCGTAGGAACCGCAGGACGGCAGCCCCATCTTTTCCGCAACATACGCAGCCGTCACAACGCCGGGATCGCATGCAAAGGACATGATGCCGTCGATCTGCAGCTGCTTTGCCGCCTCCAGCACCGCGTCCTTCTCGATGATGCTGACATTGCAGTATTCATCGGAAAACTTGTGCGCGATATTATCGGGGAGATAATCCGCCGTGATCACATAGCAGCCAAGCTCATGCGCCGCCTTGATCACCGGCAGTGCGTAACGGGAACCGCCCAGAATCATCAGTTTTTTCATTTTACCGTTTCCTTCTTCCTTTTTGAAAGTATCGACTTGATTTGGGTTAACAGATACTCAAAGCTGTCGATATGGAACAGCTTTGAAAAGACAGCATAGATCAGTACGCCGAGTACGAACTGGATCGGCAGCGTGATCAGGTCATGCAGGCCGATGAACTTGACGCAGTAAACTGCGGCGCCCATGAACAGAGACAGAAAGATCTGCGGAAGCATGTCCTTCACCTGTTCGAGATAGCTGTAATTAAGCAGCTTTCTGTTCGGCCAGGCATTGATGACCTGGCTCAGAAGCGATGTGATCAGTGCGCTGACTGCCATTGCCCACACGCTGATCCACATTGAAATCAGGATTGCGGTGATGCCAACGACCTTTTTTATGATCTCAAGGATCAGGAACAGGTCGCTGCGCCCCATTGCCTTGATCGCATTCAGGTTTGCCGTGTGAATCGGATGAAACGCGAAGCTGATGCAGAAAATCTGCAGATACGGCACGCAGGGCAGCCATTTTTCTTTCAGAACCAGTCTGACCAGAGGCTCTGCACACACTGCAAGGCCTGCCATCAGCGGCATCATGATATACGTGCTGATCTTGATAGAGCGTCTGGTCATGTTCTTCACAGCCGCTGCATTGTCCTGCTCTCTGGACATCGCAGGGAGAAGAACACTGTCAATTGACGTATTGATATTGGTGACGATCAGATTCGGCACCTTTTTGCCTTCATTGTATTGGGCAAGATCCGCGTCGCTGTAAATCTTGCCGATAATGAGCTGTCTCAATTCATTGTATATCGTTTCAAGCAGGCTTGAAAGCAGCATCTTCCAGCCGAATGAAAACAGAATCTTGAGACGGGCAAGCGAAAACTGCTTTTTCGGTCTCCATCTGACCGTAAACCACAGGATGGTCGTGTCTACCGCAGCATTGAACAGGCTCTGTGCGACGATCGCCCATGCACCGTACCCGTTGTATGCCATCCAGAGTCCGAGCACCGCAGCACCGATGGTTCCGCCGAGCGTGGAGAAGAAGAACTTCTTGAACAGCATATTGCGGGAAACATACGCCTGCTGCACATTCTTGACGCCGGATATCAGCAGCGTCAAACTCAGCACGCGGACAAGCGCTGTCAGTTCCGGTTTTTCATAGAACGCTGCGATCAGCGGCGCAGAAAAATACATGATGACATACAGCACGGAACACACTGTAATGTTGAAAAAGAACACGCTGGAAAAATCCAGATCATCCGCATCCTTTTTCTGGATCAGGGCGTTTCCGAGTCCGCTGTCCACGAACACCTGCATGATCGCGGTAAAGATCGTGACCAGCGCAACCGTGCCGAACACTTCCGGACCGAGAAGCTGCTGCAGCTTGATGCCGACAATCAAGGTGACCGTCTGCGCGCCAAAACGCTCCATGAGACGCCATGCGAAATTTGATGTGATATTCGTCGAACTCATTCTGCACCCTCGATCGAGTCAAACACCTGCTGCCACTGCCTGACGTATTTATCCAAACTGGACGCCTCCTGATAAATCCTGTAATTTTCTTCCGGATCATCCGCACAGTCTGCAAACTCTGCAAACGGGACGGATCCGATCTCCTCTGCCTTGTAGACCTTGTATCCCCGTGTGACACAGTAGGAATCCCACATTGCCGTATCGCTGCGGATATAGACCTTGCAGCCAAGACCGAGAGCCGCATTGATATTGCCCATCGCCTGCTGACGGTTGTTGTTGAAAACCGCGATTGCAGAACGAGCAATATATCCGTAATATGTCTCAATATCCATGAACTCTGTCAGCGGCACGAATTTATCTCCGAACAGTTCTCTGCCTGTCCGGATCACAGTTTCTGCATAAGCAGAATCGCCGTAGGACAGCGGACATATGATCTCGATATTTTCATTCTTATATTCTGCCAGCTTCTCAAACATATCGAGATGCTGGTTCGTATCTGTCGCGGAATTACCCACGATGATGCGCAGCGGGTCTCTGCTTTTCGGCGTTGAACGAAGATTTGCAATCAGCTGCTGAATGGAACCGTCTCCGCAGACAGGAGCAATAAAATGCTTTCCTTTTGGAGCACAGATTTTGCACAGTGCCTCGTACTCTTTCGGGAGCAGGTTAATCACGCCTGCCGCATGTCTGATCACATACTTTCTGTACCATTTGGACAATTTA
Organism: Oscillospiraceae bacterium; assembly: GCA_017550355.1. Lineage (GTDB taxonomy): Bacteria > Bacillota > Clostridia > Oscillospirales > Ruminococcaceae > Firm-04. The sequence goes on along the minus strand of JAFZPL010000153.1, from coordinate 1,248 downwards.
TGCTTGAATGATCCGGAATGATCCCCAAGGATATAAAAGTCAGCGCCCCAGAACTGAATATATGTCTTTTTCAAGGTTTTCATCCCGAATTTACGGAAGCAATGCACTGTATCAAACAGACCGCTGTACAGAATCAGATCGGCGGACTGAACAAGCGCATATTCCTTGCTGTCCTTCCGGATATCATTGTAAGACTCCATCCAGAAACAGTTCTGCGCTTTTTCATTCACTTCAAATCTTTCGCCCTTACCGTAAAAAATGAAAAAGCGTTCCAGATTGCTGAAATGCTTCTCCATGAAACGGTACATTCCCTTTGTAAATTTATCAATCGGAATAATGAAAACAACTTTCATGTACGATAAAAGCCTCCTAATAACAGTAATTCCGATTTATACGCGCTTGTGTACTTCCTGAAGAAATGCATCATAATCGGCAAACTGCGGTTTGCTGTTCAAAAACGCCTCCACCACTTCATTCTCCTCATCTCCGGACAGTGCCGTGCGGATATGGTTCTTTTCCAGCGCTTCACGGCTTCGTTCCAGATAAAGCGGGAAAAATGCACCCATTTCCTCGATTGTCGGATCGCGGTGATAACGCTGTATGAAAACGGCTGCCGTCTCGATCGCATGTTCACAGTTTCTGCGCTTGATGATCTCATAATGCTCATCCAATGTGCGGATGACCTTCGCCGGATTTCCTGCGACCACACAGTTCGACGGGATCGTGCCGCTGACGACGCTGCCTGCGCCGACGATTACATTGTCACCGATCGTCGTTCCCATGAGAATGATCGAGTTCATTCCGATAAAGACATTATTGCCGATCTTCGCCTGCTTGCAGACATCCAGCACTTCTCCGTACGCCCTGCGCAGGACAGAACGGCTGTAATCATGCTGCAGGATGATCGTTCCTCTCGTGATCTTGCAATAGCTGCCGATACTCAGCATCCACGGTCTCTGCACATCAATGAAGCAGCTGTGCGCTTCAAAAAAGACAGTCTTCTTCCCAACCGTGACATCATGCTTCTGCAGATAGCGATTCAGATCATCTGAATTCATCCTGCCAAGCAGTTTACGAATGAAGCTCTTGAGAAAACTCACTTGACTCCTCCTAACGCCGTCTGTCAGTCTCCTTTATTGCACACCTTCAGGAAATCGATCAGCGGCTTGTAAGCATGCACAAAGTCGAAATGCGTTCCGCAGTATTCACGCATTTCCTCTGCGACCTGTTCATGCGATCTTGTATCAT
>JAFZPL010000152.1 GCA_017550355.1 Oscillospiraceae bacterium | reverse complement strand
CAGGGCTCCATCCTGCCGGGCATCACCAGAAAGTCCGTGCTGGAGCTCGCAAAGAGCTGGGGCATGAAGGTCTCCGAGCGCCGCATCACCATTCAGGAAATCGCAGATGCATATGACAACGGCAAGCTGGACGAGGTCTTCGGCACCGGCACGGCTGCTGTCATCTCTCCGGTCGGCCACCTGAAGTGGGGTGACAAGGTCATGACCATCAACGACAACAAGATCGGACCGATCTCCCAGAAGATCTACGATACCATGACCGGTATCCAGTGGGGCAAGATCGCTGATCCGTTCGGTTGGGTTGTTCCGGTTGAATAAGCGCGGAGCATAATGAATCCTATGGCAGGCGGCTTGCAGAGCGCGAGCCGCCTGTTTCATAAAAGAAATCCAAAACCAGAAGGAGGAATCATTCATGGACATCGACAAGGTACTCAAAGAAATGCAGGAATTCCTGCCCGCACAGCCTGCCGTGCGCTTCACGGTCAAGCCGGGCGAACCGGGACTGTTCGACAGCAAGGTCGGCGGCACACCCTATTTCCCGAAGAATATGGAGTATCCCCGCGGAAAAGCGAACACATTTGACGGTCAGCCGCTCACGATGCTCGCACAGCTCAACTTTGAGAAGCTCCCCGCAATCCCCGATTTCCCGAAAAAGGGCATCCTGCAGTTTTTCATCGCCGGAAACGATCTCTACGGAATGTCCTCTGATTACAGCAGCGGTCTCGCGGATCAAAAGAATTTCCGCGTGATCTACCATGAAAACATCATCACGGATGAATCGCAGCTGCTCTCCGCCGACGAGATCCCGCAGTACGACGGCGAACTCGATCTCCCGTTCTCCGGAACTTATTTCCTCGTCCCCGCCGAGCCGGAAATGATGGCGCCGAAGGCACAGGATTTCCGCTTCGGCGAAGCATTCCTGAATGTATATAACAAATATACGGATGAACCCTGCGAGGATTTCTTCGATCTGGACGAGGAAATTGCAGAGCCGCTTTTCAACGGCGATCAGGAGAACAACCCCGAAGCATTGATCGGCGGCTATCCGGTCTTTGCGCAGAGCGATCCGCGTGAAATGGACGGCTACGACGACTGCGACGTGCTGCTCTTTGAACTGGACAGCTATCACGGCGACGGCGTGGACATCTGCTGGGGCGATCTGGGCACCGGCACATTCTTCATCCCGCGCGCAAATCTCAAAGCACTCGATTTCTCCAGAGTGCTCTATAACTACGACTGCGGCTGATCCCGCACATACATCACAGGCATTTCTCATATTCTGTATGCAGGATCGGACGTTCATATCAGCATCCGCCTGACTATTTTGCAAAAGGGGTAAGACCATGGAACAGCAGCCAACCGTTAAAATCATTGCGTCCTCCAGCGCGGGCGACCTCGTTGTCGCGGCAGGCGGACGCATCTCCACCACGCAGGGTACGGCGCTGGAAATCTACGAGCGCACAAAGACCAGAGACAACAATGCATCACTGATCGAAAAGGTGGTCAGCTCCGGTCATACTTCCGTGCTGGAGCATCAGTTTTTCAGCGTCGCATTTGACAGCGTGAGCGTGTTCACAGAGCAGTTCGTGATTGAATTCCGTCTCGGCTCGTATACCGTGCAGTCGCGCAGATACGTGGATTATTCCAAGACCGGATTCTACACGCCGCCGCTGCCCGACGCCCTCACCGGCGAATTTACATCGCACATGCAGTCGCTGTTCGACGATTACGCAAAGCTGCTGACCATGGGCATCCCGAAGGAGGATGCGCGTTTCCTGCTGCCTTACTGTTTCCGCAGCAATTTTCTCTGCACGATGAATGCACGCGAGCTGATCTACATGGTCAACGTGATGACCGCAGGACGCGGCCGCTTCTATCCGGAGCTCCGCATGCTCGGCGAATCGCTGAAAGAACAGCTGCGAGCATATTTCCCGCATGTGCCGGATATTCTCGCGCAGAAATTCAAGCCGGAATCCAGACAGCCGGATCGCTTCAAGCCCTACGAGAAATTCCCGAAGGTCTGCAATCTGCATGAAGAACATGCCGAAACAGAGCTGGAGTCCGTTTCGCCGGCAAATCCGCTCGCTGCGATCGAACAGGCACTGGAAGCAAACTGGATGGTCAACCCCGATCCGGATGCACCGTTTGCGCCGGAGGATGCCATTTTCGGGGAGCGCCCCAGAGAGCTGGAGCTCATCCATGTGCAGTTCTCGATCTACAATCTCTCGCTTGCCGCGATCACGCATCTCGTGCGCCACAGAGTCCAAACGGTACTCGTGCCGCATATCGCGCAGGCGGTGCTGATGAATGCGTACCTGGTTCCGGATTCCGTCAAGGCAGATCCGCTCGCACTGAGCGTCTATCAGAGCGCATTCCAGCGGAACGCAAGAACTGTCCGTTCAATGATCGCTGCAGGGCTGCCCGGTGAAGCGGTGCAGTATTTCGCGCTGGCAGGCAATCAGCTTGATGTCAGCTGCGCGATGAACGGACGCGAGCTCCTGCACTTCATGAAGCTGCGCACCTGCAACCGCGCACAGTGGGAGATCCGCGCTTGTGCGGTCAGTCTGCTGAAACAGCTCCGCGCACAGTGTCCGGAGGTGTTCGGTCATTTCGGCCCAAGCTGCTATGTCACGGGCAGCTGTCCGGAGGGCAAGCTTTCCTGCGGCAAGGCAGCGGAGATCAAAAAGCAGTTCTCATAATAAACGAAGCGCACCTCTTGCGGGAGGTGCGCTTTTGTTTATTGCATTACTTATATCCGTAAATCACAAAGACCTGCTCTGCTTCGTCATAGGCATACGGGATATGATACTGTTCCAAAATACGCAGCACGGTGTCCTTTTTGTCCTGCGTCCGGACAACCGGCGGAACCAATACCCCGATATGCTCCCATTCCGTTACAACATGCGCGATTTTCAGCCATTCGATCTCCGCAAACGGCACATAGGCAAGCGTTTCATCCGCAGAAAACGGCTCGGATTCCGTTGGCGCGTTCTCCTCAAAGAGCGTTTTGTACAGGATCTGCACATCCGGCGCCTGTTCCCGCAGCGCACCGAACAGCTCCCGCCATTTCGTATCGTTCATATACGAAACAAGCCCTTTCTCTTCCGCAAGCAGACGGACCTTTTCGCGCAGCGTCTTCTTGTTCCGGTATTTTCCGGCTTCAATGTCGTCGATCATGCCCTGAAAAATGCGGAACAGCGCGTCGTCCGTTTTCGTAAACACATAATCCGGCGAGATCCGCTGCCCGTCCCGCAGAACATCATAATGCCCAAGCCCGCGGCGAACGAGCGATTCGACAACTTCAAACCGGATCCCGCCCTTCCAGACAATTTCCAGTGCCGTCCGCCAGTACGGATCATTCTGCGGTTCCGGCGGAAGGATCTCTCCGCTGCGGGGATCCAGCTTTTCACATAATATCTCACGAAGCATTGCGTTCACCGCTCCCCTTTGTCGGAAAATGCCCGATGCGCAGATCAGCCGCCGGAGCGCGGAATGCGAAGCGCGATCCTTCCGGCGAATTCGTTGAAGTTCTGCGTCTGGAGAATGACCTTTCCGGGGCCGGTCAGGCGTGTCAGGAACAGACCTTCGCCGCCGAACAGGATATTGCCGAGCCCTTTGACCGTCTCGATCTCATATTTCACATCCGTCGTAAACGCAACAACGTTTCCGGTATCCACCTTGAGCACCTCGCCCGGACGGAGGCTGTACTTGATCATATCGCCGTCAACTTCCAGAAACGCCATGCCTCTGCCGGACAGCTTCTGAAGCACGAAGCCCTCACCGCCGAACAGTCCCGCCGAGAATTTCTTCGTCAGCGTCACATCCAGCTGAACGCTCTGCTCCGCACAGAGAAACGCGCCCTTCTGGCAGATCATCTCGCCGTCGCCGACATTGACCGGGATCACCGTTCCGGGCACAGTCGAACCGAATGCGATCCGCACATTGTCCATCTCCGCGGTGTAGTTCGCCATGAACATGGATTCGCCCGCGAACAGGCGCCCGATGCTCTTGGCAAAGCCGCCGCGCGCGTTGGAGGTCATTTTGATGCCCTCCGTCTGCCAGATCATGCCGCCGGACTGCGTGAACATGGATTCTCCGGTCATCAGGGTACACTCCACCGCCGGAACGGTCTGTCCGATTATTTCAAATTGCATAGTACATACCTCCTGACATATAAAATTAACATAATTATATCACGTTCCCCCCACGCTGTCAAGCAAATTCCGCCTTCTTGTCTGATTTGCAATCTATCATTTTTCACAGTATGAAATCTTTATTGTTATTCTGCACAAAATTAACACCCCGTTTCCGTGATAACGCCAAAAATCTATTTAACGCTTGCAAGATTTTTTTGCATGTGGTATAATGGATGCATAATTTCCGTATGCGTGAGACGCAAAGCATCTGCCGCACGGCATTTGACTCCTGAAATATTGAAGCAGTACCGCGCCCGCCATACGTATCGTAAGGAGAGATCTGAATTGAAACACGTAGACACCGAACACATTAAGAACATCGCACTCGCCGGTCAGAGCGGCTGCGGCAAGACTGCGCTCGCGGAAGCATTGCTTTACCGCGCAGGCGTGATCGACCGTATCGGCAAGGCTGCCGACGGAAACACCGTGTGCGATTACGACGCAGAAGAAATTAAGCGCAAGGCTTCTATCAACCTCTCGCTTGCAAACTTTGAGTACAGCGATTTCAAGATCAATCTGCTCGATGTTCCCGGTCTGCTCGACTTCGCGGCTGCCTCCAACGAAGGTCTTTTCGCGGGCGACACCGTTATTATCTGCGTTTCCGCAAAGTCCGGCGTGCATGTCGGCACGAGAAAGGCTTTCAAGGAAGCGATGAAGCTCAACAAGCACGTCCTGTTCGTTGTGACCAAGATCGACGATCCGAACCAGGATTTCTACGCATCCTTCCAGTCCCTGAAGGACGCATTCGGCCCGAAGGTCTGCCCGGTCATCGTGCCGGAGATCGTCGGCGGACAGTATAAGTCCCTCGTTCACCTCGGCAGAATGAAGGCATACACCTACGACAAGAAGGGCGTTTCCGTTGCTTCCGACGCACAGGGCATCGTCCTTTCCGAAAAGGACGGCATCACTGCCGACACCATGCTCGGCGCACTGAGCGAAGCTGTTGCAGAGACCGATGATGCACTGATGGAGAAGTTCTTCGCGGAAGAGCCGTTCACCCAGGAGGAGATCTCCCACGGCATCCACGAGGCAATGCGTCAGGGTTCCGCATACCCGGTGTTCACAGTTTCCTGCACGAACCCCGCCGGCTGCGACCTGCTGCTTGAATTCCTCAAGTACATGCCGTCCCCGACCTCCGCAGATCCGCTCATCGCCACCAAGAACGGCGAAGAGATCGAAGTTGCTGTGGATGCTTCCAAGCCGCTTTCCGCATTCGTCTTCCGCACTGTCGCGGATCCGTTCGGCAAGATGAGCTTCATCAAGGTCATCACCGGCACCCTCAAGCCCGACTCCGACGTGACCAACTCGGTCTCCGGCGCTGTTGAGCACATCGGCAAGCTCTACACGATGCTCGGCAAGAAGCTCATTGAAGTGACCGAAGCTGTCGCGGGCGATATCGTCATCGCGACCAAGATCAACGCCAACACCGGTGACACGCTCTGCGCTGCTGACAATATCATCAGCTTTGCACCGATCAAGTATCCGAATCCGACCTACCGCATGGCAGTCAGCTCCGGTGCTTCCGGCGACGACTCCAAGATCGGCTCCGCGATCGCAAAGCTGCTCGAAGAGGACAAATCCCTTGCATATGAAATTGATCCGACCACGAAGGAGCGTATCCTCGCAGGTCTGGGCGATCAGCACCTCGACGTCGTCAAGGCAAAGCTGAAGACCAAGTTCAATGCCGATGTCGTGCTCGCTGAGCCGCGCATCGCATACAAGGAGACCATCCGCAAGAAGACCGACAAGGTGCAGGGCAGACACAAGAAGCAGTCCGGCGGTCACGGTCAGTTCGGCGATGTGTGGATCGAGTTTGAGCCGTGCGAGAGCGAGTCACTCGTGTTCGAGGAGAAGATCTTCGGCGGTTCTGTCCCGAAGAACTTCTTCCCGGCAATCGAAAAGGGACTCCAGGAGAGCGTGGAGCACGGCGTGCTCGCAGGCTGCCCGGTCATCAACCTGAAGGCAACCCTGCTGGACGGCTCCTATCACCCTGTCGATTCCTCTGAAATGGCATTCAAGATCGCGGCATCGCTCGCGTTCAAGGCAGGCATGAAGCTCGCCAACCCGGTGATGCTCGAACCGATCGGCTCGCTCGCCGTCACGGTTGAGGATCAGTACACCGGCGATATCATGGCAAACCTTTCCAAGCGCCGCGGCAAGGTGCTCGGCATGGAGCCGACCGGCGACGGCATGACCACGATCCAGGCGGAAGTCCCGATGCGCGAAATGCATGACTTCACGATGTATCTCCGCCAGGTGGCAAAGGGCATGGGCGAATTCACATTCACCTTCCTGCGCTACGATCAGCTGCCGGATATGCTGCTCGACGAGGTCGTTTCCAGCGTCGGCAACACCGAAGAATAATCCCTGACTCTGTCCTCCCCCTGAATCCTGTGTTCAGGGGGAGCTTTGTTTCTGCGGAATATTGTATAGTTTTCATTTGCGATTCTTTGGATTATAGGCACTTTCCACAAAATTTGTATGACAAATTTGTTACAATGCGCGAAAACTCTTGCTTTTTTCGTCCATTTGCGATACAATAATAATGTATGTCAATACGAACCGCTAAAGGAAGGACAGTCCAAATGAAAAAGAAACAATATCGCCGGCGGCAATCCGGTTTTGTGCTGGCGGTCAAACGGCTCGGCATCTTCTTGCTTGCAACGCTGCTCCTAATTGTTTTCGGTGTCTGTGCAGTGATGCTCACCATCGCGAAGGGACCGCTGGATTCCGCAAAACGGGAATCCATCGAACGGGTACGTGCGTATTCCGCCACCAGTTTTCTCGCGGATATCTTCTATACGGATGAGGAAATCGCGAAATACACCGACAACACGCTCCGGCAGCAGATGAACTGACGTTGCAGGAAGGAGACACATATGCCATCTTATACCGCAAAGCGTTTCCGTCCGAATCCCACCAAGATCTCCGGATGGAAGATCTTTTTCGGTCTGTATCTCGTTCTTGCCGTCACCGGCATCGCGATCGGCGTCAGCTCGCTGAACAGCTATCTCCACGAGAGCGAAGCCTCTCTGCCGGTTCATGCGATGGAAAAATACGTTGCCTCGCTCGGCAGGGACTATTACTCCGAGATGATGCGCGTTCCGGTCCACCTGATGACCATTTCCGAGTACGAGACAGAGGACACCGTCATGAATGTGCTGATGTCCAAGCTGCCGAAAAAGCCGAAATACACATTCTCACAGGATTTTGAACAGAGCACGGCAATCGCGCCGACCTACCGCGTGGCATGTGAAGGCGACGACATTGCGCTTGTCACGCTCCGGCAGAACGGCGAAACACGCTACCACCAGCCCGTCTGGGAGGTCTCCCGCGTGATCTCCATTGCGCAGGTAACGCTCCAGCCGGCATACAGCGTTTCCGCGACTGTACCGAACGGCTCTCTGCTCAAGATCAACGGCGTCGCTGTACCGGTCGACCGCTTCTCTTTTGAGGAACGCGACGCTGTGCTGGAAGACGCCGCCCTCGCCTATACCCCCGTCCCGACTGCGCTGCTCTATGAGATCAGCGGGCTTTACGATGTGCCGTCCGTACAGGCGTTTGACCTGCTCGGCACGGAGATCACGCCCTCCCATGCGCCCGAAAGCGGCGAATCGCAGCGTGTTTACGTCTATTCCCGTATTCTCCGCCCCGAAGCACCGCCCGAAATCAAGAGCCGTCTGGAGGCGCTGATGCGCACCACCGTTGAATACATGACGCACGAAAGTACACCGGAAGGCACGTCGGCAATGGACGATTTCCTTGTCGTGGGCTCCTCCGCATATCAGCTTCTCCACACAACGCTTTCTGTTGATGCCACGCGCATGGCACTGCTGCCTGCCGGTACGTCTGCCGCAAAGGCACAGTATCTCCACACAGAAATGCTCACCAACACCTACTGCATCAGCGAAGTGCAGCTTGGCACGCGCCGGTTCCGCTGGTATCTCGTCAAAACCGATGCCGTCTGGCGTGCCTTCCACCTTGATATGACCGATTCCGCAAGCTGACCGGATCTTTCACAGGAAGGGGGAGTGATCCTATGCTTATCGTTATCATACAGATCATCGGTATTCTGATTCCGCTGTTCGGCGTTGTTACGCTGATGCGAAAAAAATCGCAGTCGACGCTCTCGCTGCGGCTGATCCTTGCCAATATGGGCTGCCTGGTCATGAACTGCGGCTATCTCATGTTCATCATCGCCCAGGATGACTCCGGCGCACGAATGGCGATCAAGTTTGAATATGCCGGCACTGTGCTGTTTTACCTCTGTTTCCTGTTTTTCCTGTTCGCCTATATGCATATCAAGCCTGCGATCTTCCCGCTGCTGCTGTGGGGAATCGTGGAAACGGCAACGATCGCAATCTTCTGGTTCGACGACTTCCGTGACAGATATTTCGGCGACTTTGCAATCAGCACCGAGCCGACCTTCAACATCTTCACCGCGCAGGTCTCGCCGCATTTCCTTTACTACCTGCAATACGGCCTGCTCGCGGTCATCATGATCCTGTTCTTCTTCAAAACGATCATCTACATCTTCGGCGTAAAACTGAAAGCAGAAAAGGTGAGCATGGTGCGCCTTGCAATCTCGCAGGTCATCATCACCGGCGCACTGATCTTCCAGGTCATTAAAAAGCCGCAGATCGACATTCTCCCGTTTGCCTGCTCCGCCGCAATGCTCTTTGTCGTCATCAGCCTGATGACGGACAACTTCTTCGGCATCACAGAACAGGGCCGCGCATGGGTGTTCGACAAGATGGGCGATGCCTATATCATTGTTGACCGCCTGTACGGTTTCCTCGACGCAAACCAGCCCGCAAAGCGCCTCTTTCCCATGCTCAAGATCATCAAAAACGGGCAGGGCGTCCCGCAGGATATCATCAGTTTCTTCCACCACAAGGGTGAGGAAAACGAAGTCCGCCTGATCCGCGGCAAGCACTACGAAGCGATGTTTACGGAGATTCGCCAGAAGAACACCGTCTCCGGCTATGCACTGCTGCTGAACGATATCACGACGCTCTACAACTACAACGAGCGCTTAAAGCACGAGGTCGAGCTGAAGACCGAGCATATCCGCGAAGTGCAGAATTCGATCATCACCGGCCTTGCGAACGTTGTCGACAGCCGCGACGAAAACACCGGCGAGCATATCGTCCGCACCAGTCAGGTCATTGAGATCTTCAAGGAAAAGCTGATCGCGCAGCACGAATACCTCGGACTTTCGGAGGAATTTCTTGCAAGAGTCGCACGCGCTGCACCTATGCACGATCTCGGAAAGATCGCCGTTGACGACCGCATCCTGCGCAAAGCGGGACGCTTCACCGATGAGGAATATGCCGAAATCAAGCGCCATCCCGCAGAGGGCGCAAAGGTGCTGAGAAAGGTGCTTGAAAAGGTAGACGACACGGAATTCGTGAATATCGCGATCAACGTGGCGCACTATCACCACGAACGCTGGGACGGCAAGGGCTATCCGGACGGACTCGCCAGAGAGGATATCCCGGTCGAGGCACGGATCATGGCGCTCGCGGATGTGTTCGATGCACTCGTCAGCAAGCGCTGCTACAAGGATGCATTCTCCTTCGACCGCGCCTTCTCCATCATCGAGGACAACCTGGAAACGCAGTTTGATCCTGTACTTGGCAGACTGTTCCTGGAATGCCGCCCGAAGCTGGAGGATTTCTACATCAGAAATTATTAAAGCGAAACCCGCCTGAACGATTGAACCGTTCAGGCGGGTTCTTGTTTTCACAGGATAAAGCAGATCAGTCCGCTGCATCCCTCGTTGATGACGCGCTCCAGTGTCTCCTGCAATTTCAGACGCGCTTCCGGCGGCATTTTGGCGAGCTTCGCATGCAGTCCCTCATTGACCAGCTCGTGCAGCGATTTTCCGAAAATATTGGATTCCCAGATTTTCCCCGGATTCTCCTCAAATTCCCGCAGCAGATACAAAACAAGCTCTTCGCTCTGCTTTTCGCTGCCGACGATCGGGCTGACCGTCGTTTCGATCCCCGCCCGCATGATGTGCAGTGACGGCGCCGATGCCCGCAGACGCACGCCGTATCTGCCGCCCTGCCGGATCATTTCCGGCTCTTCCAGCGTCAGTTCATCCGCTTCCGGCATGATGATACCGTAGCCTGTCGCCTCCGCTTCTTCGAGTGCCGGCCGCACACGCTCATAGCGGCGGCGAATATCCGCAAGCTCCAGCAAAACGGGGAACAGCTCGTTTTCACTGCGGATCTCAATGCCGGTCTCCTCACCGAGAATCCGGTAAAACAGCGCAGGATCGAGCGTCAGCCGCAGAATGATATTGCCCCTGCCGAGCGCGATTTCCGCGACCTCTGCGTTCCGGATATACTGACATTCCCGCAGAATCCCGCACATCCCGCGTGCATCCCGCATGACCTGCAAGCCCTGCGCCGCACTGCGCACCGCATCGAACACCGCCGTTTTCAGCCAATGTCCCCGCGATAGTGCCGGCAGCCAACCCGGCGCCTCCACGCTGATCTCGCGGATCGGGAACATATCCAGCAGCTTTCCGAGCATTTCCCGCACGGTCTCCTCGCCAAGATCCAGGCAGTTCACCGCCATGACCGGTGCGCCGTACTGCGCTTCCAGTTCCTCCGCCAATGCCCGCGCTTCCTTTTTCGCCGGATCGACGCAGTTCAGCAGCACCACAAACGGCTTTCCGAGCGCTTTCAGTTCCCCGACGACGCGCTCCTCTGCGGCGGCGTATTCTGCGCGGGGGATATCCGTCACGCTGCCGTCCGTCGTCACGACCAGCCCGACCGTTGCATGCTCCGTGATGACCTTCTCTGTGCCGATCTCCGCCGCCATGTTGAACGGCACCGCTTCCTCAAACCACGGTGTTTTCACCATACGCGGCGCCTCATCCTCAATATATCCGAGCGCACTCGGCACGATGTAGCCTACACAGTCAATCATCCGCACGGAGCATCTCGCGCCCTCCGGCAGTGCGATCTCCACGGCATGCTCAGGCACAAATTTCGGCTCTGTCGTCATGATCGTCTTGCCGCCCGCGCTCTGCGGCAGCTCATCCGTAGCACGTTCCCGCCGCGCATCGTCCGCAATATTCGGGATCACCAGCGTTTCCATGAACCGCTTGATCAGCGTCGATTTTCCCGTTCGGACCGGACCGACCACGCCGATGTATATATCTCCGCCGGTGCGGGCAGCGATATCCGCATAAATATCATTCATAGTTCTGTCCTCCGAATTCATCTGACGCTTGGAATCAGCAGCATCTGCGGCGCAGTCAGCACATCGCCGACGCTCTCATTTTCCTCGCGGATCGCCGACTCCGCCGTGCGGTACCGCTTCGCAATCTCCCAGAGCGATTCTCCTGCCTGCCCGAAATAGAGCCGCAGCGCATGCTCCTTTTCCGGCACATCCGGTGCATCCTGCTCCGTGATCTCCGTCAGCAGAGTATACGGTCTGCGCTGCATGACATCTCCGCTGCACGAAATGCCGATCTGCACGGTCACACTGTCCGAACCCGTCAGCGTATATTCGCAGCTCGTGATCTCTGCGGGCGGCAGCTCCTGACCGGGCTGCAAATTCTCCGCCGTCCATGTCACCGGCTCAGATGTTTCCAGCATCAGCGGGCGATTTTCCGCATCGGCAGCAAGCACACAGCAATGCACCGTGCCGCTGACCGTGACCGCGCCGTTTTCAGCAGATGCCGCTGCCATATTCTGCGGGATCGCCCAAGCCGCATAAATGCGCGTGAGAACAGCATCCGGCTGTGTGAGATGCACCTTCACCTGTGCCGATTCCGTCACGGAAACGGGGAGCGTCAGCAGCGAGAGTTCCGTCCGCGCAATCTCACAGGGGAGGCGCGTGGAGTAGGCATCAGAGAGCAGTTCCGCCGTTGTGCTGCGATAACAGGTGCATTGCAGCAGAATCTGGATATCCAGGTGCAGAATCCGCAGGTCGCCGCTGCCGTTTGCCTCCGGCGTCAGCAGGCGGTCGGTCTGCACAGCGGTCACAGTGCAGGGCATCTGTTCGGAGAGTCCCTCCTGCTCGACGATCTGGCTGAACGGGAACACTGCCGCAGTCTGCGCGATGCCGTCCGCCGCCGTATAGAGGATCTGCACGTCCGCCTCACCCTTGACGACCAGTTTCCCCGCGACGATCCGTGTCTCCGTCACACGCAGGCGAACCTGTTCCCGCAACGGCGCAAGCATCGCCGGCTGTGTTTCCGCGATCGTGAGATCCTCCGTGAGCGTAAAGCGCTTCTCTGTCCGCGTAACGCCGCTGACGAAGGTAACCGGTTCGCTGCGTGTTTGCAGATATTTCCCCTCCGCATGCCCGATCACTTCTGTCTGCTGTTCACAGGCAAGCTGTGCCGTGATCCGTACCGCGCCGCGCAGGTCGATCCGCCGCGGATTGACCGCCCGGCAGTTGAGATATGCCGTTTCCGGTCTGAGCACGGCACGGATCCGGGATACGTCCGCGTCCGCCGGCAGCGGGAGACTGCGCTGAAAATGCAGCGTTTGTGAGACCGCCTGCACCGCCGATGACTGCTCCGCGAGATAGAGCACGGTCAGGCGCACCGTCAGCGTGTACTGCACGGCATCGTCCGCGATTTTCTGCGCGGTAATACGCGGCTCCGCGGAACAGTGCAGCAAGCGGAAGAAATCGGGGAAATAATCAGGCAGCGTGTAGTCCAGTTCAATGCTCTGCTCCTGCACCGGTTCGCTCAGGCGCATCGGCGTACACACACGCTCCCGGCTGATGATCCATTCATTGTTCATGATATCATCCTCCAACCATGAGATTTGGTATACTCTATGCGGGAGCGCAGCATTTTATGCCTGTATTGCATCCGATTCAATATAATTCAAAAGTATAAACAAAGCCATCCGGAAGTGTTTTACTCCCGGACGGTTTTCAACATTATCAGGACTGTTTGTGGAAAACCTTTCGATTTTCAGCTGAGGATGCCCGTGAATACGCCATGTCAAAGAGATTTGACAGCCGTTCTTCTGCAATGTCAGGCAGATTTGGTTGAAAAAAATCCCGGAATATGCTATGATAGAGTCAGCCGGAGGACATCGGCAGAACGGAGGGGATTCCCAATGGAGCTTAGTAAAACAATTAAAAAGCTGCGCACAGAAAAGGGATGGTCACAGGAAACCCTGGCGGAAAAGGCATATGTCAGCCGCCAGACTGTTTCCAACTGGGAAACCGAAAAGAGCTTTCCGGATATTCACAGTCTGCTGCT
>JAFZPL010000151.1 GCA_017550355.1 Oscillospiraceae bacterium | reverse complement strand
CGTCACGCTGATGTCCGGCGGCTATGATCTCGGCATCACCATCACCGGCAGCGGCCTGCGCGATATCGCACTCTTTGTGGCACAGCGTCTCGCCACACTGGACGGCGTTCTTTCCACGCGCACGCATTTCGTGCTGAAACGCTACAAGGACAAGGGCATCCTCATTCAGGAGGAGCCGGGCGACGAGAGAGGTGTCTACCTGTGAATTACGAAAAGCTGCTTTCGCAGCGGGCACAGAATCTGAAGCCCTCCCCCATCCGCCGTTTCTTCGACCTTGCGGAGACCATGGAAAACGTGATCTCGCTGGGCGTCGGCGAACCCGATTTCCGCACGCCCTGGCCGATCCGTTCCGCGGCGATCAACACGCTTGAACGGCATTCGATCTTCTACGGCGCAAACTCCGGTCTGTTGGAACTCCGCCGCGAGATCTCCGACTATATGGAGCGCCGGTTCAATCTCTCCTATGCGCCGGAAAAAGAGCTGCTTGTGACAGTCGGCGGCTCGGAGGCGGTCGATCTCACATTCCGCACGCTGCTGAACCCCGGCGACGAGGTGCTCATCACGGAGCCCTGCTTTGTCTGCTATGCGCCGCTGGTGGAGCTTGCGGACGGTGTGCCGGTTTCGCTGCCGACCTATGAAAAAGACGAATTCCGGCTGACCGCGGAGAGCCTGAAAGCGAAGATCACGCCGAAAACCAAGCTGCTGATGATCTCTTACCCGAACAATCCGACCGGCGCGATCATGCGGCGTGAGGACTACGAGGAGATCGTCAAGGTGCTCAAAGATACAGATATCTTCGTGCTGTCCGACGAGATCTACTGTGCCATGACCTACGGCACAAAGCATACATCCATTGCAGAATTTGACGGGATGCGCGAACGCACGATCGTCGTCAACGGTTTCTCCAAGACCTTTGCGATGACCGGCTGGCGGCTCGGCTGGATGGCTGCCCCCGCACCGATCATTGCAGAGGCGCGGAAGATCCATCAGTACGGCATCATGTGTGCGCCGATGATCTCGCAGCGTGCCGCGATCGAAGCACTGAAAAACTGCGACGCGGAGGTCACGCATATGATGGAGGAATATGACCGCCGCCGCCGCTTCCTGCTGGAGCGGTTCTCGGAAATGGGGCTGCCGTGCTTTCCGGCACAGGGCGCGTTCTATCTGTTCCCGAGCATTGCCTCCACGGGCATGGACAGCGAAACCTTCTGCGAACAGCTCTTGCAGGAGGAGCGCGTCGCGGTCGTGCCGGGCTCTGCATTCGGTAAGACGGGCGCGAACAACATCCGCATTTCCTATGCATATTCCCTCAAGCATCTGACGGAAGCCGCAAACCGCATGGAGCGTTTTATCGCAAAGCACGCGAAATAAAGAGTGTGATCTGCGGCAGACAGGCAGACTGCATCCATATGGAACGGCACAATAAATTTTCATAAAAAAGGACTAGACAAACGCCTGAAAATATGCTATAATGGTTAGTGAACACGGGCGGTCTGCGCCCAGATAATAAAGGGGTGACCATCATGGGACTTTTTGATGTATTTTCCAAAGGCGGCAAGTATTTCGGCAAGGCGATCGAACCGAAATGTGAATACTGTGAACACGGCAAGCGTTCCAGCGACGGCAACAAGGTGCTCTGCACAAGAAAGGGCATGGTCGACGCAGGATATCACTGCCCGAAATTTCTTTACTCTCCGCTGAAGCGCATTCCGGTCAAGCAGCTGGAGCGCGTCGGTCTGCTGGAGGGCGATTACGATGAAGTGACAGAGAAGCCGAGGAAGAAGGAAGAGGAACAGAAGCCCGCAGCACCGGCACCGGCAGCATCTGCGCCGAAGTCCGGCACGCCTGCACCCGCGGCAGCTGCACCGAAGCCTGTCACGCCGCCGCCTGCACCTGCACAGAAGCCCGCGACACCGCCGCCCGCACCGAAAGCACCGGCAGCCGGCAGTGATCTGGCAGCACTGGCAGCGGCAGCAGAAGCGGCACCGGAGTACAATCCCGAGCCGCCGGCAGAGGAGAAGCCCGCAGAGAATGCTGCACCGGCAGAGCCCGCTGCTCCGCCCACGCTCAGCAGCATGTAAACAGCGCACAGGGCGTATCTGCCCCATTTCCGCGTTCTTACGTTTTGATCATCAAAAGCGCCCGTCTCAATGAGTCGGGCGCTTTGTTTGTTCAGAGAACGGCGAAAGCGAAAAATGCAGGCAGGGACTTCCCGTCCGACTTGACACAGATCGGGAAATCGTGTATAATGATAGTGTGATTTTCACAAAACAGTCACACAATATATATCAAAAGGAGGATTTCCCCATGCCCGATCTCATCCCTGTAACGATCATCGCCTATCTGTGCATGATGGTCGTGATCGGCGCGGTCTATTCGCGCAAAAACACAAGCGTCAGCGACTTCTACTTAGGCGGCAGAAAGCTCGGCCCGCTGGTTACCGCAATGAGTGCGGAAGCGTCTGACATGAGCAGCTGGCTCCTGATGGGACTGCCCGGCGTCGCATATCTCACAGGCGGCGCAGAGGCCGGCTGGACAGCGCTCGGTCTTGCCGCCGGTACCTACCTCAACTGGCTGCTCGTCGCCAAGCGGCTCAGAGTTTACAGCCAGAAGGTCAGCGCGATCACCGTGCCGGACTTCTTCGCAAACCGCTATCATGACAACAGCCGTCTGCTGATGGGCATTTCCGCGCTCATCATCCTGATTTTCTTCGTGCCGTATACCGCATCCGGCTTTTCCGCATGCGGCAAGCTGTTCAGCAGCATTTTCGACTGGGAATATCACACGGCCATGATCATCAGCGCGGTGGTCATCATCACCTACACCTGCCTGGGCGGTTTCCTTGCGGCGAGCTTCACCGACCTGATCCAGTCGATCGTGATGACGGCGGCACTCGTCAGCATCATCGTCTTCGGCATCAGCAAGGCGGGCGGCACGGATGCCGTCATAAACAACGCCAACTCCATCGACGGCTATTTCTCGCTGTTCAGCATCCACGATCCGAAAACCGGCGGTTCCAATCCGTATTCGTTCCTGACGATCATTTCGACGCTGGCATGGGGACTCGGTTATTTCGGTATGCCGCACATTATCCTGCGCTTCATGGCGATCAAGGATAAAAATAAGATCAAGACGTCCAGAAGAATCGCATCTGTCTGGGTGGTCATTTCGATGGGCGTTGCAATTTTCATCGGCTTTATCGGCAATCTGCTCTCCAGACAGGGCGTGATCGAAAATCTGGAGGATTCGGAGACGGTTATCGTGAGGATCGCGCTGTACATGAGTGACCACGGCGTCCTGCTTGCGATCATTGCGGGACTCGTCTTTGCGGGTATCCTTGCGTGTACGATGTCCACCTCCGATTCGCAGCTGCTGGCTGCATCCTCCAGCATGTCCGAGAATATCCTGAAGGGCGTGTTCAAGATGAAGATGAACGAAAAGCAGTCGATGCTTGCCGCAAGAGGCGTGCTCATGATCATTGCGGTGCTGGGCGTTCTGCTCGCATGGGATCAGGACAGCTCCGTGTTCCGCGTGGTGTCGTTCGCATGGGCCGGCTTCGGCGCGACCTTCGGCCCGGTGATGCTGACGGCGCTGTTCTGGAAGCGCTCCAACAAGTACGGTGCCGTTGCGGGCATGATCGTCGGCGGCGTGATGGTGTTCGTCTGGAAATTTGTCATTGCAGGGCTTGGCGGTATGTTTGCGATCTATGAGCTCTTGCCGGCATTTGTCGCGGCACTGATCGCGATCGTGATCGTTTCGCTGATCACACCGGCACCGGACAAGGAGATCACGGCGGAATATGAAGCAGTGACCGCAGAACTGCACCAATAAGCTGCGGCAGCAAGTTTATGCATCTTTTAATATCATAAAAGCGCCCTTCCCGCGTGACAGTCTCAAGCAGACCGGCAGCGCGGGAGGGGCGTTTTCGCACATCTGTATAATTATAAGAAAAACGGATATGCTATTGCAAACGAAAGGAGTGTTCCGGATGACAGAAACAGCCAGCATGATCCGGCTGCCGGATCCGCCGAGCATCTGCGCATGGAGCAGTACGGCGGGCAAAAAAGAGGGCGAAGGGCCGATGGGAGAATTTTTCGACCGCATCGAGCCGGACAGCCATCTCGGAAAAGAAACATGGGAGCAGGCGGAGAGCGCCCTGCAGCGGAAAACGCTCGATCTGCTGATGGAGAAAGCACACTGCACCGAGCAGGATATCCGCTGCATCTTCGCGGGCGACCTCATCAACCAATGCACAAGCTCCACCTTTGCGCTGCGGCATCTCGATATCCCGTATCTCGGCATTTTCAGCGCCTGTGCGACCTTTGCGGAGGGACTGCTGCTTGCAGCGTCGGCAGTCTGCGGGATGAAGCTGGAGCGATGCGCCGTGCTGACATCCTCGCATTTTTCCAGTGCAGAACGACAGTTCCGGTTCCCGCTTTCCTACGGCGGACAGCGCACGCCGAATGCACAGTGGACATACACGGCGTCAGGCGCGGCACTGCTCACGCCGGCAGGCGATCCGCCCTATGTGCGCGGAATCTGCATGGGGCGCATCCGCGATCTCGGCGTTACCGACGCGAACAACATGGGCGCAGCAATGGCACCCGCTGCCGCCGACACGGTCATGCGCTATCTCACTGCGACCGGAACACGCCCCGCGGACTATGACGCGATCGTCACAGGCGATCTGGGCGAAGTCGGCAGCCGGCTGTTCCGGGAGCTGATGGAACAGGCGGGCTATGCGATGGATGGCATCCACCATGACTGCGGCGTGATGATGTTCGACGGTCTGCGGCAGGATACCCATGCGGGCGGTTCGGGCTGCGGCTGTTCGGCGAGCATCATCTGCGGCTATTTTCTGCCGAAGCTGCAAAGCGGCGCCATGCGGCATGTGCTCTATGCGGCAACTGGCGCACTGCTTTCGCCGATGATCTGCCAGCAGGGGGAGAGCATTCCGGGCATCTGCCATCTGGTGCATCTTTCCCATGAAAGGGGGCAGTGAATGATGACGTATCTATGGGCATTTTTGATCGGCGGGCTCCTTTGCGTACCGGGACAGCTGCTGATCGACTGCACGAAGCTGACGCCGGCACGGATCCTGGTGGGGTACGTGGTCGGCGGCGTGATTCTGGGTGCGGCGGGGCTCTATGACGGGCTGGCAGAGTTTGCGGGGGCGGGCGCGGCGGTACCGCTTTCGGGCTTTGGCAATCTGCTCGCACACGGCATCCGCACAGAGATCACGGAGCACGGCGCGGCCGGCATCCTGACCGGCGGGATGACGGCGGCATCGGCGGGCATCACAGCGGCGATGCTGTTCGGACTCCTTGCCGCAGTTCTGTTCCGCGCCAAAGAAAAGTGAGGTCGGCAGTGCCGACAGCCGTTTTCGCGTTCCTTGCGCTCAAACAAAACGAAAGCGCCCATCTCACATTGATGTCCTGTGACAGACTGCAACGCGAGAAGGGCGCTTACATATAGTTGGTATACCGTGTTAGGGACAATTGCTTTACTTTGCTCCCTTGCGCTGAATGACAGCGGTGAAGGTCTTGAACATCAGCTTCAGATCGAGCTGCGGACTGCGCGTCTGGATATATTTCCGGTCGCCGTTCACCCACTCGTCAAACTGCATCTCGCTTCTGCCCTCCGTCTGACAGATGCAGGAAAGTCCGCCCTTTACCATCAGGCGCTCCATCTGTTCCGGCGTATACAGCACCACTTCACGCGGAAGAGGCGGGCGCGGGCCGATGATCGACATATCGCCGCGCAGTGTGTTGAGAAACTGCGGCAGCTCGTCGATGGAGGTCTTGCGCAGGAAATTGCCGATTTTCGTCACACGCGGATCGTTGTCGCTCTTGAACGCGATGCCGTCCGTCTCGTTCTTCTTTGCAACCTCTGCAAACCTTGCCTCCGCATCCACGCACATCGTGCGCAGCTTGTACATCCGGAAGGGCTTGCCGTCCTTTGTCAGGCGAACCTGCGAGAAAAAGGGATTGCCCTTGTCATCGATGTAGATCAGCAGCGCAAACACGCCGATCGGAACAGCAAAAACCGTCAGTGCCGCAGCGGATGCAACAATATCGAACAGCCGCTTGGATGCTTCGTAGATCTTTCCGCCGGCAGGCTTGATCCGGCTCTTTTTCAGCGTCTCGGAAACGCCCTGATGCAGCAGACGAAGCGAACGCTCATCGAAATTCAGGATCGGATACTCCGTCACACCGGTTTTCTTTACGGGAACGGGTGCCTTGACGACGGGATCCCTGCCGTTTTTCAGCGCTTTGAGCACCTCATGCGTAACGTCCTCTTCCGACAGCTTTCTGCGCCTGACTGCGGTTCTGGTCTCCGGCATAAAAATGCCTCCTCTCAAACTTTGGTCATCCTTTTCCTTACAAATACAGATATCACCGCCGATTGGCGGTCATGCACGGCACTGTCCCTTTCGGGCGGCAGACCGCAGATAACCCGGCAAACAGCGTTAATCCCTGATTCGTATTATAACACAGACCGCACAGTTTGTCAATAGAGGGCAATATTTTCCGATTTTGGATGATATTAACGGTTAATTGCTGATATTCAGGTTTCGCTTAGTGCATATTTTCCATTTCGCGTACTGCATCCTTCATTGCGATCACACGCATCCGGATCATATCGAGCGCATGCCCCGAATCGCCGTGTCCGGCACTCACCAATGCGTACATATATTCCGACGCATCGCGGTTCAGCAAATCCAGATCGTTCATGATGCTGTCGAATCTGCCGGTCACGGCAAAGAAATATTCCTGATTCCCCATTTGCTCCGGCTGACAGAACATCAGTTCGTGATAGAGCAGACGGAGCTTCTCGCTGAACAGCCGATCAATATCCTCGAAGATGGTGTCCTCCTTCAGGATATCGCCGAGCTGCGGGAGCTTTGCGGCATTGGCGCGGAAGGTGCGGAGCGTCTGGACAAGGCGGATGCGGTACTGTACGATGAGCGCAGGCAGCATGGTGTACTGTGTCGGCGCGAAAATCGCCTTGATCTTAGCGATCAAACCTTCGGGCGGAGGCGTCTGGAGGAGGACGGGCAGCGCGATCTGCGTGAGCGAAACGGTTTCGCCCGCCTCTGTGGTATACTGCGCATAACGGCGCGGATCGGTGCCGGACGGATCCTGCGTTTTCTGTGCATCATCGGGCAGGCGGAAGTGACTGTTCTCCCATTTGGTCAGCAGTCTGACGGCCTGCTCGGTTTCTTTTCCGATCTTCTTTTTGAACAGCCTGGCGAAAATCCCCATATCGTGCTCCTATATACGCTGCCGCCGGCTCGTCCGTACTGTTCCGAAAACCGGCGGCTTCTATCCGGAATTATTGTTATTATTATACTACGAATCCCGCCCCCTGTCAAGCGGCGGACAGTGTCCGCATCCATTTTCGCAAAGGGAAGCCCCAATGCAGTGATGGTCATTCTCTTGCGTTGATGTTCATTCGTATCTGTTGATTCGCGGCAGACAGTGTCCGCATCCATTTTCGCGTGCCGGGAATTCTGATCATCAAAGTGCCCATCTCGCGTTTCAGTCTGTCACAAACTGAAACACAGGATGTTTTTTATCCCATTCAAGCAAATGCTGTTTTTGCTCAAGCAAATCAAGCTGTAGATGTAGATGTAGATGTAACT
>JAFZPL010000150.1 GCA_017550355.1 Oscillospiraceae bacterium | reverse complement strand
AGGATTACACTGTTCGGATCGCAGCGCACAGTGTATTTGAGCTCTGCGCCGTGCTGCCCGATACGCTGGAGATCGATCCGATCATTACGCCTCGTCTCCGTTTCACCGACAATGACGGTTTCCTGCTTTTTGATGACTATATCGCGATCAACTGGCAGGCGCCCGATCTCGCCCGCACAGAAGAAAACGATCTGCTGATTGCTGCGAAGGCGATTGCGGACGTGGAGTTGCTCCCGCAGCTGATGGAATTTGAAAGAAACGAGAAATATTGAAGAAGAAACCGCAAGCCCTTTCTGAAACAGCATCCCCCGGCCGGATTCTGAACCGGTCGGGGGATCGTTCATGCATTTTGTTCGGCAAGAAATTCCAGCAGCTTTGCTTTCAGATATTCGTAACGTTCGCGCTTTTCGGCTTTTGCGAAATGCACCTCCCGCAGCTGTTCGGTCTGCGCGGAAAAATCGAGGGTTTCGTCGCCAAACTGTTCGCTCGTCAGATCAAACACAACATCCCCGACCACATTATAGCAGTGATAATTCCCGCCCGGCCGCAGTATGCCGCAGACGGTTCCGCCGAAGATATCCTGCGCAAGAAACGCCGTAATGGAGCATTGTCCGAGCGTGATATTGTCCGGGCCCCATTTCTCGCGCAGCCGCGGCGTACAGGTATATTCGCACCAGACCGCAGTCAGCGCATCGTAAAGCGCCCGCGGCGAACTGACGGCTCGGAAAGCCGGATCGACCGGCGGTATATCGGCATGTTCCCATCCGTAAAACTGATATTTCATATGGCTTCCTTTCTGATATCTATAATATATATAGTATAGCATGCAGAGCGCCGTTTGTCAATCGGCAACCCGATTTTCCGCGAAGGATTGACAAATCTGCTTTCATATGGTATAATCATAGTGATTTTATATGATTTGAAACGATTTCACAAAGGAGAATGCCAAAATGAATACGCTGGAAGAAAGTATCAACGGGATTGTCGACGGTCTGATGGAGGATTACGAAAACGGAAAAGCCATCGACAAAATGAAGATCTTCAACCATCCGGACAATGAAGCAATCATAGATATTCTGAGCAGTCTTCGGAAGATCATTTTCCCGGGCTATTTCAAAAATCGCTCAATCAAGGTCTACACGGTTCGGAATACGCTCTCCATGCTGATCGAGGACGTGATCTTCAAGCTGACGAAGCAGATTGCGATCGTGCTGGGCGGCAGCGGCGAGAGCAACGCGGAGATCATGATGCTCGCGCAGGAAAAAACACTTGCGTTCATCAAGCAGCTGCATAAGATCCGTGAATACATCGAAACGGATGTACAGGCTGCCTACGACGGAGATCCTGCCGCTTACAGTAAGGACGAGATCATTTATTCCTATCCCGGACTCTTTGCGATTCTGGTCAACCGCATCGCGCACGAGCTCTTTCTGCTGAATGTGCCGATCATCCCGCGCATGATGACCGAATATGCGCACCGCGAGACCGGCATCGACATCCATCCCGGCGCCTCCATCGGCAAATATTTCTTCATTGACCACGGCACTGGCATCGTCATCGGTGAAACGACGGAGATCGGCAACAATGTGAAGATCTATCAGGGCGTCACGCTCGGCGCACTGTCTACAAGAGGCGGGCAGTCGCTGAAAAACAAAAAGCGGCACCCCACGATCGAGGATAATGTCACAATCTATTCCGGTGCATCCATTCTCGGCGGTGATACTGTGATCGGCAAGGATGTTGTGATCGGCGGCAACGCTTTCATCACGCATACGATCGCGGAGGGCGCAAAGGTGAGCGTGAAAAATCAGGAGCTCCGCTTCAATTATGACGCTGCAAAGCCCGTGGAGCGTGCAGAGGTCGAAGAAGAGGACGCATGGTTCTATATTATTTGAAATAATCTGCCGGAGATGCTGTTTCAGTGTCTCCGGCTTTTTTCATGCACGATCTGTGCTATTTTACTGCGCCGCCGCATATGAATCTATGAGGTGAACGCGATGAAAGGAACTGAACCGGAACAGACCATGCTGAAAGAAACAGCGATTCTGAGCGTCAATTCGATTATTCTGCAATGCTTCGGGCTGTTGCTCAATGTCTTTCTGACACGCAGACTGGGTGCGGCAGCGGTCGGCGCACTGTCGCTGATGACATCGTTTTACGGACTTGCCGCAGTTTTGAGCGGCGGCAGCGGATTTGTTGCAGCGAGCCGTTTCCTTTCCGAGGAGATCGGTTCCGGCGGTGATCCCCGACGCATGTTCCGGTCTGTGCTGTCGTTCTGTCTGATTCTGAGCAGTGTTTCCGCGCTGCTGCTGTGTTTTCTGGCATCGCCGGTCTCCGCACACCTTTCTGATGCGGCTGTTCCTGCAGGGACGGTGCGCCTCCTGAGTGTGACGCTGCCGTTATCGGCTGCCGCGGCATGCTTCAAGGGCAGATGCTATGCCTATCACCGCGTCTATATTCCCGCGGCGGCGGAATGCATCGAATTCATCCTCCGTGCCGGTGTGATGGCGTTCTGCACGGGATTCTGCATCCCGGCCGGAAAGCTCTCGGTTCTGACGGCATTCGCATATTCTGTTCTGGCGGGGCAGGGGGCATCGCTGCTCTTTCTGGCGGCGGTGAAACTGCCGGAGCAAGCGGCAGGCGGGATCTGTAAAGTGCAGCGTGTGCATTTTCTGCGGCTGATCCTGCCGATCATGGGGAACGCCTGCATTGTCGCGCTGCTGAGTACGGCGAATGATGCGCTTGTTCCGCTCACGCTCCTGCAGTACGGCAGCAGTACGGAAGAGGCGCTGGCACAGTTCGGTGAATTTGAAGCAATCATCATTCCGACGCTCTTTTTCCCGTCCGTTGTGCAGTGCTGCATGTCTGCGCTGATGGTGCCGGCGCTGTCGAAGGCGCGTGCGGCGAACGATCAGCGGGCAGTGAAAAGAACCACGGAGCGCGTTCTGGAACAGACGGTGTCCTTCTCGCTTTTCGTGGTTCTGATTCTGGTATTATGGGGCGGCAGAATCGGCGTGTGGCTTGGCGGGGAGCCGTTCATGGGAAAGATCCTCCGCATTATGGCGCCGGTCGTGCCGTTCATTTATCTGGAGATCATACTGGAAGGCATTCTGCGCGGTCTTGGAAGACAGAGCTTTTCGACGCTCAATTATCTCGCGGAATACACCGTCCGCATCTCTGTTCTGCTGATTTGTGTGCCGATGTTCGGTTTTTACGGCATCGTGATGTCTTATCTGGCCTGCAATCTGACGGGCAATGCGGTACGCCTGTTCCTGGTGCTGCACTTCGGCAGGGTGAAGCCGGAATGGAAACGGATCCTGCTGTATCCGCTGATCGCACTGTTTTTCAGCTGGCAGATCAGCATGCTGATGATGCATCTGCTGGCATTTCTGAATATGCCGGAATTGCTCGCCGCATTGATGCAGAGTCTGCTCTGCGGAATGCTGTATCTGTTCATGCTGCGTGTATGCAGTGCAGAACACCGTGCGGCGCCGATCCTGCGGAAACCTGCCGTTCCGCCGAAAAGCATCAGTCCGGATGCTTCGGGTGCATCGTGAGCCACTCTTTGTCCTCGCGCTTTGTGAACTGCCGGATCTCGGTGCGCAGAGCCAGTCCGCTGCTGGAAATCAGCTTTTTGATGACCTTGCGAACCACCCACTGCTGATCGGGATCCAGCGCTTTCATGGCAGCGTAGATCTTTTTGACGGATTTGAGCTTGTTCTGGGAGATCTCTCCGAATGTGTCGGCATCGGAAGCGGAAATGACATCGAAGAGTGCTTCGGTCAGCGAACGGCGGCTGTCATCGTCGACGGTGGAGAGCCAGTGCCGGAGTGTCCGGTTGATGAGTACCCCCAGACGGGAGAGCTCCTCGGTGTAGACCGGATGATTGCGCATGATCTCCCAGGAATACATGAAATGCTGCATGATGCCGCCTGCATGGCTGTGGACAATCCGATGTTCGGTATGGCTCGTGAGGATCTGCCCGATCAGCGAAGACTGTGGAATCACACTGACAATGAGCGGCAGCATCGCATGATAGGCTTCGGAAGCTGCAAATTCATCCCGGAAACCGGGGCTGTCGAAGCTGTAGATGCGACGGATCAGCTTTTTGACACGCGGAACGCAGGAAACTGCCGCATAGACAGCGAAGTTTCCGCCTTTGGAGTGTCCGCCGATCAGGAGTTCATGGGAGGCGCCGTCGTGGCTGTTCAGGTATTCAGTCGCGTACCGCTGTCCGGCGGTTTCATTCTCGTAGCTGAACGAGAAATCCTCCTTCCAGCCTGCGATGCTGCTGTCTGTTCCGCGGAAGGTAATGTAGTATTCGCCGGTCGGGAGGACGCAGGTGAATGCCGCAAACTGTACGTTCTGTGCAGGATCCGTTATGCGCTTTGCGCCCATGATCCGCACACTGCGGAATCGTTCGGATTTCACCGCTTTTTTCAGAAGAATCACATCATCCTGGAAGGTGAGCGGTTTTTCGGACGTCTTGACGGCATCCGGCTGAAAGGCTTTTGCGATTTCCAGCAGCGGTTTCCCTATGCAGAATGCTTTCGGGGCAAGATGCTCCAGCGGAAGATAGCAGATCTCCGAGAGAATGATCGCGTCCACGGTGTTGAACGGATCCTTCTCCATGCGGATATCGCCGCGCCAGTCGAGATAATCCAGTATATTTGTCATATCCTTATCCTGTATTACGGTTTGTTTTGTTCGAGAAATGCCATAATCTCCGGATACGATGCTTCATATCCGTCAAAGCGGATGCCGCTCATGCCGAGCGCCTTTGCCGCATCAATATTTTTCTGAAGATCGTCGATAAAGAGGCATTCCTCCGGCTTCAGATTATATTTCCGGAACAGCCGCCGGTAGATCTCCGGATCGGGCTTGGTGATCTTCTCATGGCAGGAGAAAATGCCGCCGTTGGTGTGCGGAACAAAATCCAGAACATGCGGCGCTGCATCCATCAGGTATTCAAAATAATTTGAGAGATAGTAGACAGAGAACCCCATTTCGCGCAGCCGGTCGATCCATTCGATCGCATAGGGCTGTCTGTCCGGAGCTTCACCGAGCCGTTCGGCAGCAAGCCGGATCGCGTCGGCGTAATCGGGCTCTTTGGTGATCAGCAGTTCCACGACCTCTGAAAAGGGGAGGACGCCGCGGTCAAGCTCGTTCCAGTCGGGATTGTGCCACATCGCTGCGGTCACTTTTTCGCGGGTGGTCTCGTCGTCGAAGAGCGTTTCCATATAGTGTTCCCAGTCGAAGCGGATCAGAACCTTGCCGATATCAAATACAACATTGCGAATCATAACAGACCTCCATCGTGTTTTCTGTCTCCATTATAGACCATTTTCTCCTGCTTGTCAAGAACCCGTTCTGACGCTTGCATTTCTCTTGAATATATGCTATACTATACTTACAAGTTTTTCTAAAACGGAGGGATGGTATGAAATATCAGCTGGACTGGCAGGCGTATCTCGACACGGCGGCAGAAGCTGTCTCTGAAGGAATCGTCATGCTGAAAAACGACGCGCACGCACTCCCGCTTGCGCAGAATGAGCAGATCGCCGTGTTCGGACGGATGCAGTTCCACTATTATAAGAGCGGGACAGGCTCCGGCGGCATGGTGAATGTGGCGAAGGTGGTCAGTATTCCGGAGGGGCTTGCTGCCTGCGGGATCCGAATGCATGAGGGCTTGCAGTCTGCCTATCAGAAATGGGATGAAGACCATCCCTTCGATCTGGGAAGCGGATGGGGCGGAGAGCCCTGGTGCCAGGAGGAAATGCCGCTGGACGAGCATCTTGTGCAGCAGGCAGCCGCGGAATGCAAACGCGCCGTTGTGGTCATCGGCCGTACGGCAGGCGAGGAACAGGACAACCGCATGCAGCAGGGCTCTTTCCTGTTCACGGAAAAAGAGCTCGACATGATGCGGAAGGTGCGGGCGCACTTTGAGATCATGATCGTGCTGCTCAACACCGGCAATATCATGGATATGCATTTTGTCGATGAGATCAAGCCGGATGCGGTGCTCTATGTCTGGCAGGGCGGCATGACCGGCGGAACAGGTACTGCGGCAGTGCTGACCGGCGCCGTTTCGCCTTCCGGCAAGCTCCCTGATACGATCGCATATGAGATCACGGATTACCCCTCCGATGCGTATTTCGGGGATCAGAACAACAATTATTATTCTGAGGATATCTATGTCGGATATCGCTATTTTGAGACGTTTGCAAAAGAACGTGTGCGTTATCCGTTCGGCTTCGGTCTGAGCTATACGCAGTTTTCGGTAACAGCGGAAATGCAGAAGGACATGACGATCTCCGTGACCGTCACGAACACGGGCAGCTTTGCCGGAAAAGAGGTCGTGCAGCTGTACTGTGAAGCATCACAGGGGATGCTCGGCAAGCCGCTGCGACAGCTGATCGCTTATCAGAAAACGAAAACGCTTGCGCCGGGAGAGTCTCAGCAGATTTCGTTCAAAGCAGAACCGCCGCTCACTTATGATGATTCCGGTGCTTCCGGTTTTGCGCATGCATGGATCGTGGAGGGCGGCATCTACCGGTTTTATGTCGGTACGGATGTCCGCAGTGCAAAAGAAGCGGGCAGCTATATTGTTAAGGATACCTATCTGGAAAAGCAGTGCAGACAGGCGATGCCTCCCGTTGCAGCATTTCAGCGGTTCAAGCCGCAGATCAGCGGTGCGGATGTCACACTGACGATGGAGGATGTGCCGCTTCTTGCTTTCGATGAAGCAGAGCGCCGTCTTGCGGAACTGCCGCACGGGACGCCGGAATCCGGCAAAACTGCATCGTTTGCAGATGTATACAGCGGAAAAGTCTCGCTGGATGATTTCATTGCATCGCTGCCCGATGCAGAGCTCGCACAGATCGTGCGCGGCGAAGGAATGAGCAGCCCGCGCGTGACAGCCGGAACCGCATCTGCATTCGGCGGTGTCACGGCGGCACTGGAATCCCGCGGACTGCCTGCCGCATGCTGCTCGGACGGCCCATCGGGTATGCGTCTGGATTGCGGCACCAAGGCATTCAGTCTGCCGAACGGTACGATGCTTGCGGCGACATTCAACACGGAACTGCTCGAAAAGCTGTTTACCTATGTCGGCATGGAAATGACTGCGAACAAGGTGGACTGTCTGCTCGGACCGGGCATGAATATCCACCGTCATCCGCTGAACGGCCGCAATTTCGAATATTTTTCGGAGGATCCGTATCTGACGGGAACGGCGGCGGCGGCAGAGCTCCGCGGACTCCATACCGCCGGTGTAACGGGCGTGGTCAAGCACTGCTGCGGCAACAATCAGGAGACAAACCGCCATTTTCTGAACGATACCGTTTCCGAACGCGCCCTGCGAGAGATCTATCTGCGCGGATTCCAGATTGCACACGAGCTTGGCGGCGCAGATGCGATCATGACGACCTACGGCTCTGTCAACGGTCTCTGGACTGCCGGAAATTACGACCTCTGCACGGAGATCATCCGCAGCGAATGGGGCTTTGACGGCATCCTGATGACGGACTGGTGGGCAAATATCAATTCCCGCGGACAGGCACCCGACCGCAATCATTTTGCGGCAATGGTACGCGCGCAGAATGACCTCTATATGGTTTGTGCGGATTCTGAAAAGCACGAGGACGATATTCTCTCCGACCTGGCAGCCGGAAAGCTGACGCGCGGTGAGCTGCAGCGGAATGCTGCGAATATCTGCCGTTTTCTCCTGCATACCAATGCGATGCGCCGTCTGGCAGGGGAGGATACCGCCGTGGAGATCATCAACCGTCCGGCGGAGGAAGGAAGTGCAGAGGACGATGTCCGCTTCTATGATGTGGATGAGATGTTCACGCTCCCGCTGGACGGCATCTGCACAGAGCGCGGCAGCAGCTTTGCGTTCGGAATGACTTTGCAGCATGAGGGATGGTATGAGCTGACGCTGACGGCATCAAGCACGGCGAGCGAACTGGCGCAGATCCCTGTGACCGTGTTCAGCATGGGAACAGCGAGCGGCACGTTCACATGGAACGGCACCGGCGGCAAACCAGTCAGCTTTACCGCAAAACTGCCGCTGTATTCGCATTATTCGACGATGCGCCTCTATTTTGCGCAGAGCGGACTGCAAATGCACGAGATCGTGTTCCGGAAGGTCGAAGGCGACATTAATATCGCGGCAATCGGCTCTGAATAATAACAGAACGGCTCAGGCGAAAGAACGTCTGAGCCGTTTGATTTATTGTGTCAGCCGTGCAATGCGGCTTTCGCAGTCGCGCAGGATCTCAGCGGGATCTGCGCCGATATGATACTGTTCGTTCTCGTAGAGAATCTTGCCCGCGCACATCGTCAGCAGCACATTGCTGCGGTTGCCGCTCAGAACGAGGCTTTCCGGAATATGATGTGTCGGCTGGAGATTTGCCGCGTGCAGGTCGATCATGATAAGATCCGCCTGCTTGCCGACGGTCAGCGTGTCGCAGTCCGTGAGCCCCATCGCATTGGCGGAGCCGACAGTCGCCGCACGGAGCATGGACGCTGCCGGAATCGCCGCCGCGTCCATATGCCGGAGCTTCTGGAGCACGCAGCCGAGATACATTTCGCGGAACATATCCAGCGCGTTGTTGGATGCCGCGCCGTCTGTGCCGAGTGCGAGATTCACATTTCCCGCGAGCGCTTCTTTGAGCGGTGCAATGCCGCTTGCCAGCTTGGCGTTCGATGCCGGGCAGGAGACCATCCAAAGTCCGTTTCTGCGGAAGACCTCGAGATCCTTCTCGTCAAACCATACGCCGTGGAATCCGCCTCCGCCGTACTGCCAGAGTCCGACGGATTCAAAATACTACGCAGGGGAGGCGCCGTGGCGCTCGATGCATTCGTCATGCTCGCGCTTTGTCTCGCTGATATGTGTGTAAACGGGTTCCTTTTCGGCTGCAGCCAGCTTTGCGAGCTCCTTGTGCAGACTTTCGTCGGAGGTGTATTCCGCGTGGAAGCCGAGGCGGTATTTCACAAGCGGGTGCATATTGCGGAACTTGCGGTACTGGTCGTTCAGACGCTGCACATCCTTTGCGGAGCCGTTGATACTGCCGCAGAACACGAGCCGGATGCCGGATTCAATCGCGGCGTTCGCAGTCGCATCCGGATAGAAATACATATCAAAGAATGCCGTCGTACCGGATGCGAGATATTCGAGGATCGCGAGCCGGTCGAAAGCGTAGACATCGTCCTCGGTCAGCCTGTCCTCATATGGGAACACCTTCTCGAAGAGCCATGTCTGAAGCGGGACATCCTCCGCAAACGAGCGCAGAAACGTCATTGCGGAATGGGTGTGCGCATTCTTGAACGAGGGCATGAGCAGATTCCCCTGCACGTCGATCTCGCGCTCAAACGCGGGATGCTCCGCAGGCTCCGCGCCGACAAGTGCGATTTTGCCGCCGTCTGTCCAGAGAGCGCCCTCCGCGACATCGAAGCCGCCGTCCATTGTCAGGATCTTTGCATTATAAAAACGAATCATATCTGTTCCTTTCGCCGCATTCAGAGCACATCTGCCGAACGGAATGCTTCCTGCATCGCGGCAACGGCGTCGCGGATCCCGGCGAGATCCGTCGCCGTATCCGGATAGACGGACGTCCCCTGCAAAGAGAGGTACGAGCCATACAGTGCGAGCAGATTGTCCGCGCGGTCCAGCAGGCGTTCGATCATCCCGCCTGCCTGAATGCGGTATTCCTCATTTTCGATGCGGTCATACTGAAAGAAATTGACGGAATGGAGAAACTGCGCCATGACGGTGTAGAAAAGCTCCTCCATGTGTTCATAGAGACTGTCCTCGCGGAACATCCTGTGCAGTCTGCCGCGCATATCGTGCCGTTCGTGGAATACGTCGATCATCCGGCACGCCCTGTTCACCCATTCGCGCACCATTTCGCCGTAGACGCCGAGCTGGAAGCTTCGGGAGCTGTCAGAACGGAAGATGAATTCCTTTGTCACGATATATTTGCGGTGAGAATCGGGATCCATCCGTTCTGATCTGAGCTGGTCAATCGTCAGGGCGTAATTGACTTTTGTACGGGTACGCAGATGCTTTTTGTCCCAGTGCAAAATATCCTTGAGCATCTTTTCTTCCTTCGGAAATCTGCGCATGTTCAAAAGTCTCCTTTCCCCAATCATTCTGATGATGCAGAGAAGCCGTCATTTTTCTGCGTGTTTTGCCCGCACCGCTCTGCCGTAGATGCATCTGCCGGTCAGAAAGACGCACAGCCCGAACAGCGTCGAGAGCAGCATTACGGCATAGCCGGCTTTTGTGATCTGTCCTTCTTCGGTGTACAGATCATTTCCTTTTCCGAGCAGCTTGATCATGTGGTCATCTCCGTTTCGGTGCGGCATTTTGCCGCTGCCGCGTTATTCGGTCAGTTCTGCGATCTGTGCAATGGCAGTGCGCACGAGCTTTTCAAACTGCGGCGCAGCCTTATCGCCGGCTTCCTTGACCTCCTCATGGGAGAGCGGTGTCGGAGAGATGCCGGCTGCGAGATTGCTGATGCAGGAAACGCCGCAGATCTCCATGCCGCAGTGCCGCGCCGCGATCGCCTCAATGGCAGTGCTCATGCCGACTGCATCTGCACCGAGCGTGCGGAACATGCGGATCTCTGCGGGGGATTCATAGGCGGGGCCTGCGGTCTGAAGATAGACGCCCTCCTTGAGCGGGATGTCTTCATTCAGCGCGATCCGGCGGATGATCTGATTCAGCCGCTTGCTGTAAATCTCACTCATGTCCGGGAAGCGCACGCCGAGCGTTTCGATGTTTTCGCCGCGCAGCGGGGAGGGGACAAAGCTGGAGATCTGGTCGGTGAGCAGCATGAATTCGCCCGCCTTCATGCCCGGCTGGATGCCGCCTGCCGCATTGGTCAGAAAGAGGATCTTGGCGCCCAGCAGGTGGAGGATGCGGATCGGGAGCACTGCCTCCTGCGGGGTGTAGCCCTCATACATATGGACTCTGCCCTGCATGACAGCGACCGGGACGCCGTCGCAGATGCCGAATACAAAGCGTCCGGCATGACCGGCAACGGTGGAGACGGGGAAATTCGGGATATCTGCATAATTCAGCGTCGCCGTCACCTGGATCTTGTCGGCGAAGGCGCCCAGACCGGAGCCTAGCACCAGCGCGATCTTCGGGACGAAACTGATCTTTTCGGATACAAAACGGTAGCAGCTTTCAAGCTGTTCTTTCGGAGTCATCGGGATCATTCCTTTCATAATTCAGTACGGGAAATGGTACGGTCACTGTGTCCGGTACCGTGCAAAGGATTCTGCAATATCCTTTTTCAGTGCAACAGTATGTGCGTTGATGAGATCCATATTGTCAAGCAGCATGTTATAGAGCTCTTCAAAGGCGCGGGAGATCTTGCTGTTCATCGTGGTGCTGCGTTCATCCTCTGCCTCCGCATCGGAACCCTGTGCTGCGGCAAGCTGCGAGATGCTGTCGGAAAGGGACGATTGGATCACGGCGCAGCGGTCGTTGAACAGATCCATCGCGCCCATCAGCGCAGATTGCAGATCCTCGCCGAGATCGGAAATACGCTTTGCCTGTTCCGCGTGTTCGTGGTCAAGCATGTCGCTGTTTGCCTGCTGGAGCTTCGAGAGCTCCGTGATTGAGCTTTTGATCTGGCTCTGCACCGACGAAAAGCTGTCGGCGATCAGTTCCAGCTCTGTGAGTTGGAGCGAATAGAGCTCCTTGAATGCAGCGGAGACCTTAAACCCGATCATCTCGTTTTGTTTCCGCTGTTCCTCCTGTGCGGCTGCAAGCTGCTGAGAGAGCGCCGCGATCTGTTCGGAGATCTGCTGCATATCCGCTGTGCTGTGTTCCATGTTCGTCCCTCCTTTGGTCATGTTCGGTTGGCGGCGGATGCCTGGTTATGCGTTGCTGCCGTAAAGATAAACGCGCTGTTCGTCCGTCAGGGTGTCGATTTCGATGTCCATGCTGCGGAGCTTGCGCTGTGCGACGGCTTCATCGACGGCACGCGGCACGTTGTTGAGCACCTGCGTGACGTTTGCACGGTTTTCGATCAGCCATTTTGCGCTCAGCGCCTGAATCGCAAAGCTCATATCCATGATCTCCGCCGGATGTCCGTCGCCGGCAGCGAGGTTGACGAGGCGTCCTTCGGCGATCACATAGATATTCGTGCCGTTCGGGAGCGTGTAGCCCATGATATTGTTGCGTGCTTCAAAGGTCTTGACAGCGAGCTTGCGGAGCCCTGCCATGTCGACCTCCACATCAAAGTGGCCGGCGTTGCAGAGGATCGCACCCTCATGCATCTGCATGAAGCTCTCCTCGGTGATGACGTGATTGCATCCTGTGACCGTGACGAAGAAATCGCCGATCTTCGCGGCCTCGGTCATCTTCATAACGGTGAAGCCGTCCATGACTGCTTCGATCGCCTTGATCGGATCGACTTCGGT
>JAFZPL010000149.1 GCA_017550355.1 Oscillospiraceae bacterium | reverse complement strand
TGCGCACCGCAATTCAGTGCATCGGCGGTGCATTCATCAAAAGCCCGAAATATGCGCCGACGATTTTTCTGGATGACCGCACCGATATCCTCAGAAAGCTCGGCTTTGACGCGGAGGTGTTCGCGCTGCCCGGTCATACGCTCGGCTCGGTGGGTGTTCTGCACAGCGGCATCCTCTACTGCGGCGACACGTTCACGGCGCTCTGGGGCAAACCCGCTATTCCGCCGAACGTGCATTCCCGCGCCCTGCTCCGGCAGTCTTTGCGCCGGATACTGAAAATCCACCCGAAATGGCTTGCCTGCGGGCATGGTCTGCCCGTCAGAATGGCGGATGCAGAGCCGGTCATACGGGCATATTTAGAAAAGTAGGAAGTAGAAAGTAGGAAGTTGAGCGAAATACCCAATCAGGCTGTAAGGAGGGATTTCATTTGCGTACAATTCTGATTCGCAATATCCGCATTGTCGATCACACGCAGGATCGCCGCGCGGATATCTATATCAAGGACGGCGTGATTGCCGAGGTCGGGGAACATCTCGCACAGACGGCAGATTCCGTGATCGAGGGCGAAAAGCTGACCGCCCTGCCGGGACTGTTTGATATGCATGTGCATTTCCGCGATCCCGGTCAGACGCACAAGGAAACCGTCGAAACCGGTGCGGCGGCGGCGTTTGCGGGCGGCGTGACCGGTGTGCTCTGCATGCCGAATACCACACCGCCGATGGACAGCCCCGCGCAGATTGCCGATACGCTGAAACGCGGACGGGCAACCGGTCTGGAAATGCATCAGGCGGGCTGTCTCACCATGGGACTCAAAGGCGAAACGCTCGCGGACTATGCCGCGATGAAAGCCGCCGGTGCGATTGCACTTTCCGACGACGGCAAGCCGATTCCCACCGCGGAACTGATGGAAGCCGCCCTCGCCAACGCGAAGGAAGCCGGACTGCCGGTTGTTTCGCACTGTGAGGATTTGGCAATCATCGACGGTGGCATCATCAACAAGGGAAAAATCTCCGAACAGCTCGGCGTCAAGGGCATGGACAGACTGTCCGAGGATTCGATCACGGAGCGCGATCTCGAATGCGCCCGCAAAACCGGCGCACAGCTTCATATCTGCCATGTCAGCACGCGCGGTGCCGTGGACGCGGTGCGCCGCTGTAAGGCAATGGGCGCAAACGTGAGCTGTGAGACTGCCCCGCATTATTTCCTGCTCACTGAGGAAAAGCTGCTCACGCGCGATGCCGATTACCGCATGAATCCGCCCCTCCGGACGGCGGATGATGTACAGGCAGTCACCGAGGGCATTCTGGACGGCACGATCGACTGCATCATCACCGATCACGCGCCGCATGCGGCAAATGAAAAGGCGGATTTCCTCACAGCACCGAACGGCGTTGTCGGACTGGAAACCTCCCTCGCCGCCACGCTGACCGCGTTTTACCACACGGGCAGGCTGACCATGCAGGATATCGTCCGGCTGATGCACGATAACCCGCGCCGGCTCCTGCATCTGCCCGTCCGCACGATTTCTGCGGGAGAGCCCGCGTCTCTCGCCATTGTCGATACCGAACAGGAATGGACGGTCGATCCCGAAAAGCTCCATTCCAAATCGCACAACACCGTATTCAAGGGCATGACGTTCAAGGGCAAAGTGGTCATGACCATTCATAATCCGTAAACGAAGAAAGGGTGATTATTATGCCGGCAAAGAAACCGCCGAAGCCGCCGCAGGGTGCTTATCCGCCGCCGCCTGCCGGATACGGTGCGTACCCGCCGCCTCCGCCTGCGGGCTATCCGGGCTATCCGGGCGCATATCCGTCCCCGCCGCCGCCCGCACCGCCGAAGCCTGCACGCAAGAAAAAGCAGTCTCCGACTACGAAGCTGAAACGCAAAATCGCCAGCGTGACCGGCATTCCGACAACGGCTTCCGGACGCAAGAAGAAGGCGGAGCGCGTTGTCGCAAATTTCCTGATCGAACAGCTCGACAAAATCAAAAAGAAGTAAGGGAGTGTCCGCAATGAGCGTATTTTCCAAGAAATCGAAGCATAAAACCAGTCTCAAAGGCAAGATCGCCGCAGCGGTGATTCTTCCGGCGTTTGCTGCGGGCATCAAAAAGCTCGCTGACCAGAGCTTTAAGGATGCCGTTTCGAGCTGCCTGAATGCACCCAAAAAGAAATAATCTGTCCGTGTATCACGGACAAATCCATACAAAGGAGCTTATACCATGAAAGAGCTTTTACAGCTTTTGAAGCAGAATGCAAGACTGAGCAATGCGGAGCTTGCCGCCATGCTCGGCACCACTGAGGACGATGTGAAACAGCAGATCACCGACATGGAAAACGCGGGCGTGATCCGCGGCTACAGCGTCATTCTCGACGAGGAGCTCGCAGACCGCGATGCCGTTTCTGCCTATATCGAACTGAAGGTCACACCGCAGCCGGACTGCGGCTTTGATGAGCTCGCACGCATCATCTCCGCCTTTGAGGAGGTCGAGGGCGTCACGCTGATGTCCGGCGGCTACGATCTCGGCATCACCATCAGCGGAAACGGTCTGCGCGACATTGCGCTCTTCGTTGCACAGCGTCTCGCAACGCTGGACGGTGTCCTCTCCACACGGACACATTTCGTGCTGAAGCGCTATAAGGACAAGGGCATTCTCATTCAGGAGGAGCCCGGCGATGAGAGAGGTGTCTACCAGTGAATTACGAAAAGCTGCTCTCTCAGCGTGCGCAGAATCTCAAGCCCTCCCCCATCCGGCGCTTTTTTGACCTCGCGGAAACCAGGGAAAACGTCATTTCGCTGGGTGTCGGCGAGCCCGATTTCCGTACCCCGTGGCCCATCCGTTCCGCGGC
>JAFZPL010000148.1 GCA_017550355.1 Oscillospiraceae bacterium | reverse complement strand
GTGCTCAGTGCCTTGTTGTAGTTGACCTTGCCGATCAGCGTCTGGATCTCTCTGCCGCCGATATTGGTGATGCGGTACACATTGAAATACGTGCTGCTGCTGACCTTTGCGGGATCGACGTTATAGTCCCACTTGAGCGCGACCTGACCGGTCGTGGTTCTCTCGTAGTCCTGGCGGAAGTTTGCCGGGAGCATCGGGGGCTGCATCACGTCGTTGACGAGGTAATCGACAACGAAGAAATTGATGCTCTTGCCGTTGCTGTCCACATAGGAATTTTCGTGGGAGAAAAGCTTCCAGGACATACCATAGCCATAGCGCTCGGCTTCCTTAGGCATGTTCTCCATCGTTGCGGTAAAGGAGTGGCCGGAGGTCGAGGTATGTGCGAACGACGCCTCATACTCATAGCCTGCGGAGATGCCGACCTTCACGCCGCCGCTGCCGCCGCCGACCTTCATTTCGACTTCGACGCTGTTGCTGTATGCGCTTTCGTCCTCGGAGGACATTTCGATGGTCTGGCTCTGGGACATGCTGTTTGCGCTGGTGAAATCGACTGCCATGTACGGACCGTCGTACACGCGGACATTGCGGTAACCGTTGGTGCTCTTCGGATAGGATGCCGGTTCGCCGACGGTGTGCTTGAGGGTGTCCGCCGGAATCTGCGGGAGACCGCTGCAGTTTTCCGAGAGTCTGCGGTATTTGTCAAGCTCCATGGTCGTCATGCACGGCTGCTTCGGGAAGCACATGGTACGCTTGATGACTGCTTTCTCGCCGTTTTTGTCCTGACCGATGACCTCGTACTCGTAAAACTCATACGGGATGGAGTAGAACACGATCGCGTCTGCACCGACGCCCGTGCTGTATTCCGCCGAATACTCGACAGAATCTGTATGGCTGTCTGTCCATGTGTGGCTGTACTTGGTCGAGAGCTCCATTTCATAGCTCGCGATCTCGATGCCGAAGACTTCGATACTCTGTTCATAGGAAACATAGGCTCCTGCCGAAACAGTGTTCGAGTAAGAGGAGGAGTCGCTGCTGCCGTGGGATTTGCCGAAGGAGGTGGAGGAGCCGTCATAGCCGCCGGAAAGCCCGTCCTGTTCGACCAGATCCTTGAAGGCAGGCGGCGCTGCGAGCACTGCCAGCACCTGCGGATCGGTGTACTCAAACCAGTGCTTGCCGGTGTAGTGGAGGAAGAATGCGTCGTCGTCCGTGTCGACAACAGCAAAGCAGGTCGGTGTCTTCGGATCCCTGGTAGAGGAATGATATCCCTGATCCGTGGTTCCTTCCTTAGCGCTGCAATTGTTTGCTATACTGATTCCGAAATCAAACTGCAAATTTCCGTCTGCATCAAAATACGGTGTCATTGCATACTGGTAATAGTAGATCTGACCGTCTGCAATCTCCATTGCTTTGAAGAAAACGGTTTCTTTTTCCGTCTCACCGTTCAGATATGCAACCTGAAAATCATATGGAAAATAATAATAATCGGTAGTGCTGACAGTGGTTTTCGGACCGTAAGTTTGCTTGGGCGTTCTTGCAGGAATTGTTTTGACAAACTCCTGCCACTCATTCTTGTTCAGACTTTTGTCTCTCACATGATTATCGTCATCACCCATTTTCGTATATGAATCGTTCACGGTAATGACACGTGCTAAAGGAAGCTCAAAGTTTGAAAGAATCGGTTCACCAGAAAGTGGATCTAAATCCACTTTATAGCGAGTTATATAGACTTCATCGACGATCCCAAGTTCGTATGATAATGCACCGGTTGTGAGCATACCGTTTGCATAGTAAAGTGTCATTTTTAACGGCACACCTTCAAGTTTCCCTGAACTACCGATAATGCCATTATGTGCGGATGTCACAACCTCATAGCCGTTGTTTCCGTTGCTCTTGAAAATACAAATCGAGTGTCCTGTATAAGATTGGTAACCACTAAAAAAAGCATGTAGATAACAATGGTTTGGACTATTTCCAACTGCAAGATAGGTAGTGCCATTCTCTGTGAAAGAGGTAACTGCATAAGTGCCTTTTACTTCAGTATAGCTAGGATAATCTTGTTTAAACAGCGGAACAGAAAGCGCAACGCGCTTATTCAGCATATTCTGCCGTGCACCGTGATAGACTGCGGCATATTTGTCGCCGACCAGCAGATCGTCGATACCGTCGCCGTTGAAGTCGCCCGCGGTCAGCGTGACAAAGCCGTCCGTGCTGATCGAGCGCTTGAGCTCCCATGTGTCAATGTCCTCGGGTGCGCCGCTCAGCGTCTTGGCATAGATCTGCACGCGCTCGCCCGCCGCGGAATCGGGGTTGTAGACCGCGATGTCGTCGATGCCGTTTCCGTCAAAGTCGCCTGTCACGATCTCCATGCTGTTGATGCCAATGATCTGGCTTGCATAGGTCAGATTTGCACCCGTCAGATTGTCGGGGAGCGTGCTCTTGTCGACAGCGCCAAGCGTCATATAGTTCTGGCTGGTGCCGGGGTGTCTGGAATCCACCACGCCGAGCAGCAGATTCTCGCCGTCATAGGCGACCATTGCGAACTGATATTTTTTCAGGTCGCCGTTGCCGTCGAAGTTGCCGGCGGCGGTCTTGTTCAAATAGGGGTTCTCCTGGATCTTTGCCATGCCGTGAACACGGGAGCCTTCCACGATTCCGGCGTCATAATCATGTTGAAAGTAAGGACTAAAATAAATAGCCTCGCCGTCCGTGTAATTATTCAGGTTCACCGGTGTATCAGAATACTGCCAGCCGTTCTTTCCCTCAATCATGGTACCTTGAGGATTAGAGTATTGGGATAGTTGTTTAAAGGTTACAAAACGATGAACTCTGACTTTAGGAGCATTTCGATCCGCATCCAATGTATAGTACATATAATAACGGGAAAGCTTTCCGGAGACCGGCTTGCGTGTCGCGCCTGCATTCAGCTCGCCGTATTCCGCATCTGC
Organism: Oscillospiraceae bacterium; assembly: GCA_017550355.1. Taxonomy (GTDB): domain Bacteria; phylum Bacillota; class Clostridia; order Oscillospirales; family Ruminococcaceae; genus Firm-04. The sequence continues at coordinate 26,271 of JAFZPL010000148.1, read as the reverse complement.
CTCCGTCATGCCGTCCGGCGTATAGACCGGAACACGCTTCCAGATTCTGTCCTCCGCTTCGATCGTTTCCGGCGGGATGCTGTTGCCGTATTGGCTGTCCGGGAATTCAAAAACGCGGATATCGCGGATCGGCTTGTTCGCACTGGGACCACCGTAATAGTCTCCTCTTCTGATAAGTGTAACTCCGATTGCCTTGCCGTTTGTGCCTGTATTCAGCTGCACCATGCGATTAAGAGAACTCTTATTATCTGCATTCATATAAGAAGACTTGACAGAATCATACAGATTCGACTGATCTGACGCATTGTCTGCAACGATCAGCGCGATATCAGTCCAATCATCATCATACCAACCCTCTCTATCACCCCAATCGCTTTCGTACTCATTTGTCCAGCCGTCATAATAGGTGAAGGCTTTTTTGCCCATTTTGTCCGTGTACTTCGAGCCCACATTGCTGACGCCGTCGCCGATGATATAGCCCGTCTCATCGCCGCCCATATGCTGCACATACACTTCATTCGCGGCGTTCATCACAACATCGCGCTTGCCGTAGGGGTTCGTGAATTCGTCGTTCTCATCAAAGCCGTCCGGTGCGGCATCCGTGTTGATGCCGAGCATCTGCGCGGGCGTCTGCGAGCCGTCCTGTTCGATTTCGGCGGCTGCTGCCGTGATTGCCGGCGTGACCGTCTGCCAGATCAGCGGAAGCTCCGCTGTCGGAAGCATCACCAGCGTCATGACCGACGCCAGCACGCGCTTCAAAGTTTTGTACTTTTTCATTTTCACAGTCCTTTCCAAATCAAAATAATTTTCGGGTGTTCCTGCGTTTTGGTTTCTGTGTTCCCGCCTCCCCTGCTGTTTTTTCCGGCGTTCTGCACCGCGGGTCGGGCAATCCCGCGAAGCTGTGCCGGTATCATTCAGGAAAAGAAAAGCGCCGTGCATTTCTTTTCCGTGAACACTGTGTGATTTTTTTGTGAAAAACATATGTATAGTATAACATATTTCACTTGTCTGCGCAACATGATATTTTAACTATCGCATGAAGAATAACTGCCCGCCCATCGGGTGCTTTTTTGTGAATAATATGCACCCAAACTGAAAGATGTCTATATTATACCACGTTTTCTTCGCACATCGTTCAGAATTACAAAATTGTAATCGGGAATTTTCAGCGCCGCCTCAGATTAAAATTATGATAAAATTTCGGTTTGCATATTGCAAAAAAATGTGCCTTGTGCTATAATAGAGGAATGAAGCATTTCATGCTGAAATTTTAACTATGAACGGAGGATCGTTATCATGCAGAAGGTATCTGAGATCACGGAGGAATTTGTACGGACACAGGCGCCGAACCCTGCCGCCTTTTCCAACGCACAGAAGATCTCTCGCTCCGGCGGCTTCCAGAAGCTCTGCAAAACCGCCGACGAAACGCTCATCTTCGGCGAATGCAAGGGCAGCGGCAAGCTTCCGTACAGCGCATCCGCAGATTTTTCCGGAGAATCGCCGGTGTTCCGGTGCAGCTGTCCGAGCCGGCAGTTCCCCTGCAAGCACTGTCTCGCGCTGATGCTGGATCATCTCGCAAAAAAGACGTTTGAGGAAGCGGCTGTCCCGGAGGATATCGCCCGCAAGCGCGAAAAGATCACGGCACGCGCCGAAAAAGCCGAAAAGGCAGCGGATGCACCCGCACCTGCGCCCAATCCCGCCGCAGCCGCCAAAAAGCTGAAAAAACAGCGCGAAGGACTGGCGCTCGCGGAACAGTTCGTGTCCGAATTGCTCACGCGGGGCGTTTCGGCGGTCACATCAGCAGAATGTGCGCAGTATCAGACGCTCGCGAAACAGCTCGGCGACTACTATCTCCCGGAACCGCAGGCCGTGATGTATGAGATCATCCGTGCCGCAGAAGCACTTTCCGGTCAGCCCTCCGACGAGGAGACAAACCGCGTGACGGCGCTCTGTGTGCGGCTCGCGGCATCCGTGCGCAAGTGCTGCGCCTACATCGACCGCAAGCTGGAAAGCGGAGAAGTCCTCCCAGAAAACGACACGCTCTATGAGGCGATGGGCGGCGTCTGGAAGCTCGCACAGCTCAAAGCGCTCGGTCTGACCGCGGAAAATGTGCAGCTGATGCAGCTTGCGTTTTTCGTGAACGATCAGCCCGTCCGCAAGATGCTGACCGATACCGGCTACTGGCTCGACCTCTCCGACGGCAGCATCTTCATAACGGAGAACATGCGCCCCTACAAAGCGCAGAAATACATCAAGGAAGAAGATTCCGTGACAGAGATCCAGCAGATCCCGCTGCTCTGCCGTTACCCCGGCGGACTGAATCCGCGTGTACGCTGGGAATCCGCAACGCCCGTTCCGGCGGCGGCAGCGCATTATGCCAAAGCCTGTTCCTATTGCGAAAAGAGCATTGCGGATGCCGTCAAAAAGGCAAAAAACGAAATGAAGAACACGCTCGGTCAGGAGGAAGCGGCGGTGCTGCTGCCCTTCGACCGGATCGCATATACCGCGGAGGGCGGCGCACTTTTGCAGTTCGGCGCGGAATCCATCGCGCTGACACCGCATCCGGATGTCCCCGGCTGCCTGAATACACTGCGCATCATCGGCGGACAGGAATCGGGCTGCATCTTCGGCACGCTGCGGCATGACCGCACAAAGAATCTCTTCACGTTCAGCCCGCTGTCGGTGCTGACGCAGGAACATCTGATCAATCTGTAAGGAGGCGGAGATCATGGAAGCAAAAACGAATGCATTTTTCGCACTGCGCGAACGGCTGTATGCAACAGCGGCCGCAGGATGCGCGATCATCAAAGAGGATTTCCGCTTACAGCGTGCGATTGAAGCCTTTCAGCCGCTTTCCGCCGCAAATCCCGTCTTTGCAAAGCTGTACGGCATGTGTCAGAAGCTGACGGAATCGGAACAGCCCGCGATGCTGCTTACCGAATGCATCGCGCTCGCAGATGCCGTCGCCGTCACGCAGAGCCGTTTTCAGGATGATACCCCCGCGGAGGCGCCCGAGACGCTGCCGCCGTTTTCGTTCAGACAGACTTCGTTCCGGCAGCTGCAGGAGGCAAAGCGCCTTGTGGATGGCTCTTCCAATTTTGTTCTGGATTCCGCTGCATTTCAGAATGCAAAGCAGGATCCGCGCCTGCTGTATTCCTATCTGAAAGGGACAAATGCAAAATCGGAACGCGCCGATTTTCTGTCGATGACCTTTGAGGGCATTTACGGCAAGAAGCTGATCCCGCTGCTCAGAGATGCGATCGACATGTCGAATCCGAAAAGCACCGGTCAGCAGATCATTTACCTGAAACGGCTCGGCGGCGATTCGCTGAATGATCTGTTCAAAAGCTATGCCGTGAATCCGGACGCGCCGCAGGACGTGCGCATCCGTGCGATGGAAGCACTGTCGGATTCTCCGGAATATGCAGAGGATCTCCTGAATATTTACCAGACCGAGAAGGGCAAGATCAAGACCGCCGCGCTCAAATGTCTGGTACATACCAATTCGCCGCTGGCAGATACCGTGCTGGAAAAGCTCTTTGCCAAGCCGAAAGACAGCTACTATGAGATTGCCGGAGAGGGCAATACACCGCTCTGCAATGCCTTTGCAGCGGAACAGGTCACGAAGTTTGTGGAGGATACGAGCCCGAACAGAAATGATATCATGTACAGATACATCCTCCCGGCACTGGCAAATAAGCCGGATGCTGCGCCGCTGTTTCTGCGCATGGCAGACTTTGCGAAAACCGTCAAAAGAGGAAACGGCTTTGAGTACGGCTGCATGCAGGACATGAACACAATCCTCATTGAGAATCTCAGCCGGCACGACGATCCTGCCTATCATACGCTGATCTGCACGCTCTACGAGAAGGAGCCGGTGATCTTCCTGAAGGCGCGGCTCTGTCTTGCGCTGCTGACGGAGCCGGAAAATGCGTTCAAACGGTTTGAGACGGAGTGTCTCCGTCATCTGGACGATGCGGCACTGCTGCTGCGCTGCATCCGGCGCACGCCCGATCAGAAGTGGCGGCTGAAACTGGAATTGAATCTGGAGGAAAGCAAATATTCTCTCGCGCTGTTTGAGAACGTGCCTGACAGCCTGATTGATTTCATCGGGAAGTGCGTACAGACGCATCCCTCGCTCGACTCGAACACCGTGTTCCGGCTGCTGACGTTCGGTGAAGCACTTCTGACGGGATGCAGCGACAGCGAACGCAGCCGTGCGGAAGCTGCTGTCCGGAAGATGACGGAGATGATGGTGGATAAGGCGTCCGACCGCCAATTCGGTATCTTCAAACTGCTTGCAATGGCACACGGCAGCCCGAAGGGACTGATCCAGAAGGCGATTCTGACGATGGTGGAAAAGTACGGCAAGGTGGCACGCGGTTTTCTGTCGCTGCAGATGTATTTCCCGAAGGAGGTCATCCTGGAGGATATCCGTCCGCTCAGAGAGATTCTGCCGCAGCGGAAGCTTGAAACAACGCTGCTCAACAAACAGATGGATGAAGTGAACAAGGCAATTACATATCTTGAAAAAGAGTGAAAGTGGTGGAGAATACTATGGCCGAAAATATTCAGAGACTGTCCGCAGAACAGCTTTACGCAAAGGAAATCGCCGCGCTGATCGCTGCGGAAACCGATCCGATCCCGCAGGGCTGGCAGATGTCACCGCGTTCCGTGCTGACCTATATCATGGGCGGCAAGGCGGGCGACACCGAAATCACGCCGAAATATATGGGAGACCGCAGACTCATCGAGATCTGCATCGCAACGCTCATCACCGACCGTTCGCTGCTGCTGATCGGTGAGCCGGGAACCGCAAAATCGTGGATCTCCGAGCACCTGACCGCCGCCATCAACGGCAATTCCGCGCAGGTCATTCAGGGAACCGCCGGCACGACCGAAGAGCAGATCCGCTATTCGTGGAACTATGCACTCCTGCTGGCAAAGGGCCCGTCCTTTGAATCGCTGGTGAAGAGTCCGATCTACCGCGCCATGGAGACCGGCACGATCGCCCGCATCGAGGAGATCTCCCGCTGTGCATCCGAGGTACAGGATGCGCTGATCTCACTGCTCTCCGAAAAGCGCATCTCCGTACCGGAGCTTTCTGAGGAGGTCTGCGCAAGAAAGGGCTTCTCCGTGATCGCGACGGCAAACACCCGCGACAAGGGCGTGAACGAAATGTCCGCCGCGCTCAAGCGGCGTTTCAATATCGTTGTGCTGCCGCCGCCTGCGGATATGGAGACGGAAATCGACATCGTCCGCAGCAGAGCCGCACAGCTCTCCAAGGATATGCAGATCAGCGTGAAGCTGCCGGATCAGAGCGCATTTGAAAAGATCGTCACCGTATTCCGCGAGCTCCGCATGGGGCGCACACTGGACGGCCAGATCAAGATCAAATCGCCGGGCGGTGTGCTCTCCGCAGCAGAGGCCATCTCCCTGATGGTCAACAGCATGGCGCTTGCGGGATGCTTCGGCAGCGGCAAGGTCACGGACGACGATCTCGCCTCCGCTTTGCAGGGCGCAATCGTGAAGAATGAGGACAAGGATAAGGCCGTCTGGACGGAATACCTTGAAAATGTCATGCGCAAAAAGGGCAAGGAGTTCGCAGGGCTTTACGCCGCTTGCAGGGAGCTGAACGGATCATGACGGCTTATTTCGGAGTACGGCATTTTTCGCCTGCCTGTGCGGAATATGTCACGGAATTTCTCAGCCGCACAAATCCGGATATTGTCCTGATCGAAGGACCGTCCGACCTGACCGATCTGATCACGGGGCTCTGCGACAGCCGTGTGCGTCTGCCCGCCGCAATCCTCGCATTCACGGAGGAGGCGCCCGTCCGGACGGTGCTGTATCCCTTCACGGAGTTTTCGCCGGAATACTGCGCCATGCAGTGGGCGATACAGCATCAGATCCCCGTGGAATTCTGCGATCTGCCCTCGGATGCATACCTGATCCCGAAGGAAGAGCCGGAGGAAGAACAGGACGAACCGGAGCAGACGGAGATCCCGCACGAAAAATCTGTCTATCAGAAAATGGAAGAGCTGACGGGACTCGATCATGAGACCTTCTGGGAATATCATTTTGAACAGTGCGGCGGCTACGAGGACTTCATGGCGGCGGTCGCGGAATACGGGCGGTCACTGCGGGAATTTTCGGAGACCGACGAAGAAACGGCGCTGCGCGAAGCCTATATGCGCCGCCGGATCGCGGAGACAGAACAGCAGTACGGCACCGTCGCCGTCATCACGGGCGCATTTCATACGGGCGGACTCAGCGGTGTGCCGTTTTCGGCAGCGGACAAAAAAATGACCGCACACCTGAAAACGGTGCCGGTCCGGTCAACGCTGATGCCCTATTCATTTTACCGGCTGTCATCCCGTTCGGGATACGGCGCGGGCAGCAAGGCACCGGCATTTTTCGAGATGCTCATGCGGGCGCGGCTGGCAAAGGATCCGGAATATGCGGCGGCAGAATACCTCGCAAGGCTCGCGGAATACCAGCGCAAACACGGCGATCTTGCGTCGGCGGCAGAGGTGATCGAAGCACTCCGGCTCGCGGAGGCACTGGCCGTCATGCGCGGCGGCAGCCGTCCTGCGCTCTCCGATCTGCGGGATGCTGCCGTCACCTGCATCGGTCACGGCAGCTTCAGCGCAATTTCACATGCATGCGCTGATGTCGAGATCGGCACGCGCATCGGCTGTCTGCCTGAGGGCTCTGTCAGCACAGCCGTGCAGGAGGATTTCATCCGCCAGCTGCATGAACTGAAGCTCGAAAAGTACCGCACGGCGTCAGTGCAGGAACTGGAGCTGGATCTGCGCGAAAACATCCGCGTGAAAACGGAAAAAGCGGCGTTTCTCGATCTGCATCGCTCTGAATTTCTGCACCGTCTGAAAATCGCGGGCGTGAAATTCGGCGTACAGCAGGCAAGAGCGCAGGAAAATGCAACATGGGCGGAGCGCTGGAATTTGCAGTGGACGCCGGAAATCGAGATCCAGCTTGTTGAGGCATCGCTCAACGGCGACTCCGTGGAACAGGCTTCGGCATATGCGCTGAACACGCGGCTGACAAAGGCACAGACGCTCCGTGAGACCGCAGCGGCACTCTCGGATGCATTTCTCTGCGGTCTGCCGGACTGTGTGTGGACGGCATCGAATGCGGTGCAGGCAGCGGCAGCAGACTGCGTTTCTCCGGCAGACGCGGGCGAAACGATCGGCGTACTGTCGGCGATCGTTCGCTTCGGCAATATCCGCCGGATCAGCAATGAACCGGTCATTCCGCTGATCGCGCAGCTCTATCTCCGCTTCTGTCTTGAACTGCCGGCGGCATCCAAATGCGACGACGATGCAGCGGGCGCAATGCTCCCCGCGCTGACGGCGGTCTCGGAGGCATCCGCGGCGCATGATTTTCTGGACAGGGAACGGCTGCGGAACACGCTCCGGCAGATTGCGGACGACGATTTTGCAAATCCGATGCTCTCCGGCTTTGCGTGCGGGCTGCTGACCGAACAGAACGCAATTTCGCAGGAACAGTTCGCGGAGCTCATCAGCCGCAGACTCTCCCACGGCACGCCCCCCGCGGAAGCCGCCGGATGGTTTGAGGGACTGGCAAAGCGAAACCGGCGGGCGCTGATCGCAAGACTGAGCCTCTGGGAACAGCTCTGCGGATTTCTCACATCGCTTGATGATGAGGCGTTCCGCAAGGTGCTCGTCGTTCTGCGCAGGACATTTTCGGAGTTTTCCCCGGCGGAAAAATCGGACATCGCGGAAAATATCGGCGAAGTGCTCGGACTGTCCGGCACGAATGCGGCAGAGGTCATGCTCAGCGGCGTGACCGAAGAAGAACAGGCGGATTTCTCCGGCATGGACGAGTTCAATTTCGACGATATCTGAGGAGTTGTGATCTATGAAGATCGAATTCAGAAAAGCGGCGTTGACAGATGCAGCGTTGTTGATCGAAATCTACAATTCTGCCTTCTATCAGGATTATATCAAATACGGCGAATGTCCTGCATACGGGAAAACCGCGGACATGATGCGGCAATCCATCACGCAATACCCCAAATTCGTCATTCTGTGCGATGCAAAACCGGTTGGGTGTATTTCATGCAGAGCCTTGCAGCAGGGCGTGTATGAAGTCGGATGCCTGTGTGTGATCCCGGAATATCAGAGAAAAGGCATCGGATCATCTGCAATAGAATTTGTCAAGTCCTGTTATTCCGACTGGAACCGGTTTACATTGGTGACTCCGGCAGACAAAACCGAAAATGTCTTATTCTATACTAAAAAATGCGGATTCGATATTCAGTCATTGGAAACGGACGGAAACGTGAAGGTTGCACGGTTCGTTCTGGAACGATGATTTCTGACGGATCGCAGCAGAAAGGAGTGATATCCCGTGAGTGTACGCACAAAGGGCAGACGCAGCATCATTGTCAGAGAGCAGACCTATATCTGGTATATTGCGCCGGATGATGAATCTCCGTACAACATTCTGCATATCGTATCCGATGATAAACGCCTGATCCTGTCCTGTCCGCTCGGAACGGGGCGTTCCTATGTGATCAGCAAGGGCAGGATCTTTCAGGCAAAGGAAACAAACGGACACTGGAACAGATACCTGCTTCCGTTTGAGATCCCGGACAGTATCACGCCGAAATTTGTCGAAAAAGTGATCGTCTGGGCAATGCAGAATCAGGGCGCAGTCTCAGTCTCTGCACAGAATATGCCTGTTTAGCCGCAGATTCCGCCCCGCATCATACAAAAAAGGATAAAAGCTATGGATTTTTATGAAGCAGTCAGCAAACGAAGAAGCGTCCGCGAATTTGTGCGCGAAGAGATCCCGGAGGAAACGCTGAAACGGATCATTGGCGCCGCATTCAGGGCGCCGACGAACGACCATATGCGGGACTGGCACTATATCATCGTGCGCGACCGCACTGTCACGGCAAAGCTGCTGGACATCATCCCGAAGGGCATTTCCGACGCGGACATGGATGCACTGATCCGCGACTGGAACCTCAGCGACAGCGTTCAGCAGGCATGCTACCGCAGCGCCGTCCCGAAGCAGCACCGGATGCTGTTCGATGCATCGGCAGTCATCATCCCGCTGTTCAAACAGAAGACCGATATCCTGCATCCCGAAAACCTCTCGCATCTGAACGGCTTTGCGTCGATCTGGTGCAGCATCGAGCATATCTTTCTTGCCGCGGCGGCGGAGGGATACGGCTGCAATCTGCGGGTGCCGCTTGGCGATGAAGCGGAATATGCGAGAACCGTGCTCGGATTTCCGGCGGAATACTGCATGCCCTGCTTTATCGGCATCGGCAGACCGGAGGACGGGATCGCGCCTGTGCCGCAGAAGGAGATCGACCTCAGCGAACGCATCCACTGGGACAAATTCTGACGGGATCTGCGGAGGAACAGCATGAAACCGAAATTTTCTGTGATCATTCCCGCACATAACGAAGAAAAATACATCGGAAAATGTTTACAGGCGGTCATCAGCGCCGCGAAATACGTGCAGCCGGACACGGCGGAGATCATTGTGGTCGCAAACCGGTGTACGGACAAGACTGCTGCGATTGCAAGGCATTACGGCGCAAAAGTGCTGGTCAATGACGACAAATGCATTGCCGCGATCCGGAACACGGGCGTCTTTGCCGCGGAAGGTGAGATCATCGTCACGGTGGACGCAGACAGCCTGATGACGAAGTATTCCCTTGCCGAGACACGGGAAAAGCTCGCGTCCGGACAGTATATCGGCGGCGGCACAAATCCGAAATTCGACCGGATGTCGTTCGGCATCGCCTGCTCTGCGATGTACGTCGCACTCAATCTGCTGCCCGTCATGATCCGGAACGGCGGGTATCTGAGCGGCGCAATGTTCTGGTGTTACAAGCGGGATTTTGAAGAGATCGGCGGCTTTGATGAAACGCTCGTCAGCCTGGAGGACATGGACTTCGCAAAGCGGCTCAAGCGCCTCGGAGACAGCCGGAAGCAGAAATACGGCACACTGAAACGCTCGTATGTGCTGACCTCTTCGCGCAAGTTCGATCAGTTCGGCGACTGGTATCTCATCCGGAACCGGAAGCTGACCAGGCGTATCTTCACGGGAAAAGACCGTGAAGCGGCAGATCATTTCTATTACGATTTCAACAAGTAACAGGTGAGAATATGGAGCATCAGGAAACACTGAAACGCTGGCGGCTGATCCTCGGCGCAGAGGCACAGCAGCGGCTGGAATCTTACGGCGGCACACCGCTTTCCGCGGAGGATCTGCTCATGGACAGTGCGCTCGCGGAGATCTACGGCAGCAGCGACCAGTCCGGCGGCGGAAAGCAGGGCGGCAAAGGCATCTCCAAGCCGCATTTGACGCGCTGGCTCGGCGATCTGCGCACACTGTTCGCGCCGATGGAGGTGCAGATCATCCAGCGGGACGCCATTGAGCGCAAGGGCATGAAGCAGCTGCTGTTTGAGCCGGAAATGCTGGAAACACTGGAACCGGATATCTCGACCGCCGCCATGCTGCTGACACTCAAGGATCAGGTGCCGAAAAATGCCAAGGAGCACGCCAGAGCCTATATCGCGAAAATCGTGGAGGAGATCAACCGGCGCCTCGCGGACAATGTCCGGCGGGCAGTCACGGCGTCGCTCAACCGCCGCGCCCATTCCCCGATCCCCTCTGCGTCGGCACTGGATTTCCGCATGACTGTGCGCCGCAATCTCGGCCACTACGACACGGAGCGAAAGATTTTGCTGCCGGAGAAATTCTATTTCTTTGAGCGGACGGCGAAATCCGCCGCAAGAACGGTCATCCTCGATATTGACCAGAGCGGTTCGATGGGCGAATCCGCGATCTTTTCCGGCGTGATGGGCTGCATCCTCGCGGGCATCCGTGCGGTGCGGACGCATATCGTTGCATTCGATACGAACGTGACCGACCTGACGCCGCTCTGTGCCGATCCGGTCGATCTGCTGTACGGCATCCAGCTCGGCGGCGGCACGGATATCAACAAATCCGTTGCATACTGCGAAACGCTGATCACGGAACCCGCCAAGACTGTGCTGTTCCTCGTGACGGATCTCTATGAGGGCGGCAACCGTGCGGCACTGGAACGGCGGCTTGCCGACCTGAAGGAATCCGGCGTACAGGTGAATGTGATACTGGCAATCTCGGACAGCGGCACGCCCTGCTATGATGCGTCATTCGCAGGAAAGCTCGCCGGATACGGGATCCCCTGCTTCGCCTGTCCGCCCGACCGCCTGCCGGAGCTTCTCGAATCGGCACTGAGCGGCGGCAGCAAGGTCTTCCGGCCGGAAAAATGAATACAAAAAAGATCTGTCAGCGACGCGCCGGCAGATCTTTTTTATGCCAATGGTTTTTATGCTGTTTTACAGACCGCAACATCGCTGAACGTCACGGAGCCCTGCAATTCACCGATCAGGAACCGCAGCTCCGCTTCGGAAAGGGGTTCGGTCAGCGTGAAGCGTTCGGTCAGCGTATCCGTATCCGCAGACAGCCTGAACGAACCGGAATGATACGTTTTGTTCCCGCTGCACAGCGCATACGGGATCTCCGCACCGGCAGCCGCCGCGACCGTGAACGTCAGCTCATACGCCCCTGCCGGAAGCGCCATTCCCCGGACATATGCCGTCACAGAGTCCGGCGCGGTTCCCTTCGCCGAAATATTCACATTCAGCGACTTGTTCCACTCCGCAAAATACGGCCATGCATTCGCGCCGCTTTCCGCATCGCACTCCATGCCGTATTCGGCGTCCGCTGCGAGATTCAGACCGATCTTGCCTGATTCCCGCCCGATCGCCGTGCAGATTTTGTCCGCGAGCAGATAGGCGTTCCGTTCCTGCGTTTTCGGAGACGGATGCCAGTCGGCGCCGATGCCGTCGCGCTGATAGTTGTGCGTTTCACATTCATAGCAGCTGATTTTCGGATCGCCGGCATCCTTCACCGCATTTTCGATGTACGGATAAAGCTCCTGACAGCCCATGATGCCCAGTGTACAGATGATCGCGGCGTCCGGATTGCATTTGCGGATCTGTTTCAGAAACGCGGTGTATTCCGACTGAAATTCCGCACCGTAGGTGTCAAGATCGTTTTTTGCAAAGGAATCGTCGTTCGTGCCGAGATTCACGATCACCACATCATTCGGATGCGCGGCAAAATCCCATTCCACCGCATAATCCGCAGGCTTCCCGACCAATTCATAGACCGGCGGCACCAGAAGCGCCTCATTCCGCTTGCCGTCGCCGGAATAACCGGAAATGATGCCGTAACCGCTGTAACACACAGCGCTGTAATCCGCATCCAGAAGCTGCGCGGTCAGATAGGCATAACTCAGTGTGAAATTCTCCGTTCCCGTTTCAAACCCGTCATACTGCGACTCCGCCTCCACACCGTATGCACAGGTGATCGAATCGCCGATGAATTCGATCGACAGATCCTTTTTTGCCGCCGGTTTCACAGGCTTTGCCGCAGAGGATGTCACGCAGAACGATTTCACGCCGACTGCGCCGTTGTTCGCTTCGGACAAATGGATGATCTTCACTGCCGCTGTGCGCTGTTTGCTGTCCTTGAACAGCGTAACCGTCTGTTCCGCTTCGCCCATCACAACATCCGTGACCGGCTCGTTATCCACATAGACGGCATAGCGCGGGCGGTGTTTCTCATCGGAATGCACATTGCTGTCGCCGGCGATCGTCACGCTTGCCTCCGTACCGGTCACGGTGCATTCCACGGCGGAACCGCTCTGCACGAGCCATGTGATGCCGTCCTTCGTCAGCGTTCTGCCGGTCAGCTTGGTGCATCCGGCAATATCGGTCACAGTCTGCGCGGTCTGTTCGCCGGTATCCTGTCCGCCTTCGAGCATATCGCGCTTCAGCAACGTCAGATCGACGGCGTTGACCTTGCCGTCGCCGTTGAAATCGTCGGCATCGGTCAGAGCGGTCTGCGCCGTCAGTGCATACACCAGATGCCGCGCATCCTCTGCCGATGCGGCAAGGACAGACACCGGCTTCAGCGCCGCGGCTGTCAGACAAAGCGAAAGAAACAGTGCTGTTCCCTTCTGATTCATAAGCATTTTCCTCCTGCTGATTATCTATAAACTGAAACATCAAAAAGCACGCTTTAATTTAAGCACTGTGCGGCTATCCATATTATACTGATCCGGTGCTCGCTTGTCAATGAAGAACGCAGAGCCTGCCACATCCGGTCATAAACTGAGCCGGATCGCGCATTTTGTCAGCGGAAACAGCCCTGCCGCAGGATACGGCAGAGCTGTCCGCAAATGCATTCGTGTGCGTTATTCCGGGATCGGGAATCTTGCGCTGACACGGACGCTCTTCTCATAGAATTGCTCGCCCAGATTGTTGGCCATCGGCACGTCGAGCGACATGTTGACCAGAATATAGCCGTCCGATTCGCGATATTCCAGTGTGCCGCTCGGAGCGCCCTCGAACGAACCGCTGCAGTAAGAATCCGTTTTGATGATATCACCGGCATTCACTGCAACAGATGCGCTGCTGAGCTGTACGGAATCCGAGAGAACGAGCGCAATGCTCTCATCATGCGTGCTTGCACTGTATTTCGGCGTCGCTGTTTTGATCGGCGCGATCCATGCTTCCGTCGATTCCGCCTCCTGCACCTTTCCGGTCACGGTGAAGCCGGAATAGCTCCATTCCGTATAGCCGTCGTAGAACGGATTGTGGATCGGCGCGTCGGGATCGGTCGGGCGGATCCCGGCGGAACCGCTCTCCGCTTTCATATGCAGCGAGAAATTGCCCTTTTCATCCAGCGTGAAAGTACCGTCGCCGGAAACGACCACGCTGCCGTAGCTGCCGGACACCCTGCATTCTGCATTCAGATTCCGGAATTTCAGCTGACCGATGTCCATCTCGAACGGCTTGGAGGATGCCGTGCGGCAGGCGGGACAGTCGCCCTCTTCGCGGATGTATTCGCAGACCGTGATCTTCAGCGCGTTCGGTTCATTGATATTGAGATGCACTTCATCCGCATTCAGCACGATCTCCTCTTCCCATTCATCGAACGGGATCTCCTTTGTGAAGATCTCCTTTCCGTTCGCGGTGAAGCAGAGCAGGAAGCAGTCTGTCAGATTCTGCTTGTTTCCCTCGTAGCGCGGGCTCTTCAGCCTGACGGTAAACTGTTCCTCCTCTTCGCTGAACTGCACATCCGGCGCTTCCGGCGCAGGAAGAAAATATGCCCGATAGCCGGAGGTGCTGAGTGCGCCGGTCTTTTGCAGCTCACGATAATAGAACGTCGGCCCGACGGCGTTGAAAACAAGTCCGTTTCTGGATTCTTTGCCGATCGGCTCGCCCTTTGCGTTATTTGGCAGCAAAAACTGATGCTGCGGCTGAAGCTCGCCGAAATTCTGATTGCGCACCATGACTGCCGACCACGCATCATCCTTTGCAGCGCCTGCGTTCTGCACGCCGACCAGCGTACAGGCATCATTCTTGACCTTCACAAAGCAGAGCGCGGACGGTCTTTCGGGATTTAGCGTGATCTTCCGCATCTGTGTCGGAAAATAGGAATCCCCGTCCTTTGTCCGGCCCATATCCTCGCCTGCAAGTGAGAGTGCCTCCTTCGCAATGCTCCTCTGATAGGATTCCCAGAATTCATCGAGGATCTTATTCTTGTTTTCGCCCGGCGCGACGGCAAGCGTGAACCCGAACAGATTGTTCATGGTTGCCGTGATCGTGCCGTACTGTGTATAGCCGCAGATGAGCTCCCAGCCGGTAAACTGCCTGTTCATGTATTTGGAAACGTATTCCCAGAAACCGGACAGCGTATAGCCGGCGGAAGTGAGCAGCGTATTGTCCAGACCGGAATAGTGGTCGATCGAAACGCCGAATGTATCGTAACACTTGCTGACAACCTCGCTGTACGTGTTGGTGCGGTATCCCTCCTTTTCATAATACTCCGCGCAGCGGTGCTCCACGATCATTGCCGACATCTCAAAGAATTTCAGGTTTTTTGCAGTGTTCATATTGATCTTCTTTGCCTGCGTCAGGTGATACATTTCATGCGTCATCGTGGTCAGGAGACTGTCTGCGGTCGCTGACGGAACCGGATTGTCATACAAGCCGAAATAGCCGGAATCCTCCGCCTTCGGATCGCGGTTTGTATTGGCATATCCCTCCCGCGTCCGGTGGATCACAAGATAATTTCCGAGAATATACGGCGTCACGGCTTCGCCCTCGCCGTCTGCTTCAATTTCCGTCACGAACAGCACATCGGGTTTGCCTGTGATCGCGGGACAGCCTTCCTGTGTTTTCAGATACCGCTGTGCGATCCGGTAGATCTCGCCCAGCATGATCACATCGGCGGGATGTCCGTTCTCGACTGCCATGAGCTCTTTGTATTCGTCATTCTGCGAGAGGATCTCGTTCATTCTGATCGCGGTATGCCGGTTGACCTCGCGGGCATAATTCCAGAACAGCCCGGCGATGCCGCTCCACGCATCCGAAACCTTCTCCTCTGCATATTCCCGCGCCTCTTTCCGCGCAGCACCCTCGATGGCAGCGATCTTGCCCTGCCGTTCCTCCTTGACCTTCGGCGCTTCGATATCCTCATAGTAGATCGCGCACTGACTGGTCTTATAGCATGAAACAGCCGAGCCCCTTTTGCCTGCCTTTTCCTTCATTTCGCGGACTGTCCACGGCAGAACGAGAACGAGCGTGCCGACGATCACATACACCACGCTGTTCTGGTCGCTCTCCCAGCGCAGCACCGAACCTTCGCGCTCCGTCGCATATTCGGTGACGGTGCCGTCGTCGGCGACGCGCTGAATGAGGATGCTGTCGTAAAGCGATTCCGGCAGACCGAGCCTGGAAAGATCATAGCTGCACTGATAATTGCCCGGCAGATGTTCGTCCGGCGCAAGCCCTGCATCCACATGCCAGCCGTCCACAACAATGCCGTAATCCGCGCAGACTGCGTCCGCAGTCTTTGCCTCCTCATCATTCAGCGTGCGGAATTTCAGCTGCCCGTCGTAGTCGAGCACATTTTCCTCCGCGGAAACGGTCAGACCGTCGATCGGTTCTTCCGTGAAGGCGGCGCTGTTTCCGGTCACGGGGAGCATCCAGTCCGGCACGGGAAGCTGCGGCAGCGGCGATTCCGTTTCATCGGAAATCGGCTGCAGCGCCGGGACTGTGACCGTGTCTTCTGCGTTCAGCAGCTTTTCGATCAGCAGTCCGACATCCATGACGGTCAGCTGTCCGTCGAGATCGAGGTCGCCTGCCGCAAGACCGGCATCCGGCAGCGGAAACGCGCCGTCCTCGGTCAGATAATGCATCAGCAGCACAGCATCGGCAATGGAGAGCCTGCCGTCCTGATTGACGTCGCCGTAAAACAGATCCGGATTCAGCTCCGCCGGAACGACGGTGTATTGCTTCTGTGTGTTCTCTGCTGCCGTTTCGGTGACAGGCTCCGTTTCGGTCACGGGCGGTTCCTCCGTGACCGGCGCTGTCTCCGTCGCTGCCGCCTGCACATGCAGCTCTGCGATGCCCTTGAGAAACAGCTTGTCCGGCTCGGCTGCGAACGGGACATACTCCGTGCCGTTGACATACACAACTGCATCGTCCGCAAACACATAGCCGTATGCGGGCGTCAGGCAGAGATCATAGGAATAGCTGCGGTCTGCCTCAAAGCGGCGGAGCCTGTTTTCCTCGGTCACGCCGGTCAGTGCGTTGAATGCCTCGCTGCTTGAAACGGCACAGTCCGGCGTGAACGCATCCATCCAGCGCTCATATTTCACGAGACAGCAGGCAGGTTCGCCGGGCTGCGCCGTGAAGACCGGTTCGTCTCCGGCGGCATACTCCATGACCGCGCCCTCCACACGCACCTCGGAGACTGGCACGGCATCCGGCGCAAGCGGTACGACCTCCGGAATAAAATTGCAGATCAGGATCAGCGCATCGCCCTCGCGTGCAACAGAAGCGGTATAGGCAGAGGACGGGATATCCACGCCCTCATAGGTGAGCGTTACACCCTCCGCGAAATACCAGCCTTCCTTCGCCTGGAGCGCCGTGAGATAGACATAAGGCGATCCGGCAAGCGTTTCGGGGATCGGATCGCCCGCAGAGCTGGTCACATGCACATTCATGTCCTCCGCGCAGCCCCATCCCTCGTTCAGGATCGACGCCTGCTGCACACAGTCACCGGTCAGGTATGCCGTGTATTCCGGTACAGCGCCGACCGTGAGCCTCGTGTTCACATTTTCCAGCGCAACATGCGTGATCGGAGCTCCGCCCGCCGCAAAAGCAGGCGAAACGGCTGCCTCCAGCGCAGCAGTCAGGGCAATGCCGAAGCTGATCAGTTTCTTGGAACGCCTGAACATAGGATCGCCTCCTTATCAATAAGTTATCTTTAATATAACATATTCTATATAGTATGTCAATGATTTTTGAGCACGTTTTACAGAAAGTTTACAGTTTCCGGCGCAGAAATTCGGGCTGTTAAGGAATTGATAAGAATTCAATAGGGATCCGATAAAGACTTTCCGCCGGAAAAGGAGTATAATAGAATCATCAAAACCAAAGGAGTGTGTTCATATGGCTTCCATTCTGCATACAGAAAAACTCTGCAAGACCTTTTCCAACGGCGGGATCCAGCAGCACATCATCAGGAATCTCGATCTCAGCATCTGCGAAAAGGAATTCACCGTGATCATGGGTGCATCCGGCTCCGGAAAATCCACGCTGCTCTATGCGCTTTCCGGCATGGACAAGCCGACGCTCGGCAAGGTCTGGTTCGGGAACACCGATATCTCCGGCTATTCCAACGACAAGCTCGCCGTCTTCCGCAGAAAGCACTGCGGCTTCGTCTTCCAGAGCATCTATCTGCTCGACAACATGTCCGTTTTCGACAACATCATGACCGCCGCACTCGCCGCACAGAAAAATTCGCCGGAGCTCATCGCCCGCGTGAAAACACTGCTGACCAAGGTCGGCATTCCGGAGATGAACTGGAAGAAATTTCCGAATCAGCTTTCGGGCGGTGAATGCCAGCGTGTCGGCATCGTGCGGGCGGTCATCAATGAGCCGGATATCCTCTTTGCGGATGAACCGACCGGCTCGCTGAATTCCGCCTCCTCGCAGGATGTCATGGACATCTTCACGGATCTCAACGGCAAGGGACAGACCGTCGTCATGGTCACGCACGATCTGAAAACGGCGCTGCGCGGGAACCGCGTGATCTTCCTCCGGGACGGCGCCGTGGAGGGCGAACACGAAATGCCCCCCTACGGCACCGACGATCTCCGGACACGCAGAGACCGCCTGCAGAAATTCCTCGATGAAATGGGATGGTGATCGGTATGAAACAAATCCTCAGGCTTTCGCTTTTCAATATCCGGAAGCACCTGAAAGAATCCGTGCTGCTCGCCGTTCTGGTGATGCTCTGCACGCTCTTGCTCGGTGCGGCGGCGGTGGCCGGCGGAAACATTGCGCATATCTTCCCGGAAATCGCGCAGCGCACGCAGAGCTGGAACAGCATCATCACGTTCACGGAGGAAAACCTGAACGGCAAGGAGGAACAGCTGCTTCAGCTTTTCCGTGCGGACGAGCGTGTCACGCGCTGCGACAGCTTCCGCTATCTGTTTTCCTTTGCCTCGCGCACACTCGACAGCAATGGCAAAGAGGTGCTCTATGTCGCCACCTTTATCACGGAGGAAAATGAGCGCAAGATCGAAAAATACGAGCCGTTCTCCGCACTTTCAAAGGAGGCGGTCACGGCAATGGCGCATCCGGTCTGGGTACCGCAGAGCGAACAGATCAAGCGCGGACTCAAAGAGGGCGACGAATTGCCCGTGATCTACGGCTCCAAGAAATTCACGTTCCGGATCGCGGGATTTTATGAAAGCTGCTGCTGGGATTCGCCGAAGCTGGTCATCAGCGATGCGGATTATGCGGTTCTGAAGCCGCTGTTCACGCGCAATGCCGCGATCGGCTATCATACCAAAGAGAACACCCGCAGCATGCAGTTTGCTGCCGCACAGGACTGCACGGCGCAGCTTTCCGCAATGGACGGTCTGGATCATTCCGATTATTACATCGACAGTTATGAGGATGTCGAAGAAAGCTTCAACACGGAAATCAACTACATCCTGGTGCTCATGTATGTCATGGCGGCGGTCATCATTATCGCCGTGACCGTGATGATCTGGTTCCGCATCGTCAGCGATATCAGGGAACAGACGGTCAACATCGGCGTGCTGGAAGCCCTCGGCTACAAATCGCATCAGATCGCGCTCTCCTATGTCTCTGAATATCTGCTGACCGCGTTTGCGGGCTGTGTGCCGGGCGTGCTTGCCGCCTTCTGGTTGATCCCGCAGCTGATCGGCATTGTGGAGAAAATGAAGGGCTGCACGGCGTCCCATGCCGTTGCGCTCCTGCCGCTGCTGGCATCCGCGGGCGCAGTTCTGCTGCTGGTGTTTGTGACGGCATACTGCAAGGCGCTGGCTGTCCGGAAATATCCGCCGGTCGTCGCGTTCCGCAGGGGCATTGCAGACCACAGCTTCCGGCGTTCGCATTTCCCGCTGGAAAAAACGAAGAAAAACGTGCATCTCCGCCTTGCAATGAAGGGCTTTACGGATCATGCGCGGCAGAATATCGGACTGATCTTTGTAATGACCGTGACGACCGTCACCGTTGTGCTGAGCCTGATCCTGTACAGCTTCCTCGGCAAGGATCTCAACGTGATGTTCTCGATCGCCGGTCAGGAGCTGAGCGACATGAAGATCACGGTCATGCAGACCACGGATACAGTCGCATTCGCAGAAGAACTGCTCGCGATGCCGGAAATCCGCAAGGTCATCCCCACCAATATGATGGGCAATCAGTATGTCGATGCCGTCGGCAAAAACACGAAATTCATGGCGAATATCTTCGCAGATTACACGCAGACAGAAAATATCAGGCCGTATAAAGGCCGTTTTCCGGAGCATGAAAACGAGATCATGCTCGCCGCGGCTGCTGCAAGTGAAACCGGCGCGGATATCGGCGACACGGTACAGCTCGGATACGGACATCTCCGGCAGGATTATATCGTGACCGGTCTGATCACGGCGATCCTCAACAACGCCACGGTCTACCTGACTGAAGACGGCTTCCGGCTGCTCGATCCGCTCTACCGCCCCGATACGTTTGAGGTCTACAAGGCGGAGGGCGTCAGCGACAAGGAACTGCGCGACGCGATCGACCGGAAATACGGCAAGAGCGCCGAACAGATCGGCGGCAATGCGGCAGCGGATTCCGGCAGCTGCGAAGAACGCATCCGCGCAGCCGCAGATCAGAAGATCGCCGCGCTCATGGAACAGTACGGCGTAACGAATCTCGAATATGCGATCCAAAGCGGCGATCAGGTCATCACCGGCAGCAGCGATGCACTCAAGGTGCGGTCGTTCATGAATCTGCCGGAAATGGCACGCGAAACACTTTCGTCGCTCTGCACGGCAGTCTCGGTCTCCACGCGTGTATTCATGGGAATCGCGGGCGTGGTGGTGATGATCATTCTGATGATCCTGATGGAATCGGAGATCCGCAAGCAGCGCAGGGAGCTCGGCGTCATGAAGGCACTGGGCTACACCGCAAAGGAGCTGATGCTCCAGCTTTCGTTCCGCATTATGCCGGCGGCATTTCTCGCAGTCGTACTCGGTACGGCGGTAAGCATTGTGCTGACCGGAATGCTCGATGCTCTTCTCGGCGAAGTGGCGGTCAATCTGGCAGCAATCCTGCTGCTCGATGCGGTGATCCTGGTGTTCTGCTTTGCCTGCGCATATGTCGGCGCAAGAAAGATCAAGAAGATCTCGGTCTATGAGCTTATGACGGAATAAAAACATAGGGAGCTTTCGGCGCACATTCCTTCCTGCTTTCTGCTTAATTTTCGGAGGTAGATTATGAAATACAAAAAAATCATCGCGGCAGCCGCAGCACTTGCCATGCTCGCTGCACCGGCATCCGGCGCACATGCCGCCGAAACCGCCAACAAGCCGCATACTGCATCGGAAACGCTCTTTTCGATCGGATCCGTCTCCAAGACCTTCGCCGCCGCTGCCGCCATGCAGCTTGCGGACGCGGGAAAACTGGATCCAGACGCGCCCGTGACCGATTATCTGCCGGAATTCCGCATGGCGGACAGCCGGTACAGGGATATCACCGTGCGGATGCTCATGGATCACACCAGCGGACTGATGGGTTCCTATTATGCCAACGATGTCCTGTACGGCAGCCGCAGCCGCGTCCCGCACGACGCCTTCCTCTCCTATCTCAGCACGGAACGGCTGAAGGCGGCCCCCGGCGCATACGGCTGCTACTGCAACGACGGCTATGAACTGCTCGAACAGATCGTGGAGCGCGTCAGCGGCGAGGACTTCACCGCGTATATCGAGGCGCATATCTGCAAGCCGCTCGGCATGGAACAGACCGGCACCCCCTGGAACGCCTTTGAAACGCCGGAACAGACGAAAGTGTACAGCGGACGGGCAAGCGTTCCCGCAGATTACGGCATGACCGTCGGCACCGGCGGCATCCTCTCGACAGCCGCGGAGCTCTGCAAATTCGGCAGCGCATTTTTCAAGGGAGACTGCACGCTGCTCTCCGAAAACGCAAAGACGGAAATGTTCCGATCGGGCGCCGGAGACCAATATGAAGACGGTTTCGGGCTCGGCTTCGATACGGTCAGTCAGCCGGAATATGCAGCCGCGGGCGTGCAGGTCGTGAGCAAGGGCGGCGACCTCGTCGAACAGCATGCGGAACTGCTCGTTGCGCCGGATGAACAGATCAGCGTCGCGGTGCTCTCCGCGGGCGGTTCCAGCACCGAAAACAAAATGCTCGCGGAGGCGCTCATGGATATCGCGCTGGAGGAAAAGGGCGTCAAAATCAATCATCCGGTCATCGCCGAACAGCCGACCGCGGACAGCGTGCCGGAAGCATATCTCGCAAAGGCAGGGCTCTATCTCGACCGCGACAGCATTTATGCGCTCAGCTTTCCGGAGCAGAAATACATGCAGATCGACAAGCTCTGCACGGATCTGCCGCAGACACGGTATTTCCTCTACACCGGAAACGACAGCTTCGTGCAGGTCGGCGGCGATCCCGCAAAGGATTCGTCCTTCCAGCCCCGCAGCGAACAGACTGTGCTCCGGCTGACGGAACGCGGCGGCGAAACCTACATTGCCGAAGAAAGCCGCTGGGATTACGGCACGCTCGGCGTTCTGACCAATACCGGATATTCGATGCAGAAGGTCAGTGAACATCCGGTCAGCGAGGCGGCGCAGGCGGCATGGGATGCCCGCAGCGGAAAGCGGTACTGGCTCGCGGGCGACACGGCATTCTCGATCTCCTATCTGTCGCTTCCGTGCGCACAGCTGTACAGCGATCCCGCCGCGCCCGGCTATTTCGGGAATATGCAGATCACGGATGAAAACCATGCAAAATCTGTTCTCTCGATCCCGTCCAGCATGAGCCGCGACCAGTTCGATCTCGAATGCAAGGTCATAGACGGAAAGGAATATCTCATCTGTGAAGGACGCGGCATGACCTTTCTTTCGGAGGATTCCATTCCCGATCTGCCGGCGGATCTTGACTGCGCAGAGTTGACAAGCGGCGCGGCGGCGTGGTATAATATTTCCGGAACAAGCAACAGAACGATCACGCTGGATATCCCGGACGGCGCCGCAGTTTATGTCTATGACCGCTTCGGAAATGTCGTATATGCGAGCATTTCCGAGCAGTACGGCAGCACGGCGGCGCTCCCGCTCAGCGGAAAGATCGTGTTTGCCGGCGAAACGGGCAGCACGGTCGGCATCCGGCAGTGAACGGAAAGGAACTGCACATGAACTATCAGTGCCTGATTATCGACGACGACGTGACCATTGCGGAAAACACCGCGGAGTATTTCAACATGTTCGATATCAAGACGGCATGGGTGGACGGCTACGCGGAAGCGATCGCGTTTCTCTCGGAACACAGTGTTTCGCTTCTGCTGCTGGACATCAATCTCGGTGAGACCTCCGGCTTTGCGCTTTGCAGGCAGATCCGCGAACGATACGACATGCCGATCCTCTTTGTCAGCGCCCGCAATACCGACGACGATATCCTGACGGCGCTCCACATCGGCGGCGATGACTACATCACAAAGCCCTTTACCCTGAGCGTGCTTCTGGCAAAGGTCAGAGCAACGCTCCGGCGATACGAAAAATCAGCGGAGGCGGCAAATGCTGTCTCCGCCAATGCCGTTTCCGCCGCACAGCCCGACCGCATCCCGATCACGGCAGCACTGTTCCTCGACACCGGCACACATAAGATCACAGCAGGCGCGGAGACCGTTCCGCTCAAGGCAATGGAGTACAAAATGCTGCTCTATCTTTTGCAGAACCGCGGCAGAGTCATCTCAAAGGACGAATTTCTGCAAAACGTCTGGGAAGATACATTCACCGGCGAAGGCACCCTCTCCGTGCATATCCGGCATCTGCGCGAAAAGATCGAACAGGATCCCAATTCGCCGCAGATCATCAAAACGGTCTGGGGCGTCGGCTATATCATTGAGGAAATGCCATGAAGCATTACGCAAAATTCCTCGCCGTGACCGCACTCTGCTTTGCCGGTCTGCTGGTGTTTTTCATGCTCTCGACATCGCCCGGCAGGATCCGGCAGGACGCCGCGATCCGGATCAACGACATGGTGCAGACCGTCCGCGAGCACTGGGACGATCCCGACACACTGCGCGATAAGGAGTACGGCGGCGACATCTACGTCTTTGACAGCAGCGACCGCCTGCGCTATCCCGCAGACGGCGCACTCCGTTCTCCGGCAGAAGCCGCACAGCAGGGATATCTCTGCCAGCCGGTCATCAGCCGCGGGATCCTGCTCGGCACGGCTGCCGTTCCCGATCCCGCCGCAGAGACCGTCGGACTGCTGCGGAAAAGGATCCTGAAAAGCGCCGCGCTGATCCTGCTCTGCATCCTCGCAGCACTTGCCGCCGTAGGGATCTATCTCCGCCGCGCCGTCGTGACACCGTTCCGGCGGATGAAGCAGTTTGCAGGAAAGATTGCGGAGGGCAATCTCGACGAACCGCTGCAAATGGAGAAAAGCGATCTGTTCGGCGTGTTCACGGAGAGCTTCGATATCATGCGGGAGGAGCTGCGTGCAGCACGGCTGCGGGAGGAGGCGCTCCGACAGCGCGAAAAGGAACTGATCGCCTCGCTCAGCCACGATATGAAAACGCCGGTCACGGGCATCCGCCTGATCTGCGAACTGCTCACGGTCAAAACGGATGACGCCTATCTCAGGGGAAAGGTCGCCGATATCAGCCAGAAGGCGGATCAGATCAATCTGCTGGTCAGCGATCTGCTTGCCTCATCGCTCGATGAACTCGGCGAGATGCATGTGAACTGTCAGGATGAACCGTCGTCCGTGCTGCATGATCTGGCATCAGAGCATGACACGAAAAATCTGGTCTCGGAGGAAGCCGTGCCGGAATGCCTCATCTGCATCGACAGGATCCGCCTTTCGCAGGTGATCGCGAATATCATCAGCAATTCCTATAAATACGCAGGCACGGCGATCGACATCCGGTACCGGTTCAGCGAGGATTTTCTGGATATGGCGATCGAAGATCACGGCGGCGGCGTTCCCGCGGAGGAGCTCGCGCAGATCACGCAGAAATATTACCGCGGAAAAGAAAACACATCCGGCAGGGACGGCAGCGGACTGGGGCTCTATATCGCAGACGCACTGATGCGGAAGATGCACGGCGCACTCCGCTGTTCCTGTGAAAGCGGCGGGCTCTGCGTCACGCTTTCGATCCCGCTTTCCGGACACAAATGATAAGGGAGGACTATGATGATGGATACACAGACGCGGATTCTCAATATCCACGGCTACCACGGCAGCGCACAGAACGCCGCATTCGGCGCACTGACTGCCAACGGATTCACCCGCATCACCGCGCCGCAGATCGACTATGATGCCTGCACGCCGGATGCCGTATGCGACATGCTGCGCGGGATCATCCGCGAACAGCAGATCGGTCTGCTCACCGGCACAAGCTACGGCGGATTCTTCGCGGCAGTGCTCGCGGCGGAATCCGGTCTTCCCGCGATTTTCGTCAATCCCTGCCTGATGCCGTTTCTGCATCTGCCGCGGCTCGGCTACATGGGCGATATCCGCGCATTCCTGCCGCTGTTCGCATCGCTCGGAGATCTGGACAGCCGCCGTGTCAGCTGCATCGTCGGCGCGGACGATGAGATCATCGACACCCACGATTTCACGGAGCGTCTGCTCGGAAATGCACGCTTCCGGCGGATCCCCGGCGGAAAACATTCGGGCGCAACGCTTCCGCTGCCGGATTATTTCGGGGAGATCCTGCGGGCAATGTGAGCGCGGCAGTCTGATTCGTTTTGTAGAAAATGCCCATTGATTTTCTTTTTGTTTTTATGTATAATGATAGAATCAACCAAATCAGCAAAGGAGGTCTCAGATGGAAATCCTGGTCAATATCAAACAGCTCGGCGCAAAGCGCGACAAGATCAGGGCGGTGCCGTTTCCGCTGGAGGGCAGCCCGCAGACCGTGCGCGAACTGATCGCAGCCGCCGTGCAGACATGCGTTTCGGCATATCAGAAACGCGGTGCAGAAAGCGAAAAGCCGCTGACACCGGAACAGATCGCGCAGATGGAGGAGATCGGCAAGATCTCGTTCGGCGTACATTACAATGAAAGCGCGGTTAATGCCGAAAAAGCGGTCAGCGATGCACTGCTCGCCTATCAGGACGGGCTCGTGCGCATTTTCATCGGAGACCGGCAGCTCGGCGAACCGGACAGCAGCATCGAACTGCATGAACATGATGAAGTCACATTCCTGCGGCTGACATTTCTCGCCGGCAGAATGTGGTGAAAAAGGAGGATGAACATGGCAAAGAAACAGCTCACCAAAGAGGAAGAGGCACAGCTCCGCAAAATCGCTGAGAAATTCAGCGCCGCAAAAGCGGAAGCCGA
This sequence comes from Oscillospiraceae bacterium, assembly GCA_017550355.1. GTDB lineage: Bacteria > Bacillota > Clostridia > Oscillospirales > Ruminococcaceae > Firm-04. The sequence goes on along the minus strand of JAFZPL010000148.1, from coordinate 244 downwards.
AAAAGCAAGCAAGGCGAAAATGAACGCGGAACAGAAGGAATTCGTCGAGTGGCGTTCCTACTACAATTCCATTCAGGGTATCAAGCTCGGTCAGCAGATGACAGCGGCATTTGAACAGGGCATGAAGCCCTCGGATTTTATCATGAAGCATCTGTCCTTCCTGTTTGAGACGGGATATGTTTCGGAGCGTTACCGTGAAAATCTGCTCGCGGCAGCCGATGCCCTTCCGGAACGGCAGTATTCG
>JAFZPL010000147.1 GCA_017550355.1 Oscillospiraceae bacterium | reverse complement strand
TGAAATCCCATGCCTCCGGGTTGTGGCATCCGATGCAGTGATTCCGGCATCCGCTGACGAACAGCGAAACTCTGACACCGTCACCGTTGGCGATGTCGTTTTTTATCAGACCGCAGTAGTTCATCTTCTGCCTCTTTTCTTAATCTTAAAAATCTATGCCCCCTATGGGTTTTGGTTTTCCCGTTTAGACAGTCTATAATTGTCTCGTTGTTCAAATTGTGTAAAATGGCAAACTCTCGTACATTTGAATGGATTTCTTCGCGCCCATCCGGATAAATCACCTTAAATGCAACTGTTCGAGATGTGTTTTTGGGCTGGTCATGTTTGTGAATCCATTTACAGTTTTCAACTGAGTATCCTTTGTTATTATCAATTCGTTCAAGTGAAGTGTTTTCCTTACCAATTATACTTGCCATTTCCAAATACGAAGGATACATTTTGTCATAGAAATCTATAAAATACTTGAACTCGTCACTGTCAATCCCTTTTTTTGAGTAGCAATCAGCGTGCTCGTAGTTATCATTTGTGGTACGGGTTCTCATTGCTTGCCATCGTGAATAAAAAATAGGATCAAGTGTCTTAATCCCTTTTCCACAGGCTTTGTGAGTAATACCACGCCCCAATCGAATAGTAGATGAAAGCATATCTTTTTCTCTGCCACATATATTACATTTCATGGTATAAACCGTGGAGTGCGATCCGTTTTTATTCTTCCTCAAATGGTAACTGATACATTTTAAATCACCGAAAACATCTCCAATAGATATATCGAGTAATTTTCTCACAGATGCATCACCCTGTCCCTGATCTCAGCCGTTCTGCCTTGATTCCAGAACTGCGTTCCGAGATAACCGCAGGTTCGCCGGCACACATTCAGCGTGCGCTGATCGCGGTTGCCGCAGTTCGGACACTCCCATATCAGCTTGCCGCCTTCCTCCACGATCCTGATTTCACCGTCAAAGCCACAGGCTTGGCAGTAGTCGGACTTGGTGTTCAGTTCAGCATAGAGGATGGTTTCGTAAATGTGTGTCATCAGTGCCAGAACCGCAGGAATGTTGTTCTGCAAATTCGGAACTTCAACATAGCTGATCGCGCCGCCCGGAGACAATTCCTGAAACTCTGACTCAAAGGTCAGCTTGGTAAAAGCATCAATCGGCTCTGTAATGTGAACATGATAAGAATTTGAGATATAGTTCTTATCCGTCACATGGGGAATCACACCATGCCGTCTTTGCAGGCACTGTGCAAATTTGTAAGTGACGCTCTCCATCGGCGTACCGTAAAGCGAAAAGCTGATATTTGTTCTCTCTCGCCACTCGGCGCATTTTTCATTCAGGATCTTCATGACGGATATTGCAAAGGCTTTTCCGCCCGGCTCTGTGTGCGAACAGCCCTTCATGCGGTATGTCATTTCCGCAATGCCGGCATAGCCGAGCGAGATCGTGCTGTAGTTGTTGTACAGCAGATCGTCAATGACCTTTCCCTTCTCCAGCCTTGCCAGCGCACCGTACTGCCAGAGGATCGGTGCAACATCCGAAGGCGTACCCTTCAGCCGGTCGTGCCGACACATGAGTGCCTTGAAACACAACTCGCAGCGTTCGTCCAGCAGTTCCCAGAACTTGTCCTCATCACTGTCGGCACTGCAAGCGACATCCACCAGATTCAGCGTTACAACACCCTGATTGAATCTGCCGTAATACTGGTGGTCGATACTCGGTGTGAGGAACGACCGGCATCCCATGCAGGGATACACATCGCCCTTCAGCCGCTTCATGACCTTGGCGGAGATATAGTCGGGAACCATGCGCTTTGCAGTACACTTCGCCGCGAGTTCGGTCAGATACCAGTACGGACTGCCCTTGGTGATGTTGTCCTCATCGAGAACATATATCAGTTTCGGGAATGCCGGTGTCACCCACACGCCCTTCTCGTTCTTGACACCCTCGATGCGTTGGAGGAGCGTTTCCTCGATGATCATCGCAAGGTCATCACGAGTCTGTCCGGCAGGAGCTTCATCCAGATACATGAACACCGTAACGAACGGAGTCTGACCGTTGGTGGTGAGCAGCGTATTGATCTGGTATTGAATGGTCTGCACGCCGCGTTTGACTTCCCGGCGTACTCGTTTTTCCACGATGCCGTTCAGTTCCTCCTCGGTCAGTTCACAGCTTGTGCCGCAGTTCACTTCCTCGTACACTTCGGTGCGGATCTTCTGTCGGCTGACATCTACGAACGGCGCAAGGTGCGCAAGAGAGATCGTCTGTCCTCCGTACTGGTTCGATGCCACCTGCGCGATGATCTGTGTTGCAATATTGCAGGCAGTCGAAAAGCTGTGCGGCTTCTCGATCATGGTGCCGGATACGACTGTCCCGTGTTGGAGCATATCCTCCAGATTGACAAGGCAGCAGTTATACATCGGCTCTGCAATATAGTCAAGATCGTGTACATGAATGATTCCGTCATCGTGGGCGGCAATCACATCCTCCGGAAACAGAAAACGCCGGCAGATATCCCGGCTGACTTCTCCTGCCATATAGTCGCGAAGCGTGCTGTTGATGATTGGGTTCTTGTTGGAATTCTCCTGCTTGGCTTCCTCGTTGGTGCGCTCCAGTAGACTGAGGATCTTACCGTCGGTTGTGTTCATCCTGCGCTGCTGCTCATGGATAAGCCGGTACTCGCTGTAGTGCCGCGCAAGTTTGTACGCTTCGGCCTTGTCAAGTTCATCGATCACCATGTCCTGGACTTCTTCGACATGGACAGGACGCGCCAGATCTTTGCATCTTCGCTCAACACGCCCAACGATGAATCCGATCATGGTGTCGCTGATCTTATCCTTGACCTCGGCATTGGCGGCTTCGATTGCCGCCTTGATTTTTGTGTAATCGAATGGGACTTCTCTGCCGTCCCGCTTAATGATTTTCATAGTATTTACTCAACTCCACTTCCGACTCACGCAGAAATTCTTTACTGGGTTTCTTCAGCCGTTCCAAACATTGTGCTTCGAGCAGTTCGTGCAGGATAGCCTGCTCAGTATCGTTTAACGTAAACTCATGAAGCTCCTCGTTATCACGATCGGTTGAATTGGTTGCCCAAAAAATGATACAGTTATCAATGTCGAAATTGCGGTTGGGACACACTTTGCAGGGACGCTTACTGAGGTATGCTTCAAACTCGTACCTTACATTCGGATCGACCTCATCAGCAATTCCGTTGACGGGCTTCATGGGTTTGAAACCTTTTTCGTACCGGAATCTGTCGGCAAGACGAATCAACGATTCGGTCGGTATCAGCGTGAATCCAACTGCCGGTACATCGCAGGTAGCGCAACGCCCTATATTGGAGTGCGTGTAGGTTACCTTGGCATCTGGATCAATTAGTACCGCATCCCTGATAAACTGTTCTGTTAATGTTGTCATTCGTATAACTCCTTCTCTGCCTCCGCCATTAGCGTTTCGCAGTCTTTCCCGTGATACCTCCGGCACTGGCGATTCAGTATTTCATACACATACTCGGCTTCGGAAGCTGTCAGGTCAATTGTGTACATATCCTCGTTGTCATCGGAATCCGAATTGACGACCACAAAGCTGATGCTGCTGTCCAGCTTGACCAGCTGATTCTCTCCGGGCAGTCTGCTGATGCCGATGTAGAAATCATAGAAACCGTCATTGTCCACATCGTCCGTTCTGCCGTCCCGCGGATGCATCGGAAGGTAGCCCTTCTCCATGCGGATGCGGTCTGCAACCTCGACAAGTGCGTCTGTTGCCATAAGCTGAAACTCCACGGTTGCAAAGCGGCAGGGATAGGTGTCGTTAATCTGATCGCTGCCGTATATGACCTCCGCTCCACTGTCAAGCTGTATTGCATCAGCGATGAACTTCTCAGTCAGTGTCATGGTTTGCCCTCCTGCTTCTCGACATATTCGATATAGCGGTTGATGTACCAGACTGCCTTACGAAGATCCTCTGCGGTCTTGTTTTTGTCCTTGCGTCCGGCTCTGGCGATATACTTTACCGCATTGGCAAGGTGGAACGGCAGCTCAAACGCTTCAAGGAAATCTATAACCTCCATGCCTAACGACTTGTAGTGTGCCGGATGATTCACCGGATCGCTCTGCGCCACATGCTGATTACTGTTTTCTGTCATGATGCTTTCTCCTTTCCTCCTGAATCGGACAAGCGCCGTCATAGAAACAGTGCTTGCAGTCGGTGTAGTGACATTTGCCGTCATGGTTAACGATGCTGTGAATCCACACCGCCTGAAAGACGATCATGAACAGCATCAAGATCCAGTTGAGAATTGCCAGTACCATGTTCTTTCCTCCCAAGTTTCGTTTTCTATTGCTGACTTCTCCGAGGTGTCGTTTTCTATTGCTTGACTTCTCCGAGGTGTCATTTTCTATTGCTGTCCTCTCTGAGGTGTCATTTTCTATTGCATATCTTCAATCAGCTCATCCCATTTCAGCCGGCAGTATCTTGTCCGGCAGCGTCCGGAACAGAACTTTTTCCTGCGCCCGGTTTTAGGTTGAATGATTTTCGCACCGCAGATGGGGCAACGGCTGTTTTGCTTACACCAGATCGGATAGTTTAGTCGAACAAGCTCGGCAGATCCGGCGAGCCCATGAGCTTTGCAAAATTCGTGTACATTGTTCTCCTTTGAGCCTACCAGCTTGGCTATCATCTTGTACCCAAGACCGTTTAACCGAAGTTTGCGAATTTCCTCGCGTTGCTTATCTGTCAACTGTTCAGCGCCTCCTTTTCGGCTTAACTGCGTAACTTCTGGATATCCACACGGGCTCCGCCAAGTACAAAATCTTACATGCGGAAAAGAATAAAAAACAGGGCTTTTTTCTTATTTTTTCGCCAAAAAACGCCATTTTACAATGCGGTTTGTAACGAAACTCCGTATGTATTCCGCTGCCGCAGTATTCCACGGCAGCATTAAGAAAAGCACGAAAAATCGGATGTTTTAGAGATTCTCCTATGCTTTTTCTCACTTCTAAAGCCGTCAATATTAGGGTCCCAGACGGGCGGGGGCTGCAAATTCGCGGTTTTTAGTACGGGAGGGCGCGACGGTCTTGTGATGCCAAAGCCATAGAGATTTCGATCCGCCCCTGGAGGCCGTCCGGCTCCCAGACCCCG
>JAFZPL010000146.1 GCA_017550355.1 Oscillospiraceae bacterium | reverse complement strand
GGATGCTGTATCTCGATCTCGGCTATAAGCACACGCTCGACTTCGCCGTTACAACGCAGGGGCTTCAGCTGGTCGCGCAGAACGGTGCACTCTTCCCGGAGATCCCCGAAGCACCGCTCGCGGACAGCAGTCTCACGCGGTACTATTCCTTTGCAACGGGCAGAGGCTATATCTGGCTGAACAGTTTGCCAATGCTGAAAAAATGTCTGCTGCTCGGCGTGGGCGCGGGCAATTTCCCGTTCTATTTCGTGCAGAACGATATCGTCGGCATGTGCAATACAAACGGCACCTATCATCTGGTGATCGACAAGGCGCACAGCATGTATCTGCAGATCGCTGCGGCAAGCGGCATTCCCGCGCTGCTGCTGGTGCTCTGCCTGTTCGCGGTGTTTGCGTTCCGCGGGCTGCGTCTGGCGGTCACCGAGAAAAAGCCCGCGGAAGACCGCATTTTCCTGATCTGTCTCTGGACGGGACTCTGTGCGTTCATGGTGTCGGGCATTGTCAATGACAGCTGCATCACGGTCAATCCGCTGTTCTGGCTCTGCCTCGGCACGGCATACTGTCTGACCGTTCCGACGCGGAAAGGAGAAACGGCATGATTGCAAAACGCATTCTGCTCTGTGTACTGTTCGCGGGTATGCTGACCGGCTGCCGCGGACCGGCAGAGCCGCATGTTTATGTCTCTCCGGCGGTGCAGGCAGCAGACGGCACCGTGCATGAACTGCCGGTCTCGGCGCTGTATCCGCTTTCGGAGGATACGATCAATATTGAGAGTGCAAAGGAAATCTGTGCGGCGGCAGGTACGGCGTACAGCATCGACGCGCTGAATGCAGTGCGTTTCGGCGAAAATATTTTCGGCGCGGGGCTGGCATCGGTCGTGTATTTTGGGAAATATGCCGCCAATCTCACCGCGGAGGAGTGGAAAATGCTGGCGTCGGTTGCTGCCGATCCCGCGAAATATGCCCCCGCACTCACCGGCAATGCGGTCAGCGGTATCAGTCCGCAGGCGCAGTATGCATCGCGCATTCCCGAAACCGCCTATTTTGATGCCATGACCGAACAGATCGTCACGGATTTGACCGCGGCGAAGAAATGCACCCGTGAGGAAGCGTTTGCGCTGCTCTATTCGGAGGGCGTGACCGTCGAAACGCCGTTTTCGCCGGCAATGCAGAAGAATGTGGATGCGGTCTATGATAATCCGGCGAGCTTTGCAAAGGAAACAAAGTCTTTTCCGCAGTCGGCATGTGCAGTGACGGATCACGCGGGCAATGTGCTGGCGATTGCGGCGGGCAATCAGGGCAACAAAGCCTATAACCGCGCTTACCGGACGCTTCACAGCATCGGTTCCTCGGTCAAGCCGCTTTCGGTCTATGCGCCGGCGATCGCAAAGCGGATCATTTCGTTTTCGTCGATCGTGGAGGATGCGCCGCTGGAAAATGCGGGCAGACCGGACGCCTATCCGCAGAATTACAACGGCGTTTACGACGGCAATATCACCGTGACCTATGCGCTGCGGCAGTCGAAAAACACGGTCCCCGTGCGGCTGGTGAATGCGCTCGGCGGCACGGAATGTCTGGCGTTTCTCCGGCAGAACTGCGGCTTCACAACGCTGACCGATCAGGACAGCACTGCCTCTGCGCTCGCCTACGGCAAATTTGAGGAAGGCGTCTCCATGGCGGAGCTTACGGCGGCATATCAGATCTTCGGGAATGGCGGCACCTATTACGCGCCGCGGTTCTATACCCGCGTGACGGACAGGGACGGCAATGTGCTCACGGAACGGACGGACAGCGGCAAACAGGCGCTCGAACCGGCAGACGCATGGGTGATGAACCGTCTGCTCTATTATAATATATCGAAGGATGACGGCATCGCGCAGGCGGCGCGTTTGGACGACGGCAGCGAGGTCTGCGGCAAGACCGGCACAGTCGGCAACGGCATCAGCAGCGACACCGACCGGCTTTTTGTGGGGCTCACGCCGGAATACTGTGCCGCGGTCTGGATCGGGTTCGACGCGAAAAACGCTGTGATCGACAAGCTGGAATACAAACTGCCCGGCGAGGTCTGGAAGCAGATCATGGAGGGCGCGGAACGGAAAACGATGACGTTTACGCCGAATCCGGACGTGATCGAAGCCGAATTCTGCACGGAGACCGGTATGCTGGCGAGTGCAGACTGTCCGAAAAAGGAGACCGGTTATTACCGTGAGGGCGAATTGCCGAAATCCTGTAATGCACATTGACAGATGAAAAAGAACGTGCTATAATAATTATTATTCTATTGTGAAAGGAATGTGATATTATGAAAAGACCGCTGAGAAAGCTGATCGCTTTCTCTTTTGCAGCCGCACTGCTGGCAAACGTGACTGTGCTGAATGCCAATGCAGCATATCAGGCAGAGCCGGTCTCCGAGACGGATTTCGATTCGATGATCGAATACACAGACCGCAATGTCTATATCAACAGCAGTTCGTCGGAAGCCACAGAGCTTGTCATCATCGGAAAAGACGGCTCAAAGCAGACCGTGAAGCTCGACAAAAGAATCCGCTCGATCGCGCCTGCCTACCGCGCATACGGCGGCACGGTTTCGGCATACGGATATAATCTTTCCGATCCCGCGGTCGCGCTCGCACTCGATCAGAGCAATGTGATGATCGGACAGTACGCACTCGGCGACGCCAAAAAATATGCGCTTGTCAACGCCAAGACCGGCGAGCAGATCTCTGAGATGTACGATGAAATCAATATCATAACGGATAATCTTTTCGCAGTCTGCATGAAGCAAACGGGATCAGACGGAAAAGAGCATTATCTCGGCGGCGTGATTGATGCGATCGGCAAACCGATCTTCAAGCTGGACGAAAGCTACGGCGGCTTCTATCTCACCAAAGACCGCCAGCATCTTCTCGTCGATACGAAGGACGGAGATTATTTCACGGATCTGAAGGGCAATCCCGTTTCCGAAAAATACCCGGAGATCACGGTGATGGAGGCAATAAACAACGGTTCTTCCCATGGATTCATGAGCACCTACACGCCGGCAAGCACGGACTACCGTTTCAATGCCTTCAACTGCGGAAGCCTTGACTATGACATTTACCGTTTCCGCAATGCCGACGGACAGTATGCGCTCGCGTTCAAGGGCATGGCACCGGAGACAAAGTATGCCGCATTGGCAGCGGTTTGTGCCCGCTATATCTGGGAGGGCTATACCGCACGGAAGATCTATTACGCGATCACGCTTTCTTCCGGCACGGCAGACAAGGCGGAGTATTACGGCTTCGACGGCAAAAAGCTCGACCGCTTTGATACGCTTCGTGAACTGACACTGACAGACGAGGACGGCACGGAGCACAAGTATCTGTATGCCAACGAGAACAGCGCCTTTGTCTGCGATACGGATGAAAAACTGCTCATCGAAGGCGACGGATGGGGCGCAGTCGGCAAAGAGTCTGTTGTGCTCCGGAAGGACGGACAGTATCTGCTCTACAACGCAAAGATGGAGCTTGTCGATACGTTCGCCTCATGGACGACCGTTGCCAGCGGATATTATGCGAAGAAGGGCAGCAATTACATCGAATTCGATAAAGATCTGCATATTCTCAACGAAAAGGTCTCGGATGCGGTGCTCAAGAAGCTGCAGGTTCCCAAGACGGCACTCTTTACGGACTCCGAAACGCCCTGCTATCTGGTGAAGGACGAAGAAAAGCCGTTTACATGGCAGATCTGGGACAGCATCTTCCAGGTTCGCAATACGATCACGCTGGAACCGAAACACGGCGGACAGCTGGTTTCCGGTTCGGAGACTGTGAACAAGTATTCCGACAGTTCGCGTTCGCTTGCGGTGCATGCAAATGAGATTGTCGAGGACGCAGAGGGCAACGTGAAGAACTATTCGCAGACCTATTATCTGTTTATGAACTGCGACTACGATTTTTACGAGTCGGATTCCTCCGTGGACGTGAAGACGGGAGGCAGCTATTTCCTCATATCCGGAAGCGACAAGAGCGCTCCGCAGCTGGTCGATGCATCCGGCAGAAACGTGCTTCCGGCAGAGTATCAGGATATCGTGCTCTACACGGAAAACGACAAGGGTAAGACGAAATACTATTATGTGTGCAGCACCGACACCGATTTTACGGTGTATAATGATGATGCAGAGGCACTCTACACGATCAAAGGCAAGGCACTGAACGAAAATATCTACGAAGTGAACGGAAAATACGGCTTCTATCTTGTCAGCGCGGGTGCACGCACCAATGCGAGCTACACGTCGGCTTATGAGGACGGCATGGTCCGCTACATGACCGAAGTCACCGATTATTTCAACAAGACGCCGCTGAGAGAACGGATCTATCCGATGACCGACGGCAAAAAGCTCTATTTCTGCGACGGATTCGGCAACCTGTACCGCAGCTTTGAATCGAACTACCGGTTCCCCGGCGGGACGCAGAGCGTATACGATCTCGGCAGCCTGATCCTCAACGACCGCACTGCGGACGGCAAGAGCAGAACCTACATCTACGATGCGACGAAGAACGAGATCAAGTATCAGCAGACCGGCATCTATGACCGTGTGCTGCGCGGCGCAGGCGATTATGCGGTCACGGTCAATGAGCCGAAGGAAGAGGGCGCACTCTGGACAAGCGACATCGAGCTCGCACAGGGACTCATCCGCGCAGACGGCACGGTGCTGATCGCGCCGACTAAGGGGCTCAATATCACGCTTTCGCGCTACTGCTTCAACGGCGCGAGCGGCGGATCCTACAGCGGAAAGGCAATCGACACCGCATATGACAACCGCGGCACTTACGACATCACGGAGATCGAGGGCGTGGATTATTACGCAGTGCTCAACACCCACACGCCTTCTGCCACAAACGATTCTGAGGGCTTCTATGTGCCGGTCAAGGATCTTGCGCCGGAGTTTGCCGCAAAATACGGCTATGCTGCGGCAGTCAGAACGCAGTATGACTGCTACGTTGTGTTCAAGGACGGCAAATGGGGCCTGGCGGATATTACAGGCAAGGCGCTCTGCGATCCGACATATGACTGGATCTGCCAGTTTAAGGACGGTCTTGCCTGGACGATAACCTACACCGAAGAGGAATATCTCCAGACGGTGCGAACCTACGATCCCGAAAAGGACGAATACGTTTCCAATACCGTGAAAGCAAAGCGCTATGTGCCGCATGAGGGCATCATCGACATGAACGGCAAGGCTGTTGCGGCACCGGTGCTTGAAGGAACGGGCGGCTATTCTCTTATGATCTCCGGCGATGCCTTCTGCCTGACTTATGATCACGGCGGCACCGCGGGTGTGTATACGTATGACCGCACAGTGTTCAGGGCAGAGGATCATTTCAACAAATTTGCAGTGCGGTACGGCTATCAGACCGCAGTGAAGAGCGGCGGGCTTTATCTCGTCATGAAAGACGGGAAATACGGCGTTGCTGATGAGAATAACACGCTGCTTGTGCCGGCAGAATTTCCGGAAGTGGTCGCCTTCACTGCAGACGAGCACTCCATGCGGAATCTGAACGAGGAAGAAAAAGCGCTCCTGAGCACGGCACGCTTCACGAATCCGATCTCCACGCTGAGCAACGGCACAAAGACAGTGACCTTCAAGACCGCTGAGGGCAAGATCCGTGCCTATCTGCTGACAGATGACGGCAAAGAAGTCACCGTGAAGCCGACAGAGACGCCTATGGGCGATATCAACTGTGACGGCAAAGTCACGATCAGCGACGCAGTTCTGATGATGCGCACCATTTCGGAGAAGGATCTCCGTCCGTTTGAGCAGCCGACGCAGGAAGGAATGTCAGTTGCTGATGTGGACGAGGACGGCTATCTGACGATTATGGATGTTTGCGAACTCCTGAAGATCCTTGCAGGTCTTCGGAAATAACAAAGCCCGAAAGCAGCCCGTTCCGGACTGCTTTCGGGTTTCTTTATATGCACGTGGCTTTACGTTTCGCTGATTTCCTTGATATTGCGCACGATGATGTCGTGCAGCTTTTCGACGTCGTAATCGCCGATGATCGGTTCCAGGTGCGAGCCGCCGACGCCGGAATCATCCGTCAGGAAGACGTAGTTGCTGTTGGTCATCGCTGCTGCCGCACGGCCGAACAGCTCTGTTTCGCGGTCGCTGTTGGATGCGACGACCGGAACGAGGTGGATGCCCTGCTTCGCTGCCGACGCGACTGCCGTCTGAACCTGCTGTACGCTGGTGCGGTCGCTGTGGGGCGGTGCATCGAAGATCAGGAATGCGATCTTGTTTGCGTCCTTGCTCCAGCTTCCCTCTGTGATTGTTTCTTCGAGGATCTGTCCGACTGCTTCCGGGGTATCACCGCCGCCGCCCGCGCTCTCCTTGTTCAGCAGGGACTGCACTTCTTTGGCATCCGATGTGAACGGATTGCATTTGGTCACGTATTTGTCGCCGGCGTCGCGGTAGAAATTCATCGAGAACTGCACATTGCTGCCGGCGGTCTCCTCTGCGATCGCGGAGAAATCCTTTTGCAGATAGTAGATCTCGTCGCCCATTGAGCCGGTTGTGTCGAGAATGAACATGACCTCCGTCTTGCCGTGCTTCGTGATCTCGCCGTCCTCTGCGCTGATCTTCACCGACGATTCGGGGACTGCGGGCGCGTCTGACTGGTCATCTGCGGCGGATCCGGCTGTCAGCGTTTCGGTCTGACCGAGGGCGCGGACGAAGAGATCCGTTGTATACTGTTCCGAATCATAGAAGAGATATGCGTTTCCGTCGCGGTCGGTCTGCGCGGTCCAGATCACTTTATCGCCCCAGAGCAGTTCCACGGCGACGTTCGGTGCAGGCTTGCCGCCGATTTCAACTGCTGCGGAGACTCTGGCAGTCGGATTCAGACCGAATGCCGGGAAATGCACGAGGTTTTTCTGCACGATATTCGTGAAGAAGCCCCAGTTTTCGTTGTCGTTCCATTCGCCTGCGGTGAGGATGAACGCCTCCGCCGGATCCTGCTGCTGCAGCTGCGTCGGGGGAATATCATCCGGGCGTTCCCCGATGATCTCGGCGGCTTCTTTCTTGACTGCAATATCATCGTCTGCGGCGCGTGTCAGATCGCGTACCGCATCCATTTCAAAGGATGCATCCCCGGCATCCGCGATGGACGCATTGAGTGTCGGAGACTCAGCCGGCGCGATTTCCGCAGCATATTTCACGGCGGTGTCAGCTTTTTTGGATGCACTGTCCGCAGCAGGGGTGTCTTTTGCGCCGTCAGCTTTTTCGGGCGCTGCCTTGGCGACGCTTCCCTTTCCGGCGGATGCGGAAGGCACTGCTTCGCCGGTCATGTCATTGTTTTTGAGGCTTCCGCATCCGGAAAGCATGGTGAACGGCATCATCATTGCCGCCAGAACGATCAGTGTACGCTTGATTTTCATAATAAGACCTCCAGTCATTTTTTACCGTTTGTTTCAGGGCTTTTTCGTGTCCCTTTGCTTCTATTACGTTCCGGCGGAGGAAATTCCTCACACTTTTCGAAAATTTTTTCATTTGATTATTTCCGGCGGTGCAGAGCCGTACAAATCAGACGATTATTCTGCAAAATTGCTTGCATTTTGTCGAATTATGTGCTATAATAATGCTATACTGCGAAGAAACGGAGAAATATGCATGAAAAAACGACTTTCAGCTCTGTTCCTTGCCGCCGGTATGCTGTTCGCGGCAGGCTGCGCACAGCAGCAGAATGTGCCGGAATATTCCGTTGAGATCGTGGATGCGACCAAAACAGCCGCACAGACGACTGTTACAGAGACCGAACCGCAGACAACTACCGCAGAAACGGTGCGAAGTACCGCGGAAACAGTGACCACAGCAGCGGAATCAACGGCAACCGTGCAGACGACGGCACCCGCATCCGCCGCGAAAACGACCAAAACGGCGAAAACAACAAAAAAAACAACTGCTTCCGGCTATCAGCTCACTGAGCCGCTGACAGAGACCACGACCGTTGTTACGACGGCAGTGCTGAATCCGGACGGCAGCTACACCACCAAAGAGGATGTTTCGCTCTATCTTTATACATATCATAAATTGCCGGGAAACTTCATTTCCAAGAAGCAGGCGCAGGATCTCGGATGGAACGGCGGCTCGCTGGAGCCCTATGCACCGGGATGCTGCATCGGCGGAACGGTGTTCGGCAATTATGAGGGGCGTCTGCCCAAAAAGAAAGGGCGTACTTATTATGAATGCGATATCGACACGCGCGGGGCATCTTCGCGCGGCGCGAAACGCATCGTGTATTCCGATGACGGTCTGATCTATTATACGGAAGACCATTACAATACGTTTCAATTACTTTACGGGGAGGAATCATAACATGAATGTGACCATCAATTGCGGTTATATCACGGATGAGGAGAGCCTGCACAAGATCTTTGCGAAGTATCTGCAGCTTCCGCAGTATTACGGGAACAATCTGGACGCGCTCTATGACTGTCTGACCACGATGCCCGCGCCCTCCACGATCACGCTTTACAATGTGCAGTCGATGCTGGACAATCTCGGCAGCTACGGAAGAGCAGCGCTGAACCTGATCGAGCAGGCAGAGCGTGAAAATCCCGGCAGACTGACAGTCAATGTCCTGAGCTGAAACAAAAGGAGAGGGGACTTCGCATCCCTTCTCCTTTTTTACTTTCGTCTCTTTTCGGAATTGTGCTGCTGAGAAAAATCAGAATTTGCGGGGAGCCTCCGCGGGCTTTTACGCGTTCCCGGCTCCAATGATCGGGTGTCATCCTCTCGCGCTATAGACAGTATGGAAAATCAGAATTTGCGGGGAGCCCCTGCGGGCATTTTCGCGTTCCCGGCTCCAATG
>JAFZPL010000027.1 GCA_017550355.1 Oscillospiraceae bacterium | reverse complement strand
AGCGGCATCAGCTATATCCTCCCGAACAACATCGATAAGCGCTGGGCGGACAATGCCCGCGACTTCATCCGCGAGCGCATCCGCGACGAGATGCGGGCGCACGGCCCGTTTGCGGCACTGCGCCTGAGCCAGCGGATTCTGAAATTGCTCACGCAGATCAAGGAAGCGGCGAATGCGGTCGGCGATCTATACACCAAGCACCCCGAAGAGAGCTTCGATGCGGTTTACAATGCCGCCAAGAAGATCCACGATGAATACAGCAGCATGGGCGGCGCGGCACGTCTCGGCGAAAAGCTCGGCAAGAACAGTGCCAAGAGCAAGCAGAATGCTGCGAAGTTCAAGGAGGCGCTCCAGAAGATCTGGGCGGTGCGCTCCAAGCTGAACATTCTCGAAACACTCCAGTCCACCGTTGAAGAGGTGCGCATTGCTCTCCAGACGGAGCACAACGATTCCTATGAGTATTTCACCGGCGCATACGGCGCAATCGCACAGATTATCTCGCAGGATTCCACAGCATCCATCGAAACGGCAGAGCGCGTGCAGGCAGATGTGACCAGCTTCCATGCGGAGATGCTCAACCTCACCGAGGTCAGCCAGCACGACCGCATTCTCGGCAAATTCGTCAGTTACTGGCTCACCGATGAATACATCGACTCGATCTGCGGTCAGCTCATCGATACGATGCTCAACAATCCGAAGGCATGGAGCCCCGAGGGCGGCAATTTCTGCGGCGTCGAGGAGCTGCGCACGCTGTTCAAGAAGCAGTTTGCGGATTTTTCGCAGGATATGGTGCAGAAGCTCGCCGTGATCCAGAACACCACGCTGCCGGACGGCATCACGATGGATGCGCTGCTCAGCGTTATGCACTCCACGCTGGATGTACAGGGGCAGAGCGTCACGAACCGCTGGGCCAACTTCGAGCAAGTCTGCATGACGCAGCTGCATATGCAGCGTTCTCCCGTGGATATTGCCGCGGAGGAGATCTTCAAGCAGGCAACGGCGATCGGCAGATGCGCGACCGTTGCGGCACTGGGCGGCGCGGGCGTCAGCTTCAACGATCTCTACGAGTATAAGCTCCTGTGCCTGATGGATTCGATGCCGTACATCAACGAGCGCATCCGGACGCTTTCGCAGAACGACGATCCGAACCGTCAGGTTGCGGAGGGCAACTTCCCCGGCATTTTCAATCTGGTGGTCAACTGCTACACACCGCTCTATTTCTTCAACGGCATGCTGGACAATCAGGAATGCTACACCAAGGCGCTCCATATCGGCACGAACGTGAACGCGGGCATGCATATGGATGCGTCTGAGGCGAGCGACTGGCGCAAATTCCCGCCGCTGGTCACGAACCAGTCGATCCGGCAGATCTTCGCCGCCACGGTGGAGAGCTACACCGACCGCGACGACTACAAGGACGAGGACGCGATCTTCGAGTATATCAAGCAGAAGGCAGACCGTGCCGTGAAGGAAGGTCTGGTTACGGAGCCGGATCCCAATTCCCCGGCAGGTTCGGAGAATCGTCTGATGATCTATCCGGACGGCGATGCGGGCGAAGTGTTCATGCTCTACAAGGATGATCTGATTGCAGAATACGGCGAGCTCCTGAAGGATGCCTATGAGCAGATGCAGGATATCGACCGCACTTCAACCGCGCCGGAAGCAGACTGGGAGGCGGATTTCAACAGCAAGTTCACGGAACCGTCGGTCTGGTCGCTGCTGTTCACGGTGGTCAGAAAGCGTCTTGCGGGCATCATGCGGAAAGCAAACGCAGATGCTTCGGATATCAATACCATTGAAAATCTCACGCCGGAGACGGCGCCGTTCAGCCGGCTGTTCTGGGAGCAGCAGGAAGCACGCGGTATGAAGCTGCGCTATGTCGATGCGGAAGCCCGCGACGACTACAACCAGCTGGAAATGACCGGTCTCGGCGATTTCCACGATCCTGCACAGGGCGGCTTTTACCGCATTGTGCGCCGCAGCCTGACCTTCCGGCAGGATCTCGACAAGATGGATGCGTTCATCAACATGATCCGGCTGGAACTGGACAAGAAGCGCGACACAGAAAATGCAGTGCGCCGCGGCGAAAAGCTGGAGGAATACCGCAAGGCAAGCGCAAACCTCATGGTCGAGCTCTTTGTGGAGAGCATTCTTTCGGAGCATATCCTGCTGAAGCGCACGGATCTTGCGATCTCGGCGGCATTCTATGCGGACAGAGACGCGGCATCTGCGCCCGTCCTGCTGATCCGTGCCGACAACGGCGCGAAGGATCGCCCGCTGGTCTCGCTGCGTTCCTATGAGAAGATGTACTATCTGTACGGCATCTACACGGAGTTTGCGGACTATATCGAAAAGCAGAAGCAGAACGATATTGAGGAGCAGAAGCGTGCAGAGGAGCAGCGCCGGATCTATCATCCGTGGTACGAGAACTTTGTCGGTCTGCTGAGCCGCGAACTGGACGACGACCGCCAGCAGGTGATCGAGGGCAAGGCAGATCCGATCGACTACGAAGGCGTGCTGGAGGATCTGACGGAGGGCGTGTCGTTCCCGAACGACGGCTACAAGGTGCAGATGCTCGGACGGGATCTGGATGAAGCGATCCGGACGGAGCCGCCGAAGTATTTCACGCATCTGAAGGACACATCATTCACGGATCCGATCTGCGGGAACGGCTTTGCGGGACAGGTCAAGGCATTCTACGATCTGCTTGACCGCTACTTCAGAAAGACATTCCTGAACGGCTGAGGATTCTTTGGAAAAGGATCGATATACAGTGCGTTTTTCGGTGATCTCCATACACTCTAGATTCTCTTTTAACAGGCAGGATTACGTGGGAAGAAGGTGCTAGTATGAAAGTTTGCTGGAATTGTCTGTTTATACTTAATGATCAAGATACAATATGTCCTAAATGCAAAGTATCTCAAACTGACGATGGGTTTATTCCAACTCAACAGCAGTCACAACAGCCCTTGCCGGTACAAGTACCGCTCATGGAACAGCAAAACAAGCAGAAAAAACCATTCTGGAAGAGAGACATAGACAAATCTTTCTCACGATTGCTATTGGTTGCTATAATTGGTGTTTGTATTATTACTTATATGAAACATTACAATCGTGTGATGGATGCAGGAAAAGACAAGAATTATTCAGTATCTACAACCGCACCCAATAAATCTGATTATTCATATGATTTGTCTTCTAAGACGACCAAAGCTATTAATATAAATGATTGTTTTCGGACTATGCAGGAAGAACGCATTTCGAGTTATTACGGCACTAGTATTATTG
This sequence comes from Oscillospiraceae bacterium, assembly GCA_017550355.1. GTDB lineage: Bacteria > Bacillota > Clostridia > Oscillospirales > Ruminococcaceae > Firm-04. The sequence goes on along the minus strand of JAFZPL010000027.1, from coordinate 206 downwards.
AAAAGGTCTTAGGAAAAGAAAATATTGTTGCCGTTAAAACGCTTATTCTTAAAGATAAAGATGGAAATGTGATTGATAAGTCTGAAGATGTTATTACACTTGTAGCAGGAAACTATAATTATTTCTCATTTTATATTCATAGCGAAATAACAGATGACATGGTGCTTGAATCGACAATTAGAGAAGGCACATCATTCCGTATTATT
>JAFZPL010000145.1 GCA_017550355.1 Oscillospiraceae bacterium | reverse complement strand
GCTGATGCATCTGCCGCTTTCCTATCCGGACTCGCACCCGACGGGCGAAACAGTCAGCCGGATGATCGCGGACGTCGATCAGCTCGCAGACGGACTTCTGCTCGGTTTTACGCAGTTTTTCACCGGTGTTCTGACGATCTTCGGCACACTCGGCTTCATGCTGTCGATCCACGCGGGCATCACGCTTGTTGTGCTTCTGCTGACGCCGCTCTCGCTCTTTGCGGCGGCATTCATCGCAAAGCGGACATACACCATGTTTCAGGTGCAGGCGGAAACACGCGCAGAGCAGACCGCGCTCATCAACGAAACGATCACCGGTCAGAAGATTGTGCAGGCGTTCGGGCATGAAAGCGCAGTTCTTGAACGCTTCGATGATACAAACACGCGCCTGACCGATGCAGCACTGAAAGCGACATTTTTCTCCTCGCTGACAAATCCGGTCACGCGGTTTATCAATGCGCTGGTCTATGCAGCGGTCGCAGTGACGGGCGCACTTGCAGCAATGAACGGAAAAATCAGCATCGGCGGGCTGTCCTGCTTTCTGAGCTATGCAAATCAGTATACCAAACCGTTCAATGAGATTTCCGGCGTCATTACGGAGCTCCAGAATGCGCTTGCCTGTGCCGACCGTATTTTCACGCTGATCGACACGCCGCAGGAATCCGCAGAACCGGAGGGTATGCCGGAATTGCCCCCCGCGAAGGGCGCGATGGAGCTCGATCACATTTCGTTTTCGTATGTGCCGGAGCGTCCGCTGATCGAAAACTGCTCGCTTTCGGTGCAGCCCGGTCAGCGCATTGCAATCGTTGGCCCGACCGGCTGCGGCAAAACCACGCTGATCAATCTGCTGATGCGTTTTTACGATGTCAATGCAGGCGCCGTGCGCGTCGACGGAACGGATATCCGGACAGTCACGCGGGGGAGTCTGCGCGAAAATATCGGCATGGTCTTGCAGGAAACATGGCTCAGCGCAGGAACCGTGCGCGAGAATATCCGCATGGGCAAGCCGGACGCGACCGACGACGAGGTGATCGCTGCAGCAAAGGCAGCGCATGCGCACCATTTCATCAAGCAGCTGCCTTCGGGCTATGACACCGTAATCAGCGACAGATCCGGCGCACTTTCTCAGGGACAGCGTCAGCTTCTCTGCATTGCGCGGCTGATGCTTTGTCTGCCGCCGATGCTGATACTCGACGAAGCGACATCCTCCATCGACACACGCACAGAGCAGCGGATCCAGTCGGCATTTTCGCGGATGATGCAGGGGCGCACCTCATTCATCGTAGCACACCGCCTTTCGACGATCATGGGTGCAGACCGCATTCTGGTCATGCGCGACGGCAGCATCATCGAACAGGGAACTCACGCGGAATTGCTCGAACGCGGCGGATTTTACGCAGAACTGTTCCGGTCGCAGTATGCAGGGGAGTGAGCGATGGACGGTGCAGTGATCGAAACGGAGCGCCTGATCCTCCGCGAAATGACCGATGCCGACCTCGACGCGCTGTATGCCGTACTGGGCGATTCCGAGATCATGCGGTACTATCCGTATGTGTTCGACCGTCAGCGCGTGCAGCGATGGATCGAAACGAATATTGCGCGGTATCGGCTATTCGGCTTCGGGCTGTGGGCGGTCTGTCTGCGGGAAACGGGCGAGATGATCGGAGACTGCGGGCTGACCATGCAGGATATCAACGGATTCATCCGTCCGGAGATCGGCTATCATATCCGGGCGGACCGGCAGCGCATGGGCTATGCGAAGGAGGCGGCAGCAGCCGTGCGGGACTGGGCGTTTCAGCACACACCGTTCCGGATGCTCTTTTCGTATATGAAAAGCAGCAATCTTGCCTCTGCCAGAACCGCCGCGTCGATCGGTATGCAGCTTACGGAGACCTATCCCGACGCGGAGGGCGATGAGACCGCGGTTTATGCGATACACTTCTCATAGTATAAAAAGCAGCACCCTTGATAGAGTGCTGCTTTCCTTTATGCATTGAATTTCGGATCCCATTTGAGAAAATCGGGGAGTTCCAGCGGCTTTGAGTAATAATATCCCTGAAAACTCCGCACCTTGTATTCCTGCAAAATATTGCGCATACCGGCGGTTTCGATGCCCTCCACGCAGACTTTCGCGCCGAATGTGGATGCGACGCCCGCAAAATAGCGGATCAGCTCGCGTTCCTTTTCGTCCTCCTCAATGCGGCGCACAAAGCTGCGGTCGATCTTGATGATATCGAACGGCAGATTCTTGACCACGCCGATGGAGGAGAAGCCGGTGCCGAAATCGTCCAGCGCGATCAGTACGCCGCGCGCCCGCAGATTGACGACGACATTTTTCAGGTGCTCCATATCGAGCAGGCGGCAGCGCTCGGTGATTTCAAGACAGAGATGCTCCGGCGGGAAGCCGGTTTCCGCGAGCGTGCGCAGAACGATGTCGGTGAAATCGCTCTTTTCCAGCTGCGTATAGGCGATATTGACATTCATAACGAAATGCGGATGCGTCTTGAGAATCTGCTGTGCGGCGGCAATTGCCGTGCGCAGGATCCATTCGCCGAGATCACAGAAAAACGGATCTTTTTCGAGGATGGGGATGAAATGGTCGGGCGGCACCATGCCGTATTCGTCGCTGCGCCAGCGGAGCAGTGCCTCCGCACCGATCAGTTCTTCCGACTGTGCATCGACAACAGGCTGATAGAGCAGATAGAAGCCGTTATAATTCTGCATCATGGAAGCGCGGATCGCATGCAGCTTTTCGATGCGGTGCTTGTTTTCATCGCTCAGATTGTTGTAGAATTCGACAAGCTCGCCCTGCATCCGCACCTTGGACATGGTGTATGCGAAATTCAGGCAGGCATATACCGTCTGATAATCGACGTCAAAGCTGTCCACAGAGAGCAGACCGGCATTGGTGTCGAGAATGATCTGTCTGTCGTCGATGGAGAAATTCTCGCGGAAATGCGTGCGGAGCGTGTTGTACTGCTCGTGCATCTCTTCCGTTGAGCTGTGGCGGCTGATGACCGCAAACTTTGTGCCGTCGAGACGGTATACAACACCGTGATTGCAGACAAGCTCAAAGAGATAGCGTCCGAACTGCTGGAGGATCCGGTTTCCGAAGTGGTAGCCGTACATTTCGTTGGCCTCGGAGAATTTGCTGATGCCGACAAGCCCGATATTCATTTTCGTCTTGTTCATCATAGCGGACTGCAGATCCTCAAAGAAGCCGTACAGATTGCGCAAACCGGTGAGCGTGTCGATATGTCCCTGCAGCCCGTGATTGCGGATCACGCCGCCGAAATAGGTCGGCTCGCCGAATTCATCCTTCATCACGAGTCCGCGGCAGGTGCAGACATCATATTCGCCGTCAAGGCGGCGGGCGCGGTACTGCATATCATGGTCGCTGTGCCTGCCCTGGAAGATGTCCTCGATGCCGGAGTGGTAGATCTCGCGGTCGTCCGGATGGATCTTCTCCTCCCAGAGCTTGCCGGCGCTGTACATGTATTCCGAGGGCAGCCCGAAGATATCCACCGCTGTTTTTGACCAGCGGGAGAAATCGTATTTCATATTGCAGAGGAACACGTATGCGCCCTCCGATGCGACGGACAGTCCCTCAAAGATCGAATCGAGCCGTTTGCGCAGTTCGGTGGGAATCGGCGTGAAGCTCTCCGGTGTTTCGGTGTAGCTCATGTTTTTGAGACGCAGCTTTTCATCGTACATGATCTTGTCCGCGCGTTCAAACACGTCTGAGAAATGCTTGTCGGTCTCCGGATCAAATACCGACATGCCGGCTGCAATGACAGGGAGTTCCGGCGATTTCATATTCTCGATCACCTGGCTGTACAGCTTGTCATGGAGAAAATCGCGTTCTTCATAATCAATGCCGCGCAGGAGTACCGCGAATTCGTCTCCGCCGATGCGGAACACAGGCGAATGTGAATAGATCAGGCAGATCATGCGGCAGGCAGCGCGGATATATTCATCGCCCGCCTTATGTCCTTTGGTATCATTGATGATTTTCAGATTGTTGATATCGCAGATCACAACAGCAAACGGGTACTGTGTCTCACCGCTGTCCAGCGTTTGCTGGATAGATGCCTCAAACTCCTGAAATGCGTTTTTGTTCTTGACACCGGTCAGCTCGTCTCGCCGTGCCAGCTCATTTGCCTGATTGAGCGCCTGAAGCTGCTCTTTCTCTCGTGCGATCTCTTCGTCGATGTTTTCGACGCCGATGATGAAATGCGTTTTGTCGCTTGCCCACATAACGGTCATGCGTGTATAATGCGGCTGCCCCTCAATCAGCAGACGGTAATCCGTGCGGATCGTTTTCTGCTCTTCCAGTGCGGAGATCAGGTAATTCCTGTTGAGTGTCTGCCTCACGCGTTCCATGTCCTGCGGATATACGATGAGCTCGCTGTTTCGCTTGGCATCGCTGAAGAAATCGTTGCCCTCCTCCTGGATCTCAAGCGCGCCGTAGATCGACTTTGCCGTGAACTCCATATAGCAGCCGGTTGAAGAATCCACATAATAGATCACGTCATAATGCGAGGCAAGGCTCTCCGCGATCTGTCCGTAGGTTGCCTGTTTTTTCTCGGATTCACGCAGTGCTTCCTGCATGGAGACTTCGCGGTTGATATTCTCAATGCCGACGATGATATGCTTCTTGTCGCTTGCCCAGATCTGGGAATTGCGGCAGTGCATGGTTTCGCCGTTGATGAACAGGCGGTAGGTGCTTGTGAAGATATTGCTGTTTTGCAGGTTTTGGAGGATCGTTGCCTTTCTGTGCAGTTTGAGCACACGTTCCATATCCTCCGGATGCGCACAGCGGCGGATGTTCCTGTCGCTCTCCGCGAAGAAATCTTCACCGGAGGTCGGGATCTGGAGGTTCTTATAGGCATCCGTGCAGGAGACCTCAAAATAATGGTTGGTCTCCGTGTCGATATAGTAGAGCGTATCATAATGCGCGGCAAGGGAAGCAGCGATCTGGTTGTAGATCTCGCGTTCCTTTTCCGCCTGTTCCGCAGCAATGCGGGCATGAACACGCTTGTCTATATTGAGTACGCCGAGAATGAAATAGTCGTCGCCCTCGCTGATGCCGCGGATCAGGCGCAGCGAGTGATAGACCGGTTTCCCGTCGATCAGCAGGCGGTATTCGATATTCTGCATCGTGCCCTTTTTCATCTGTGCAAGCAGTCTGTCCTTCTGCATATCCTGCATGAAGATATGCTTGTCCTCCTCATAAATGAGGGCATCCGCGTCGCGTACCAGATCAGTGAAGAAATCCTCGCCGTGCTGTGCAAGGGAGAGCGAATGAAATTCTGCGTCGGCGGAATAGAACTGATATGCATTCGTGACAGCATTGACATAATAGACGCTGGTATAGTCGATCAGCAGTGCTTCAGCGATTTTGTTGAAGATATTGTCTGAATTGTGCATATGGATCCCTCCGTGTTTATGGAATTGCATAGAATACCGATTCAATACTATTATATTATAGCACATATTTCCGAAAAATGCAACAGCTTTTCTGAGATTATTTACAAAAAACATAGATGCGGGCGGTCAGCAGAGCGGTTGACAAATATTGCGGTGCATGATATAATAGTGCAATAAAGCAATGAAAGGATGAGGTATCATGCAAACATGGGGCTATGATGCAGTTTTCTATCAGATCTATCCGCTCGGCTTCTGCGGCGCACCGTTTGAAAATGACGGCATCGCGGCGAACCGTATCCGGAAGGTGCTGGACTGGATCCCGCATATCGTCTCGCTCGGCTGCAATGCGGTCTATTTTTCGCCGGTCTTTGAGTCGGATACGCACGGCTACAACACCCGCGACTACAAAAAGATCGACTGCCGCCTCGGAACCAACGAGGACTTCAAAGAAGTGGTCGCCGCACTGCACAAAAACGGCATCCGTGTTGTGCTGGACGGCGTGTTCAATCATGTGGGACGCGGCTTTCCGCAGTTCCGCGATGTCTGCGAAAAAAAGTGGGATTCGCCTTACAAAGACTGGTTCTTCATCAATTTCGACGGCAACAGCGCCTGGAACGACGGCCTCTGGTATGAGGGCTGGGAAGGGCATTACGATCTTGTCAAGCTGAATCTGCGGAATCCGGCAGTCGCTGATCACATTCTCGATGCGGTGAAATACTGGATCGAGTATTTCGATATCGACGGCATCCGTCTGGATGTGGCTTACTCGCTGGACTTCGATTTTCTCCGGCGTCTGCGCGGATTCACCGACGGGCTCAAGGCGGACTTCTTCCTCGTCGGCGAACTGCTGCACGGCGACTATTCGCGCTGGGTGAATCCGGAAATGCTCCATTCTGCGACGAATTATGAGTGCTACAAGGGACTCTATTCCAGCTTCAATTCGATGAATCTCTTTGAGATCTGCCACTCGCTCAAAAACCGGTTCGGCCCGGAAAACTGGTGTATGTACCGCGGGATGCATCTGCTGAATTTTGCCGATAACCACGATGTCACCCGTGCAGCGAGCATTTTGGCGAATCCGGCGCATCTCCCGCTGATGTATACGCTGATGTTCGGTATGCCGGGCATCCCCTGCATATACTACGGCAGCGAATGGGGGACGAAAGCGGACAAAAAGGACGGCGATCCTGCGCTGCGCCCCTCCTTCGATGCACCTGAAACAAACGAACTGACGGAGCATATCGCGCGTCTTGCGAAGGCGTTCCGGGAGTGCAAGGCGCTCCGTTACGGCGATCTGAAGGTGCCGGTGCTGACGAACAAGCAGTGCATCATCCAGCGTGATTTTGAGGGCGAGCGCGTATTTATCGCGGTCAATGCGGACGGATGCGAATACACGGCGCATTTTGATGCGGGCTACGGTCTTGCGGACGATTATGTCACGGGCAGCACGCATGATTTCGGCGGCGGCAGCCGTCTTGCCCCGTACAGCAGCCATATCTGGAAGTGCAAGTGAATCACGGCTATGCAGATATTGCGCGGAGAACGCAATATCTGCATATTTGTTGCCGGCTTTTTTCTTGACAATACCGGCACATTGTGGTAAAATAACTTTATATGCATTTTTGCAAACAGAATGGGAGGTATCTGAAATGAGACATTTGAAGCTGCAGCTTGCTGCGGTTCTGCTGACGGCTTGTGCCGCATGCGCCGCAGTTCCGGCTGTGACAGGCAATATTCCGTGCATCATCGCTTCTGCGGCAGTGCAGGAATTTACGGAGGATACGAAGATCGAGGCGGATGTCACGATCGAGGGTGACCTGATCGTCGATGCGGCGCTTGATCTGAACGGCCATACGCTGACAGTTACGGGTGATCTGATCCAAAAGAGCGGTACGCTGTATATCAGCAACGGCAGTACGCTCAAGATCGGCGGCAGCTATGCGATGCAGAATCCGGACGGCACAGCCGGTAAGGGCGAATTCCGGATGCAGGCGCCGGCAGATGTGAAGAATCAGCTGGAGATCGGCGGCGATTTCATCGTGAATACGACCATTCCTCGTTCCTATTATCAGAGCACCGGCACGATCACGATCGGCGGAGATCTGATCGTCCGTTCACCGGAGGGCGGACAAGGTCTGGAACCGAATCACAGCAATGTGAATTTCGTATTCAAGGGCAAAAAGCAGCACAAGATCGACTTTGACAGCAGCACACTGAATGCCCTTTCGACTGTCTCCGCCGATGCGGGCGGCATCCTCTATTTCACCAATGCGACGACCGGTTTTTCGCTTGCTTCGGATATCCTTATCACGGGTGACAGCCGCATCACCGGTGGCACGAATCTTGAGCTGAACGGGCATAATATGACCGTCGGCGGCTGCTTTGTCCAGGACGGCGATATGTCGGTGATTCTGGGCGGCGGTACGCTGCAGGTCAACGGAGATTACCTGCATAAACGGGGCATTCTTGCCATGAGCGATTCCACGGTGAAAATTGCGGGCGATTATCTTCTGCAGAACGATGAAAAAACGCCCGGCACCGGCGATTTCCGGATGCAGGGAACGGACAATCTGCTGGATATCGACGGCAGCCTGATCGTGAATACGACGATCCCGCGCGCCTATTATCAGACGGTCGGCACCGTGAAGATCGGCGGCGATCTCCGCGCATATTCGCCGGAGGGCGGACAGGGACTCGAATTCGGAAAACAGATCAGTCTGCTGTTCAAAGGAAGAAAGCAGCACGAGATCTATTTTGACAATGCTGCAATCAATAAGATCACCAATGTTTCCGTTGATGAGCGGGGCTCTCTGAAGATTGCGGGCGAAACGACCGGCTTTACGCTTCAGACAGATGCCGTGTTTGCGGGCGGCTGCCGTTTCACCGGCTCGACGCCGCTTGTCCTGAACGGGCATTCCGTCACGGTCAACGGCGATTTCATTCAGGATGTCAGCGGCGTGAATGCTGCGGACAGCAAGCTGACGGTCAAAGGCACTTACCGGCAGAGAAACGGTGTGTTCCAGATGACGAACTCCACAGTGGATATCGCAAAGGACTATCTGCTCATGCAGGATGAAAAAACACCGTGCAGCGGTGAATTCCGGATGCAGGGCGAAGACAATACACTGAACGTGAACGGCGATCTCATCTGCAACACCACGGTTCCGCGTTCGTATTATCATACCGTCGGCACTGTGAATCTCGGCGGCGATCTGAAATGTTATGCGCCTGAGGGCGGACAGGGCATCGAATTCGGCACGCAAGTCAGCCTCATGTTCAGAAGAAACAAGCAGCATGAGCTGTTCTTTGAGAATGCGAATATCAGCTTCGTCAGCATGCTTGGCATGGATGCAGGCAGCTCGGTCTGGCTCAACGGAGAAACAAGCGGCTTTACGCTGACTACGGACGCAGTTTTCACGGACAGCAGCCGCGTGACGGGTTCGCGCAATTTTGTCCTTGGCGGACATGCGGTCACGGTGAACGGCAGCTTTACGCAGGACGGTCCCACGGTGAATCTGGACGGCGGAAAGATGCATCTTGCCGGCGATTACAAGCTGCAGAGCGGTCTGCTGGCTTTCAGCGGCGGCACAATCAATGCCGCAAAGGACTTCAAAATGTGCGCAGCGGACGGAACGGCTGTCCGTGCGGAATACCGCATGCAGCAGGAAGGCTCCGCGCTGATCACCGGCGGCGATGTGATCATCAATTCGACTGTTCCGCGTTCCTATTATCAGACGGAGGGTCTGGTCTGCGTAGGCGGCAGCCTCAAGGTATTTGCACCGGAGGGCGGACAGGGCTTTGAAGCAGGTGTCAAGATCGTCACGGAATTCCGCGGCGGCAAGGCACATGAAATCTTCTTTGAAAAGGAAGATCTGAGCCTGAAAACGCTCCGTCTCGGCGTCGGCGATACGATCAAATTTACCGGCACGCTCGACGGGCTTGCAGCTGCGGAGAATGCCGTTTTCCGCGTGGAACCGGCAGACATCGCAGCAGCGGACGGTCTGTCCGTGACCGGCAAGAAGGCGGGCGAGGCAACGCTCACCATTGAAAGCGGCACCGCGAAGAAAACGCAGGCGCTGGTGATCGGCGGTTCCGAAACGGAAGCCGTATTCAGCGGCGAGACCGTTGATCCGACCAGGAAGAGCAAGGTCGTCGGCGATGTGAACGGTGACGGCACCTTCACGGTCTCGGATGCGATCCTCATGCAGAGATGGCTCTCCGGCGATGACACGGCTCTGATGCCCGTGTGGGAAAACGGCGATTTCAAACCGGACGGCGTGCTGACAGCAGCGGATCTGACGCTGATGAAGCAGGCGCTGGTCAAACAGCCTGCCGCAAAGCAGTGAGAGATCCTGAATAAGACAAAAACCCCTTTTTCCGGATGATTCCGGTGAAAGGGGTTTTGTATTTCTGCGCGGACGGCATTCAGAATGAGATTCCGCCGGACAGAAGATAGGAGAACAGAATCAGCGAGACAAACGCCGAGACAAGGCAGCGCTTGCCGGTTTTCTGGTTGGCGGGATCGTGGTTGGACAGGAAGATTGCCGCGATGATCAGCCCGATCACGGGCAGCAGCAGGCTGAGCACGCAGGGGAGCGTATCGTTCGTATCATTTTTTTTGCGCAGGGCATGTTCCTGCTCACGCCGCGCATCCAGTTCTTCCCGGATGACCTCCATTTCCTGCGGTGAATAGACATCTGCCTGTGTCGCAAGGATGAGCTGGAGTTCGGAGACAGTGTATTGTGCGAGATCCGCACGGAATTCTTCTCTGGTCATGATGCCGCCTTACATGTTCAGCGCATAGATCAGCACAACTGCCGCAATCGCAAAGGCGATCACGCCGAAAATGAAATGCTGCACCTTTTTCAGAAGGTAGACGCCGAGGCAGATCATCGCAGCGGAGAGCAGGTAGCCCCGATACTGCTGGTCGAGTGAATAGACGTTGAAATGATCGAGCAGGAGCGATGCGGCGTAGAGCAGACCGCAGATGATCGCGCCGAGTTTTCCGAGTTTTTCAAGTATCATAGTATGTTCCTTTCAGATGGTGAATTCTGCAAACTGCGCATCGACGGATTCCTGTTCCTCAAGTGCAGTCTGGGCAAACTGGAAATTGTCCGAGCCGAGCAGCGACGCAACGCTCTGTGTGCCGTCCTGCTGCATGAGGTCGAGTACCTCTATGAAATCGCGGATCACCTCGCGCGGGGTGAGATTGCTGTCCGCGCCGATGCGTCCGTATTCGATTTTGATGAAGCTGTCCATATCCTCCGCCGTGACCTTCTGCGGATAATCGTAGAGGACAGCGTGGATCTCTGCGAGCTTTTCCGCGAGAATGCGCATTTCGGCATATCCGAGCGGATTGAGCCGGATGATCGGCGCGTGGAGATTGGTCTGTTCGCCGCCGAATTTTCCGTCCGAGAGCCGTGAGCGGAGCGCCTCATAGCTGTAAATGCCGCGGCGGGGATCCTCAATGCAGACCGGTGTGCCGCACATGATGATGCCGAGGTATTCCGCCTTGCCCTGCATCGTGTCATTATACATCGTAAGGATTTTTTCGTAGTTGCGGTCGCGTGTGACAGCCTGCGGGATCTTGTAGAGATTGACGAGCTCATCGACGAGCACGAGCAGTCCCGCGTAGCCTGCCTGCTTCAGGAAGACCGCCATCAGCTTTACGTATTCGTACCAGTCATCATCGCGGATGCAGATATTCACGCCGAGCGCCTGCTTTGCTTCCGTTTTGTTCTGGAATTCGCCGCGGAACCATTTGATCACCGCGCCCTTGATCTCGGCATTGTCGTTCACGAATGCCTGATAGTAAAGGCGCAGGACGGTCGCGAAATCGAAGCCGTGTACCATGCCGCTGAGCGTATCGACCACGGCATAGATTTCCTTTTCAACGGCGCGGTGAAATACGTCGTCCGTGAGCGAAAGGCCTGTTTCCGCCGCGATCTTCGTGCGGATGCCGTTCAGCCATTTATCGAGGATCAGCGGCAGCGCGCCGCCGTCCGGGCGTGTCTTTGTGGAGAGATTCTGCATCAGCTCCTTGTAGGTGGAAAGCCCCTGTCCGTTTGTGCCGGACAGACGGCGCTCCGGAGAAAGGTCGGCGTCGCAGACGGCAAAGCCTCTGTCCATCGCGTAATTGCGGATAGTCTGGAGCAAAAAGCTCTTGCCGCTGCCGTATTTTCCGCTGATGAACCGGAACGATGCGCCGCCGTCCGCCGCGGTGTTGATATCGTTGAGGAGCGCTTCGATCTCCTTTTCTCTGCCGACTGCGATATATTGCAGTCCGATTCGCGGCACGACGCCGCCTTGTAAAGCATGGATGACCGCGCCTGCCATGCGCTTTGGAATATTCATATTTCTGATCTCCTATGTGGTGACTTCGTATTCTTTGGTAAGCGGATTCAGTGCAGCAGGCTTGACGTTCCGGATGCGGGCAGCCTGATACACAAAGCAGAATCTGTCGCCGTTTTCGCTTTCCATTTCCAGACGGAACGAATGCGCCGATATGGTTTCCGTATGAACGGAGCGTATGACATACGGAATAGATACCGTCTGCGTCGCGGAAACGGTGTGAATATCTATATCGGACACGTCGAACAAATCCATATTGATATACACTTTTTCATATGCGTGCCACCGTTCCGGCGCATGCAGAACCTGCTTGCTGACAATCCATTCCAGATTGACCGAGCCGCCGAGCGGATGGACGGTCATATTATCAAGCAGTTCCCCCTGAAAGTCAAAACCTTCGCCGAAAATCTGTTCCGGCACAAACCAGTTCTCGATCCCGTGCATATCATTCTCCTTCCGGATAACATTTCCGGTAACAGGCTGTAAAATGCGGGAGGATGGATGCATCTGCCAGTTCCAGCGGTTCGGGCAGGATGCGGCAGTTTTCCGCATCATATGCAAGACGCGCTGTATAGGCTGCTGCGTCAATGATACAGTTCCAGACTGCGATTTCGGTTTCATTGGCAGCGGCTTCCTCTTTCAGCGTGATGCCGTTTTCTTCGTTGTCCAGCAGATCGAGCAGAGCACAGCCGGAAACGGAGCGGTCGCGGATCCACTGTCTGCAAAGCGCCAGTACATGCTCCGCGGCAAGGCGATCTTGCTCCCGCGACAGCAGGCGAACCGTTTCCGATGCCATGCGGAGCATTTTTACAATATTCTGCATTTTGGTTTACCCGCGGTGTATGATCATATTGCATCTGCCCCAGCTTTCGCCGTTGAATTTGAAAGCATTCGGCACGTTCTCACGTTCGGTGAATCCGACATGCACATAGCATTTCTTTGCTGCCGGATTCTCCGGAAAGACGTTCAGATGCACGGCATTTGCGCCGGTGATTTCAAATGCAAATTTCAGCGTGAGACGGAGCATTTCTCTTGCAATGCCTTTGCCGCGCTGTTCCGGATCGACGACCACAAATTTGAGCATTCCTTCATTGGTCTGCGGATTGACCGAATAACACAGGAATCCGACGGGGATGCCGTTTTCATCCGCAGCGGTCAGCGGCATTTCGCCGAGTCGCCGCGCATGTTCACCGAGCACGGCATTGAAGTTTTCTTTGTCGAGCGGAAATGCAAACCGGTTTGCGCACCACAGCGCGTGTGCGCGTTCATCGGCGATCCAGTTCTGTATCACCGGAAAATCGGTTTCCGGAATAAACGGTCTGAGTCTCATGGTGTTCCTCCGTTCTGTTCAAGCATCTGCCGCAGTTCTTCTTCATAATCCGGCACAGGAACGGGATTTCCGAAATCATCCGTATCCAGCACCGTATCTCCGAAACGGTCATACAGTGCTTCATTGATTTCTTCTGTCAATACGGAAATCATTTGTCCGGCATCGACAAGCGGCTGATAGGAATTGCCCGTCAGCAGGCAGAGCAGAAGCGTCAGTGCGGGCTTGGACAGCGGCAGATCTGCGGGAACAACGGGTTCTGCGGATTCCGTCGCGGGCGGGATCTCCGCGGACGGCTGCACAGGCAGTTCCGGTTCTGCGGGGAGATCCTCGGGGAGCGTAAGCATATCGGTGGTATGGTCGGCCGCCAGCCGGATCGCCTCCAGCTGTGCGGGATCCAGTTCGATCTTCGGAAGATTGCGCCGCCGTTCCGCTTCGAGCCATCCGATCACGGCGCGGCGGATCACATCTGCGTCACCGTCCGGGAGCTCAGCGGGTTTCAGCTTGCTTTTGAATTTCAGTTCATCGCGGAGAACGGAATCGACTGTGCGCAAAATCGCGCCGATGCGCACACTGTCGGGATTGCCGCAGAAGCGTTCCACCGCCCATTGCCCGTTGTAGCAGTGATAGGTGCATACAGGGCTGAGGCGGTACGCCTGCCGCGTGATAAACGGATCGTTTTCAAAGAAGATGCCGCCCTCGAACATCGTGTGCGCGCTGCGCTGTTTTTCGCCGAGGAGTGCTGCGGGGAGCGATCTTCCTTTGACCTGCGCATAGTGCAGGAGAAGCTGTTCATAGACCGCTTTCACGGCGCCTGCCGTCTGTGCGGGATGGGCCGCATACAGCTTGGACTGCATGATGTGATATTTTGAGAGCGTGTCGATCGCTTCGAGAAATTCCTCCGGCGTATGGAGCGTATGCCGCAGGATTACGGCGAGCGCCGCGCCCTTTGGATCCATGCTGCGGAACGGCAGCTCATAATATGCCGCATAATCCGCCATCCATACGGCGAGCCGCTTTGCAAGATCGGGATGCGCGGCTGCGTAATCGTCGTACAGATGCATGAGACGGTCGTAGCCCTTTCGCGGTGTCTGCACGCCGATCTGGTTAATGAGTTCGCAGGCATACATGAGCAGATAGGGCGATTCCGTATCGGGAAGCATGCCCTGCCGGTAGCGCGTGCGCCATGTGAAATAGCACCGCAGCTCGTGGTTGCTGAGATTATAGTACATCGGCATCCGGCGCGTGCAGGGGACATGGTCGGGGAAGTCGTCGGTGAAATCCTGCATGAATCTGCCCTGCTGAACGAAAAGCCGTTCGAGGGAGCGCTTGCCGGTGATATCCGCGCCGGAGATGGTGCGCATCTGCATGATCTGATAGGGGATCTGCATGTGCGTGTGTCCGGGCGTCATGATGATGGGCTGTTCGTCGAAGATGCGCTCGGTGCGTATGACCTTGGGCGCAGACTTCTTTATCATTGTGCGGGAATGCTGTTTCGGTGCAGGTCTGCGGGCGGGCTTTGGCTCGTCGAGCAGTGCGCCGAGCAGTTCGCCCAGCAGCTTGGAAAGATCCATGCAGATGCCTCCTTTCAGTGACGGTTCACCCTATATTATACTACTTTTCCGCGGCTATTGCAAGGGGGGAGCGAAAAGTTAGGAGTGAGGAAAGAGAAGTGAGAAATTGCGGTGCCGCAGCGCGACGGGTTTTCAACCTGCGTCGCAGCGTGTCCTTCCTGTTTCAGAATCCATTCTGTAAATGTATTGCAGATTCAGGCAATATATGTTATAATAATGTTGATGAATGAAACAGATGCTGCGCAATTATGCAATATGAATTATGAATTAACTCCATCAAAGGGGGATTATCCAATGAAACCGGATGAATTCAAATACAAAAAAACAGTCGGACTGATGGCGCATGTGGACTCCGGCAAGACCACGCTTGCGGAGGCACTGCTCTACCACACGGGCGGGATCACGAAGCTTGGCAGAGTGGATAAGGGCGATTCCGCGCTTGATACCCATGCGATCGAACGCGCCCGCGGCATTACAGTCTTTGCGCATCAGGCGCTGATCGCGGCGGGGGAGACCTGCATTACGCTGCTCGATACGCCCGGCCACGTCGATTTCTCCGCGGAGACAGAGCGCGTGATCGGCGTGCTGGACTGCGCGGTGCTGGTCATCAGCGGCACGGACGGCGTGCAGAGCCACACGCGCACACTCTGGCGTCTGCTGGAGCGCTACCAGGTGCCGACGGTGCTCTTTATCAATAAAATGGATCTGACCGACCGCACGCAGCTTGCGCTCATGCAGGAATTACAGGGCAGACTCTCGCCGCGCTGTGTGCAGTTCGACGGCAAACGGGAGGATACCTTTGAAAATGCAGCGGCATGCAATGAAGCACTGATGGAGGAATATCTTGATACGGGTGCAATCGCGGATGCATCGCTTGCGGCGGCAGTTTCGGCGCGGGAGGTGTTTCCGTGCTGCTTCGGTTCAGCGCGGGAGCTCAAGGGCATTGCAAATCTGCTGCATATTCTGACGGATTATGTGAATGAGCCGCCGCGTTCTGCGGAATTCGGCGCATCCTGCTTCAAGATTTCAGTTGATGCAAAGGGCAACCGCCTGACTTATCTGAAGCTGACGGGCGGAACGCTGAAAAACCGCGATGAGCTGCATTATCCGGGTGCCGACCGCACGGAATATGCCGAAAAGATCACGGGCATCCGGTTCTATACGGGTGCGCGGTATACCGCCGAGGACGAAGCACACGCAGGCGATGTGATCGCGGTGACGGGGCTGTCTGCAGCATATGCGGGACTCGGACTCGGCTGCGCGGAGAATACGATGGAGGCGGCACTGACGCCGGTCATGCGTTATCAGGTGATGCTGCCGGAGGATGTCGCGCCGCAGACTGCGCTCGCAGATTTCCGGCTGCTGGCGCAGGAGGATCCGCAGCTGCATGTGATCTGGGATGCGCGTCTGCGTGTGATCTTTGTGCAGCTGATGGGCGCGGTGCAGCTGGAG
>JAFZPL010000006.1 GCA_017550355.1 Oscillospiraceae bacterium | reverse complement strand
TCGCGGAAGGCATAGACGCCGATTGCAGTCACGGGCATCCCGCCAAGCTCCGGCGGAATTTTGACCACGGCATCCGAACCGGTGTATTTGGTGATGCGGACGCTCTTTCCGTCGTCATTGACCGCATACTTGAAATCGTCAGCGTTTGCATAGGTTTTGGTCGATTCGGTCGTGCTGCTTGTTTCCGCAGACAATGCCGTCGAAACAGCGGAAGACGCGCTCGTGCTGACCGTTTCCGCAGACAATGCCGTCGAAACAGCGGTCGATTCCGTTGTTTCTGTCGCCGATGTCGTCACAGCGGGCTGTGTTGAGACCGTGCCGAGGCTATCAAACGGCAGATCCGGTTCATTCTCACGGAAATATGCATCCGCATAGGAGCCGGTATACGCCTTGACGGTCAGCCGGACGCAGTTGTGGAACGCCTCCTCACCGATTGCCGAAACCGTCGGCGGAATTGTGATCTCGGTCAGCGCGATGCAGTGATCAAACGCGTGCTCGCCGATGGATGAAAGCGTTTCCGGAATGTTCACCGCAGCGAGCGATGTACATTCCTCAAAGGCACTGTTTCCGATGCGTGTGATACCCTCCGGCAGTACAATCTCCGTGACCTCGCCGCAGTCGTAGAATGCCTGATCGGCGATTGCCGTCACACCATCCGGAATCTCGACTTTGCCTTCGCAGTTTCTGCCGTCGATCAGAATCCCGTTGACCGCCACAGCTGCGTTTTCGGAACGGCGGACATTCAACCAGCCGGTCACCTCAAACGCAAAACTGCCGATCTCGTTCACACTCGACGGGATCACAATGCCAAGCAGATTCTCGCAGCGCCAGAATGCCGAACTGCCGATGCGCCGGAGACCGTTCGGCAGCACGACCGCTGTCAGATTGCTGCACACCGAGAATGCGCTGTCGCCGATTTCCTCCAGATTCGCCGGGAACCGGACATCATAAAGTTTTTCACACCATGCAAACGCCTGTTCGCCAATCACGGTCACACTGTCCGGAATCGAGACCGTTGTGAGCGCTGTATGATTCTTGAAAACGGCACTTCCGATCGCTTTGACGGGCAGCCCGCCGATTTTTTCGGGGATCACCAGATCGATCGCCTTGCCCTTGTATTCCGTGATCGTCACGCCCTTCCCGTCATGATCGACGGTATAGCCGAAATCGAGAGCAGATGCCTCCTGGACAGCAGCAGCGGACAGAGCCGGAGAAACCGGAATCACTGCCGCGCATGTGCTGCAAAATAAAATGCCTGCTGTGAATATTGCTGTGAGATGTTTATTTTTCATGCTTCTTTTCCTTTCCTGATGCAAATCGGTTTATGCCCAGGGATCAGCGCTCTCCGGCTGACGGATATCTGCAAGCAGGAACTGCTCCCAGAGATACCACTTGCCGTCTTTTGCAAGGCGCAGCTGGATGGGGCGCGGTGAATCCGCGCCGCCGGACTGTAAGTACAGCTTGGCATAGCCCTGTTCCTGATAAGAATACGGATTCTCGCTCACTTTGATCGTGTAGGGCTCGGACGGTAGATAATTGTTCTTCGGGGATGCGCCCTCAAAATAGGAGCGCGGCACATAGTCCTTTCCGGTCAGTCGGTCGCGGATGAACTGCTTGTCATACGCGGAAAGCGGCTTCGGTCCCTTGAGAACATCCAGCATTTCAAGCGAAAGCTGTGCATTGTCCGGATAAAAGCAAAGCGCAAGCACTGCCATTGCCGCCGTATCAAAGGGCGTGGAGAGCTGTGCCTGCGGAAGTGCCTGAAATTCCGCAAGCGTGTCCGGCAGCTTCGCAAACTGTACCGCAACTGTGCGGTTCCCACTCTGCGGCTGTGCAGCCGGAACGGCATTTTCCTGTTTCACCTTGTCAAAAAGTCCCATAATAGCCTCCTGTTTCCTGTTTTTTCATATTCGGATATAACCGGCATCGACCGCCGCTCTGAACAGAAACGGCGGTCAGTGCCTATCAGACAATGTTTATTTCGGATCGCTGTTCGTCTGCGGCTGCTGTTTTTTCTGCCGTTCCGTGCGGACAAAGCGTTCATTGGAATGCACAAGGCGCACCTGATTCTCCATATAATCCCGCGCTTCGGATGCCGCATGGACGGGGTGCATACTGCCCTTTCCAACAAAGAAGCAGATCAATCCCACGATCAGCGCCGCAATCACCGCCGCCGGAATGCTCTTCATGATCAGATAGAACAGCACTGCGCCGATCAATGCGCCGATGCCCGACACAATACCGAGCTTTGCATAATCGACAGGCAGATCACCCGTGAATTTTCCGGTCTGCGCGTTCATGGCAAAATTCCACTGCTTCCCGTTCCAGCTGGTCGTCAGGTACCAGACGGGCAGCATCGCATATTTTTTCTTCGTGTAATTCACATCGTATTTGCCGCGGATCTCCGTGACCTCGCTGTGCTTGACGGTTTCCATTGTCCGCTGCTTTGCGGTTGCAGTGACGCGCTTTTCGGCACGTTCCAGATCGTCATCGCCCTCCACATCGAATTTTTCCGCCAGAAATCCCGGCAGGAACATCATATCGAAGGGCTTCAGTTCGCTGAACTTGAACGGCTCAATCGAATCCATGATCTCGTCGGGCATCCGCTTCGACGCGTCTGCCGGCACATTCTCAAAGGAGATCGTACCGCGGCGCTCGGAACGGTAAATATCGCGGATGATCTCCGTGTCAGTCTCGCGCTTGTCCGCGCCCTCAAATTCCGCATCGATCGTCACGGCGCCGTCGAACAGCCAGAACGGCACGTAGATGCCCTGAATCTCCTCGACCTGATTGTTTGCAAGAAACGCCTTCGGAAGAAGGAATTTCTTCTCGTAATACTCCTTGTATTTCGCCATTGCCTGCTGCTTGCTGAAGGCAAACGGGATGACGAAATCAGGCTTCGCCGCACCGGAGAACTGCGCCTCGATCACGGTGGTATTGCCGCAATAGGGGCATCTGGTTGCGCCGGTGGTCTCATCGGTGAGGATCTCCGCACCGCAGGTGTTGCAGGTGAACGCTTTCATATCCTGCCCATCGCTGCCCCAGTCGCTGCCCGCCTGCTTCGCGGCCTCCTGCGACTGCTGATCCTTGAAAAATGCCGCACATTCCTCCTGCGTAAACGCAGAATCGCAGAACATGCATTTCAGTTTGCCGAGAGAAGGATCGAATTCCATCGTGCCGCCGCAGTTCGGACAGCACATCTGCGTTGAATCCTGTCCCATCGAGGATCCCTCCTTAATTCAGTATCTTTATATAATCCGCCGTACATGCCGGCACACAGGTATCCTTCGTGATATACGGCGTGAATGTCCGCGTGACACCGTCTGCCTCACTGATGAACGAGATCTCAAAATCGCACCATCCGTCCTGATTGCACGCAAGGATAAACGGTGTGCCGTGTGAACTGTTATAAACCAGACCGACCGGATTACCGTTTTCATCGATATTCTTCACCATGATCTGCGTTTTCTGAACAGTCGGGCGCGGCACGAGCATCCAGAGCTCCGAGCCGCCCTTTGCTCCGCCGACCGGCGCGACGTAATTGGTCTCCGGAATATCCTTGAGGAACGTGTATTTTTCCGCATAAGCGGCATTGTTCGGCAGTCTGAGCGCACCCTGCACACAATATTTGTCGAAATCCTCGTCGTAGTTCATGCAGCCGAGGTAGAGCGCCGCGCCCCAGCAGTCACCGAAATCCACGCTGTCCAGCGCTGCACCGGGGAACCAGACAGTCTGTTCCGTGGATTCCAGATCGACCGGATTGCCGTCGAAATCCTTGCCCTTGAGATTATGATAATCCACATAGTAATACTCATAATCCAGCGTGCGGAACTCCTCGATATCATAGACATGGATCGTCAGGATATTGCCGTCCAGCCGTTCGGGCTCCGCATACTGCACGCTTTTCCCCGTGTGATTCTCATAATAATTCTTTGCGTGGAATGTGATATCGCTGAAATCATAGGGGCAGTCTGCCGGTAATGTGAAATTGTAAACGCCGGGTACGGGCAGCGTGTGGATCGGCAGCGTTCCGTAAAACTCCGAAGTGGTCGTTGCTGTCGTTTCGGACACGGTTGTTGTAACGGCAGATGTTTCCGTGCTCAGAACAGTCGTCTCCGCAGTGGATGCCGCCGTTTCCGCAGAAGATACGGTTGTCTCTGTTTCGGAGACTGTTGTCTCCGCGGAAGATCCGGTCGTTGTGCTTTCCGCTGCCGTCGTGGTTTCAGGAGTGCTGCTGCCGTCGCTGCCGCAGGACACCATACTCATCGCAGCAGCCAGTGCAGCAGCCATTGCAATTGCTTTTTTCATATTCATTTTTAACCTCCATTAACCAAACGGGAACGCCAGATCTTCCACTTTTGCGCCGCCGCAGTCTGTCGACCAGCCGTCGCCCTTCTTCGGAGAGAAGCTGTGTTCGCCGCGCTGATCGGTGATATAGATCTTCGTGTCAGTTTTGCCGCCCTTGTTGCAGCGCAGAATGACCGGTGCAGAATTGTAGCTTCTGGTCAGCGTCCGCATACCGCCGCCGTAGACGTCATTCACGTCAATCCGGATCTTTGCGTCAATATCAGCCGGAATGATCATGAAAACATACTCGCCGTCGGTGCTGCTGAACATGTTGTTTTCCGGGATGCTGTTGATATAAGGATAGTGGTTGACATACTCGCGTGCCGCAGTTTCGCTTCCGTCACCGATCAGCGTCTGGAGCGTCATCGGATTCAGCTCAGAGCCTGCCTTCATCTTGCCGAGATAGAGGATGCGTGCAAATTCGCCGTCATTCACGCCGTAGATGTCCTTCTCCGGCATCCAGAGTTCAGAAGATTCATCCAGAATGTCGATCGGATTGCCCATCAGATCCTCACCCTTGCCCGTGACCGGATCGACCGTGTACCAGTCGCAGGTGGTATCGTTTTCCGCCTGACCGTCATAGAGCTGAATGTTCACTTTTCCGTCGCTGTCATGCTGCACAGCGACATACTCCGGGCTGTAATTGTGGTGCAGACCGTAGTAGCGTCTTGCGTAGAATTCCAGATCCTGATCGGAAAGCGCCGTTCCGTTGCTCTTTGTGGTTTGTGCAGCAGTCGTCGTTGTCGCTGCGGCGGTGGTGGCTGCTGTCGTCGTGGTCTCCGCGGCGGAGGATGCACCCGCAAAGCTGAATGCGGAGAGGATCTCGCTCATATAGCCGGCGAGTTTCTTCTGCGTATCCGCCTTGTTTTCATCCTTCATCATATCCTTGAGTTTTTCCGTGAGCTTTGCCGCATCGGAAAACTCCGCCTGTCTGAGGGCGCTTGCGGTCTCCAGCTTGAAATGGATGATATGCGCATCATCGAACAGCACGTCGCCCTCTGCGATGATCGAACCCGTACCGCTCTTGAGCTTCACCTTGCCGGGCTTGCCTGCAAAGGTGGTGTCTGCGTATTCACCGCCGCCCAGCTTGCCAAACGAAGCCTTGTCGCGCTGTTCTCCGGTCTCAAAATGATAGCTGATACCGTCCGCGGTAAAGTCCGCCGCCGCATGGAGCACATTCGTCGCGACAGTCGCATTCAGCGCAATCTCTTTACCCGCGACCGTTGCCTTATTCCTGAACGTCACATTCTCAAATGCCAGTGAGAAGCCGTCCGCCGTTCTGACCGCCGCATCGCTGCCCTCAAACTTAAGCGATCCTGCAATCGTTTTGACGATCATATCCGCAGTCGCATCATCCGAACCGTTCACGGGATCGACGGTGAACCGGATCGAAAGATAGCCGTCCAGATAGCTGCCGCCGACAAAATAGACCTCCTGTCTGTGCGTGCCGTTGCTGTTCTCGATCTTCTTCACGAACGATTCGCAGGAACCGCCGAGATCGGTCTTGACAAAGTCCTTGCCCGTGTTCTTGCCTTCGTCCAGATTCTTCTTGTGATCTGCCGACATCGGCGTGAACAGAACCGAAACGCTGATCTGACCGATATGGTCTTTGTTTGTGTAGGAATAGTTGCTGACTGCGGTATATTCATCCTTTGCGCTCGAATCCACCAGCGTCAGACCGTCCACATTCGCAAGATCGTACAGCGCTTTCAGCTGGAGAATGCTGTTTTTGCACTCCTTGTGCTCCACATTTGTATTGATCGGCTCGGTGGTGACCGCTGCGGCGGTGGTCTCAGCCGCCGTCGTTTCCGCAGCTGCGTTGACCGTGATGCCGTCCATGATCGCCTTGACATCGGCGTCGCTCATCGAGATCGTATTCTCGCCGACCTTCGTCCAGATATCGGTGCTCAGATATCCCTCACCGACCGTCGTATTCAGGGACAGCAGATCCTTGCCGCCGCCGTAGGGGCCTTTCGCGCCGTTCCAGGTGTAATTGCCTGCCTTGAGATCCTTCACTTCCTCATAGGACTCAAACATGCCGGTCAGCAGCATATATTTTCCCTTTGCCTTGTAGGCAATGGTAATCTGATTGCAGCCGCTGATCATGTTCGCATCATTGGTCTTATAGAGCGAAACGGATGTCTTGTCAGAAGACGGAACAGACACCCATCCGGAAGGCACCGCAACCGAAAAGCCCTCCAGATCCAGCTTCTGCGCCGGTGCAGCCGATGCCGCAGATACCGCAGTCGACGCGTTTGTCTCTGCCGTGCTTGTATCTCCGCCGTCGCTGCAGGATGCCATGCTCATTGCCATGACCAGCGCAGAGAGCATTGCCAGTGTTTTTCTCATTTTCATAGCTGTTACCTCACTTACTTCACAATTGCGATGCTGTCCTGCGTGACTGCCGGTTCGCCGTCCATCATGCTGATATACGGCGAAAACTTTGCCGTCTCACCGCCGCCGAGATATTTGATCTGCACCGCCACATTCGATGCAATATCGCTGTAATTGCAGCAAAGGATGATCGGTGCGCTGTTGTAGGTCTCCGTGATGCGGTATTTCTCAGTGCCGGTCATCGCATCGTATTCCCAGACGGTGATCGTACCTGCACCGTTCTTCGGAATGATTGCCCAGAGCTCATTGCCCTGCTCGGTACACACCACATTCTGTTCCGGAATATCCTTCAGGAACGGATACTTCTTTGCAAGATCGGATTCTTCAACCCAATGCTTGAGCACAAATTCCACGTCGATGGTCTCCGTAGGCTTCTGCTGTGCGCCGATATACATGACCGCCGCATCCTTGCCCTTCGGCACAAGCGCATACACATCGTTCGCCGGTTCCCAGAGCGGCTCGTTCGCCGGCTGATTGCTTGTAATCGTAAAGCTGTCCTCCGAGTATTCGCTCGTTCCCTTGCCGGTCGTGCGGTCGATCGTCAGCCGTTCAAGCACTTTTTCGCCGTCCTGTCCGATATCGTAGAGCATCACGGTCACATACTCCCCGTTTTTGCCCTCGATCTTTGCGCCTTCCGGCTGATGATTATATTTGGATGCATAATACAGCTTCGCCTGCACAAGGAGCACTTCGTCGCTCATGCCCTGTGCGGCTGCGGTCGTCTGCGCTGCCGTCGTGACTGCTGCTGTCGTGGTTGTCGCTGCCGCCGTTGTGGTTGCTGCGGTCGTAACTGCCGCCGTCAGCTTCGCGGAAACGGTCATCGCATTGAAGAAATCATTTGCATAGCCGACGAGTCTTGCAGTGGTCTCGGCAAGATGCGCGTCATCGACCTGTGCCGCCGCTTCCTTGCTGTTTGCAAAGCCCTTGCCGTCGTCCTCCACATAGATGCCGAGCATCATTTCCTCGGAGACCGGCACATATGCATACATCTGCAGCCGATTGCTTCTGACGCTGACCTCCGCTTTGGATGCCAGTCCGCCTATGGTCACGTCCTGATAACCCTTGAAACCGCTGACCGTCTTTGTTTTCTTGGCATCGACGGTGTGAATCGTGTAATTCCTGCCGTCCACGGGAAATTCGCCCCAATATTCCAGTCTTCCGACGCCGATCATAGTCTGTCTGACATCCAGATTGCCGCCGTTGAAATCAATCTTCTTCGGCATCGTGATATCCAGTGTCGGATGCTTGAGCGCATCACCCCGAAACGCGGAATCGTCCGCCTTGACCTTCACATATTTCAGCGTCTCCTCCAGATACTTCTCGAGATCGTCCAGGTTGTCGCCCGATTCACCGGCGAATTCT
This sequence comes from Oscillospiraceae bacterium, assembly GCA_017550355.1. Taxonomy (GTDB): domain Bacteria; phylum Bacillota; class Clostridia; order Oscillospirales; family Ruminococcaceae; genus Firm-04. Next base: position 1,719 of record JAFZPL010000006.1, on the reverse strand, counting down.
ACGGTCGCGCAGATGGAGCCGTCCAGATAGGCGCCGGCATAAAAGACCGCCTTCACCCATTTTCTGTCGTTGTTGCTGCGCGTGAAATACATATTGTAGCCGTTGATCTGCTTTGTGACCTCGGCAGCATTCTTCTTGTCGATATGCGCCGATTGTTCTGCATCCGCCGTCGTCGGTGCAAGCTGCACCGTGATGCTGTATCTCTGCGAAGAGCCTTTTTTATAGGAATACGAGCGGTGTGCATCGGCGCTCTTTTCAAACTCGCCCTTATCCGGCGTCAGCACCAGCTCGTCGATCTTCGGCGCATAGAAGGTCAGGTCGATGCTGAACGGGATATTGTGCATCACGCACTCTGTCGCGCCTTCCGGAATCACCGGCGCAGCCTCCGTGGTGACGGCTGCTGTCGTTGTCTCTGCGGCGGTGGTTTCTGCCGTTGTCGCTGCCGCGGTCTCTGCTGCGGTCGTGGCTGCGTCCGAAACCGCCGTTGTCTCCGCAGGCGTGCTGTTTTCTCCGCCGCCGCAGGAAACCATGCTCATCATCATGCTCATTGCCGCAAGCAAGGCAAGTGCCTTTTTCATTTTCATATCCTTCTCCTCCTGCATTTGCATACCTGTTTTTGCTTACAGGTTTATTATAGCATATTTTTCAAAATCGCACATCGTACAAAAGGGAGGATACGGCGTAGATAATAGCAATTGATTTACATTGAATTTTGGCGATTCTGTACAATTTCGGCATAAAAAGCGTTCTCCGGCAGCATTTCACCGCCGGAGAACACCTTTATTCTGCATCGCTGTCATTGATCACGAGTCCGCCGCCCCGCGCCCGCACTGCAAGCTGCAAACGGCTCTTGAAGCCGGTCTTGGTCAGCATATCCGTAATATGCTGCTTGACGACGCGTTCAGATATTCCGAGCTTTTCCGAGATCTCGCTGTTGGATGCGCCGCCGACCAGACAGTGCAGCACCTGCATTTCACGCGCAGTGAGGTTGGTGCTGACGGTGTTCCCGAAAAACACCTCCGGCATCTGCGTCGGATAGATCGATTCGCCGCGCATCGTCCTGTCCATCACATCCAGAAGCGGCTGTTCCTGGAGCTCCTTGTGCCAGAAGCTGTCGATGCCTGCCTCTTTTGCGCGTTCGATGAACGACACCTCCGGCATAGATGTGACCAGCAGGATCTTCGTATCCGGACTGATCTCTTTGATGGCGCGCGCCGCCTCGATGCCGTCCTTGCCGCTGCCCATGACCACATCCATGAGCACCAGATCGACATGGTTCTCTTTGCAGTGCTCGATCGCCTGCGCGGCATTCTCCGCCATGCCGGATATGTTATACTGGATCTCCGCATTCTGCCTGCTGTTCAAAATGCTCGAAAATGTTTCGCGGATCATGCGGTAATCATCCGCAATCAGAACCTGATAGATCATAGGATACCCTCCGGTTTTTGTTTCGGCAGTCTCAGCGATAATTCATATGCCGGCAGCGAGCGGATCTTCATGCCGCCGCCGATGCGTTCCGCCATATGCCGCAGATTGGAAAGCCCGCCCGATTCGCGGACACCCCTGACGGGCGGTCTGCCATTGTTTGTGAAGCGCAGGATATAGTATCCCGCATAGGATTCAACAGTGATCTTTGCGCGGTCGCCCTCCGCATGGCGCAAAACATTCGTGATATGCACGGCAATGGCGGTATCGACCACACGGATGAGGTGCTCCTCC
>JAFZPL010000144.1 GCA_017550355.1 Oscillospiraceae bacterium | reverse complement strand
TAAACGCCGCGGCTCTTCATGCCGACGAGACGGTTCTCGACGATATCGGTGATGCCGATGCCGTTTGCGCCGCCGAGTGCGTTCAGCTTGCGGACAATATCGCTGCCCTTCATCTTCACGCCGTCCACAGCGACCGGAACGCCCTTTTCAAAGTCGATGGTGACATAGGTGGGAGTGTCCGGAGCCTGTTCCGGAGAAACGCCGAGCTCCAGGAAGCCGGGCTTGTTGTACTGCGGCTCGTTTGCCGGATCCTCGAGGTCAAGACCTTCGTGGGAGATGTGCCAGAGGTTCTTGTCCTTGGAGTAGTTGGTCTCGCGGGAGATCTTCAGCGGGATGTTGTGTGCCTCAGCGTAGTCGATCTCTTCGTCGCGGGACTTGATATCCCAGATTCTCCACGGTGCGATGATCTGCATATCCGGAGCAAATGCCTTGATGGTCAGCTCAAAGCGAACCTGGTCGTTGCCCTTGCCGGTGCAGCCGTGGCAGATGGCATCTGCGCCCTCAGCAAGTGCGATCTCTGCAATGCGCTTTGCGATGATCGGACGTGCGAAGGAGGTGCCGAGGAGGTACTTGCCCTCGTAGACAGCGCCCGCCTTGACGGTCGGGAACACATAATCGTCGATGAACTCATCGGTCAGGTCGGCAACGATCAGCTTGGAAGCGCCGGTCTTCTTTGCCTTTTCCTCCAGACCGTCCAGCTCAGTGCCCTGTCCGACGTCGCCGGAAACAGCGATGACCTCGCAGCCCGGATAGGTTTCCTTCAGCCACGGGATGATGATGGAGGTGTCGAGTCCGCCGGAGTAAGCGAGTACGATTTTCTTCGGAGTCTTAGCCATGATAATACGTTCCTTTCTGTTGCAGGGACTGCCTGCGGTTTTTGGTTACTATTCTATTATACACGGGATACAGGATTTGTCAAGTGTTTTCGGGTGAAATCTGCATATTCCGCAAATATTCATGAATAATATGCAATTTATAAATGATTATATGCATATTATTCATTTTGGCAAGTAGAAATCCTGTGTGCCGAAATATTTATATTGGGTGTTTGCGCCGTATGCAAATCCAACACCCATATGTGTATAAATTGCATTGAGCATATTTTCGCGGTGACCTTTGGTAGAGTTATACCAGCCGTCCAGTGCATCAAACGGGCTGTAATAACCGACATCAATATTTTCGCTGCACGCACGCCAGTTGACACCGGCATTTTTCATTCTGACGCTGAACTTTGTACCGTCATAGCTTGCGTGGTCAAAATAATTGAGCTTTGCCATTTCCTCGCTGTGTTCGCGGGCGGATTTTTCTGCGGCGGTACTCCAGTTCAGCGGTTTCATATCATGAATGCCACGCAGCGCGTTGACACCGTAGAAATTGAGTTTGGACAGCACGGATAGATCGCTCTTGTCCGCAACGGATGAGAAATTGATGCTGCTGCCTTTGCGCAAAACGAGCTGTGCATAGGTTTTGCCGGTACCCTCCGGATGGCTGTCCACGTAATCGGTGACAGAGAAGCCGTCCGGCACAGAAAACTGTGTTCCGACTGCATAATATCCGATGATTCCGGCTTCGTCGGCAATGACAATAATCATTCTGGCGGGATCACTTGCATATACAGCAAAGGTGATGTCCCCGTTCTGATATTTCTGGGTAAGCAGTTCCGTCGGGGCAGTTCTGTCCGTAAATGTGGAAAGCGGGAGATCCATCGGCAGTACAGTGCTGCCCACTTTCATGGTCTTGCAGGTGGTTTTTGCTGTTGTGGTCGTCGCGGCAGTGGTGGCGGTCGGAATTGTGGTGGCTGTGGTGGTTGTGACAGTCGTCGTTGTTGTAGTGGCAGTTGGTGCAGTGATGATTGTAGCTGCAGTGACTGGTGCAGCAGTGGTGGTTTGTACAGCGGTTGCTGTGGTTTCGGCGGGTGCGGTTGTACCGTTGACAATCGGTTTGCCGTCTGCTGTAAATTTGCCGTATACAAGCAGCCGCAGCAATTCCGTGCAGTCATCTATGTTCACGATGCCGTCATTGTTGAGGTCGCTGTTTGCAAGTCCTGCTTCAGTAATGCCGCAGGAGAGATCTTCAGCGCAGCATCTTGCAAGCAGAATGGCATCGGAAATGGTGATGCAGGAATCGACATTGACATCACCGGTCAGAACGGATACGGCACCGGAAACAGGAAACGGATTCGATAAGAACTTGCAGCCGATTGCACAGCTCAACGCAGCAAGTGCGGTGAAGGCTGCTGTTTTTCCTGTAAAATGAAAAATATCAGACAGCTTCATGGTAATTCGTCCCTTCTTTCCGTTGTTATTCATCAAACAGCGTGAAAAATTCCTGTGCACCGTATATTTTGTATTCTGAATCTGCATCATACACGAATCCGATGCCGATATTCTTGTATTTTTCGGAGAGGATGGGCTTGCGGTGGCCTTTTGTGGAGCGCAGCCAGCCGTTGAGCGCGGCAAACGGATCAGTGTAGCCCATGTCGAGGTTTTCGCCGAAGGCACACCAGTCAATGCCGGCATCCAGCAGGCGCTGATCGGTAGGAACGCCGCCTGCGCCGAGATGCTTTGATGCATCACCCTCGCCGTCCGCGATATCGCGTGCAAATTTCAGTGCGACAGCAGCACCGGGATTGCTCCATTTCAGCGTCGGGATCCCGCGGGCAGCGCGGAGACCGTTGACAGCGTAATAATTCAGCTTGGCGTAGGAATAGAGGTCGCTCTGATTGATGAGGTCACGCACATCAATCGAGACGCCCTCGCGGAGAATCAGCACGGCATACTGTTCGCCGGTGCCGTCTGCATGAGAGTCGATGTACTGTGTGGCCTCATAGCCCTCCGGCAAGGCACATTCCGTGCAGATCGCATAGAAGCCGGAAACGATGTTGTCCGAGGAGATCATGATGACCGTGTGCGCGGGGTCGTCCGCGAAAATAGTGTAGAGAATCGTCGAATTGCGGTACTCCATCTCAAACTGTTCGTCCGGTGTGCCGAATATGCCGGTCAGATCCTGCGCGGAGATGCCAAGCGGAACGCTGATGCCGCCGACCGTGACGCTTTCTGCGGGCGGATTGGGCTCAATGGGCTCAGTGACGGTCGTTTCCAGCGCTGTATCGGAGGTTTCCGCTGACGCTGCGAGAGACTCCGTTGTTGTTTCTGTTGTTTCGGTCACCGTTTCCGAGGATTCGGTGCTGTCCGTGACTGCCGGTGCGGTCGTGCCGTTGATGATCGGCTTGCCGTCCGGCGTGAATTTTCCGAATGCGAGCATGTGAAGCAGGGCGGAGGTGTCCTCCGCGGTAACAAAATGATCGCCGTTGATGTCGCTGTTTGAGAGTCCGTCCTCCGTGATGCCGCAGGTGATGTCCTCTGCGCAGTACCGCGCAAGCATAACGGGATCCGCGATCGTGATTTTGGAATCGACATTCACATCACCGCAGAGTGCGGACACATCACTGGAGACGGGGAACAGCTGCGGTGCAAAATGATACACCAGCGCACAGCCGATCGCAGTGAGCACACAGGCGGCTGCTGCTGTCGGAACAGCGGCTTTCAGGATATTCTGCTGCTTCATGTTCCATCCTCCTCTCTGTCATGATGTGCGGGCACATTCAGTCCTTGTGGAATTCGAGATACATGATATCCTTGAGCAAACGGTATTTTCCGTCGTAATCGAGTCCCCAGCCGATCACAAACTGATCGGGGATCTTGAATCCGAGATAATCCGCGTGGATCGTGTCCTGATATTTCGGGAGACGACGGTCGGGCTTGTCAAGCAGCGAGCAGATGCGGATATCCGCGGGATCCTTCATGCGGAAGAGATCGAGCATCGCGTCCATCGTCGCGCCGGTGTCGATGATATCCTCAACGATCAGCACATGGCGGTTCTTGAGCACAATGTCCTCGCCGAGATCGAACACGGGCGCACCGACGGGACGCGTGCCTTCGGTGTAGCTGTGAACCTTGAGAAAATCGACCTCACAGGGGACTGACAGTGCGCGGACAAGATCTGTGAAGAAGAAGACGGCACCGCGCAGGGTGCAGAGCGCAAGCAACGGATCGTCCTCGGTGACGTTCTGATAATCGGAGGAGATCTGTGCAGCAAGCTCTCGGATGCGGTTTTCAACTTCTTTCTGGGAGTACATCATGTGGAATGAGGTTTTCATACAATCCATCTCCTGAATGCAATTTATTGTGCTGATAATACAGTCTGTAAAGCGAACGTGCAGCCATATCTATCTATTTTATATAATAGCATATTTTCATTGAAAAGTCAATGATGCGGGACGATATTTCCGGTATATTTCATGATTGCAATATTACTGGCTGGAATATTTGGAATGCATATGTGAAAGTGCCGGAAACGGTACGGATTAAGGCGGTTGTGATTTGTGCTACTATATATAGTATACCGGCAGCAAAAAAAAACGCCCCGGAGAAATCCGGAGCGGTCTTTGTGAGAAGTCGAGGCGACAGGACTTGAACCTGCGGCCTCTGCGTCCCGAACGCAGCGCTCTACCAAACTGAGCCACGCCTCGATATTAAAATCTCACATCATAAATAATGCCCTGCCTGTGAAAGCAGGGATGAATCGAGGCGACAGGACTTGAACCTGCGGCCTCTGCGTCCCGAACGCAGCGCTCTACCAAACTGAGCCACGCCTCGATCTGTACAGCCGGTCAACATCGGAT
>JAFZPL010000143.1 GCA_017550355.1 Oscillospiraceae bacterium | reverse complement strand
TAATCGTTGAGGTCGATGAGATGCGAATATTCATTGCTCATTTGCTTTTCCTCCCGGAATTTTTTCTATTATACCACAGTACCGGAAAAAATGCAAGAGGAAAATATAAAATGACACGGGGGAAATCTGCTGTGACAGATTCCCCCCGAAGTGATCGGATATTGCGGATTATTTCGTATTCAGTGTGAAGGCGTACTGGCGGCCGATGTCGAAGGTCTCCTCTGCATCCACGAGCGGGTGGAACGAGACCACAAGGCGCAGCACCCAGCCGTCCATCTCTGCGGGGCTGCTGACCTTCAGCTTGTCGAGTGCGCTGAGATTCAGCTTCACAGGCACGCTGACAGCATCGCTGCCGGAGAGTTTCACCGTGGTGAACGGTTCGCCGAGGTCATTGTAGACCTGCTCTTCCTGCGCCTCTGCGGAGGGCATCAGGAACGCTGCGATCCGGACTTCGCAGTCGCCGCTGACCTGTGCGGATGCATCCGGACGGATCTCAAAGGTGAGACCGTCAAGGGTGGTCAGCTCCTGCATCGGACCATTGTTTTCGCGGTCGTAGAATCCGGTCAGCTCGGTACCGTTCTGCATGAGTGCAGAGCCGGCTGCGTAGTAAGACTGGATCGCACGCATTTCCGCCGTGGATTCTTCAAAGGTAGCTGCCGTTGCGATGAGCTCTTCCACCCAGCTTCCGTCCTCAGAGAGCATCGCCGCGCCGTTCTGCGGCTTGAAGTCAGCCGGAAGATCCAGTTTCTCATCTTTGTCGTTATTGCCGCCCTGGTATTCGATCTGCTGTGCGAGCGGATACTTCTCGTCGAGCTGAGCGGGCGTGTAGGTTGTTTCGTCGGTGCCGTCTGTCGTCACTGTGAAATGGACTCCCTGGACAAAGTTGCCTTCATCGGCTTCGTTTGCGCAGACACGCGGACGGTAGCTCAGTTCGATATCCAGCATCCAGTTCGCATTCTCATCTGTTTCAGTTGCAGGTATCGCCCCGATGCTTCCGTTTTCGGAATGCAGCTCGAGCGGAAGCGTTACAGTATCGTGGCCGGACAGCATGATCTTCTGGCTGAGCAGGGTTTCCTTCTGATCCAGCACAGCGAGGTTGGCTGCGTCCGTCGGCTTCATCAGATATGCATTGATGAACAGTTCGCAGTCCGGCAACGGCGAATCCAAAGCTTCCGGAGAGATCTCCAGCGTGAAGCCGTTCAGGTTCGAGATCGGGACAATGTGTGAGTATGCGGTTCTGCCGTCAAAGACCACCGTTCCGTTTTTTTTCAGCACTGCATTTCCTGCGTAATAGCTCACCGTGCGGAGCATGACGTCTGCCTCCGCTTCAGAGGCAACGTTTTCTGCGATGAGCCCTTCGAGACGATCCATTTCCTCCAGAGAAAAACCGTCATAGAGGGTTGCGCCGAATTTCGGCTTTTCCTCTGCAAAGGCTGCGGTTCCTGCCGGTGCCTGTGCTGCTGGCGCTGCAGGCTCCGTCGTTTCAAGGGCAATGGATGTTTCCGGTGCGGACGCTGCGGGTGCAGTCAGTTCGCTGTTGGTGCTGTTTCTGTTCATCAGCCAGCATGCACCGGCAATATTCGCGCAGACAAGTGCCGCTGCGATCGCAGCGCCGAAAGCCTTGCCGCCCTTAGTCATTTTGATCTGCTTATTTTCCTTTTTCATGGCGAGTACCTCCTCGATCTTCTTCGGTTCGTGCTTGATCTGTTCGACCGCACTGCAATAATGTTCGATCCGTTTCATATCAAAAACTCCTCTCCAAGCGTTTTTTTGAGCAGTCCTCTTGCCCTGTAAAGCTGTGTCTGAACGGCTGTTTCGGAACAGTCCGTCAGATTTGCGATCTCTGCGGCGGAATAGCCCTCATAATAATAGAGATGGATCACTGACCGGTATTTCGCCGGCAGATTCATCACGGCGTGCCAGACCTCACTCTCCTCCTCCAACTCGAATGTCTGGTCGGCATCGTCCAGCGGGACGCTGAACCGGTACCGGAACGATTTCAGGAGATCCTTTGCAAGGTTGACGGTCACGCGCATGATCCAGGCTGTTTCATGCTGACTGTCCGCAAACGGTTTTTCGTATGCGAAACGCTTGAGGAACACCTCGGATGTGAGATCCTCCGCTTCCTCGCGGTTTTTGCAGTATGCATACGCCAGTCTGTACACAGAGGCATGATGCCGCAGGTAAATCTCTTCCATTTCCTGCTGAGTCACGGGGGTTCACATCCTTTCGGTTTATCTTTTGAAGCGCTTCTATACTGTAAACGATCGGGCACGGCAAAATATCACAGGTTTTATATTATTTTTTATTTTAATTTTCGTTTTGTGCACGGAAACCGTCTGCTCAGTTGTTTTATAAGTGAGCGGGGAGACGCAGCGGACATTTCCGCCGGCAGATTTTTCCGCCGATTCAGATGCGCATTTGAAACAGTACTCAAATTTTAGCAAGGGGGTGAGCGGATGGAAACGATCGGGTTTGAAGATCTTGTAAAGGCACACTATAATATGCTGCTGCGGATCGCGGTGCAGCACACCGGAGACCGCGCAGAAGCGGAGGATATCGTGCAGGACACGTTCCTGAAGCTGCTGGAGACCGGCAAGACCTTTACCGCACATCCGGACGCGAAAGCGTTCCTGATCCGGATGACAGTAAACCGCTGCCGGAATTATCTCAAATCCGCCCGCCATACGCGCAATACCGCGCTGACGGAGGAGGTTGCACAGCATCTGTCGGACAGCGGCGGGATCGTCAGCCCGGAAACGGAGGCGCTCATGCAGGCAGTCCGCAGGCTTCGTCCGGAATACCGGGATGTGATCTATCTTTATTATTATGAGGAATATTCCGTCAAAGAGATCGCCGCGATTCTGAAAAAACGGGAAAACACAGTCAGTTCGTGGCTGACCAGGGCAAGGAAGCAATTAAAGGAGGTTTTGCGTTATGACAGCTTATCAGAAGATGATGGAGCAGATCACTGTAGATCAGGATACGCTCCGCGAGAAGGCAGCGCAGATGCAGGCGCAGGCTGCACACGGGAAGATCAGACAGCACCGCACCGGGAAGCACCGTCTGCTCCGGATCACGGCAGCAGCGGCGGCGGTTCTGGTATTTGGGACGGTCACGGTCGGCGCTGTGAACAACTGGGACTATAAGGGGATCTTCACAAAGTATTTCTCCTCGAAATCCGAAGAGGAGATCGAATATGATTTCACCGGCATGGGAATCGACCTCGGTGATGTAATTCAGGGTGACGGCTATACGATCACCTATGATGCACTGCTTGCGGATACCGATTCGGTGTACCTTGCATATCACTACAACCTGTCAAACGATCTGGAACAGCAGACTGCATATCCGGAGTTGTTTGCGGATACTGAAAATTTGATGGCAGACCTGATCACAGCGGATTCCGAACCGTTTGAATTTACCGGCGTGATCGGCGGAGAAAATGCGGAACGCGGCACGGACGGCGCATATCACGGGATATTCCGTATCTGCCTGAAGCCGGATACCACATTGCAGGACAAACAAATTAAGGTCACATTCAAGGGAACAGAACGCACCTATCCGCTGACTGATATCACAGTGCGCAAGGGCGTACATGTGCCGTACGGCGGAACGCTGCCGAACGATACAAACGAGAATGTCTTTGACACGATGAAGCTGACACCGTTCACGATGGAGTTTGAAACCGTCCGTTCCGGCAGTCTTGCAAAGCCGCTTTACTGGGGCAGAGCATACGGAGATGATGTGGAACCGCTGAACTTTACGGCAGTATACGCAGACGGAACAGAACAGCCGATCAAGCTTGCAAAGGGCTGGCTTTACAGTGCAGCCGCGGGTGCATCCCTCGAACCCGGCACAACGGATTCTTACACATATTCGCTCCAAAAATCCTATTATTTCGCATCGCCTGTTGAGATGGAAGGTCTGACCGCAGTCCGCATCAACGGCAACGAGATCCCGATCCAATAAATACAAACCAGCCCCCGACCGATACCGTCGGGGGCTTACGTCTGTCATAAGCGCTCTGCGTCTGACACAGCAGATCACAGCACGATTTCAAATGCCCTGTCGTTGTACTGAAGTGCCGCACGGAGAATCGGATCGCCCCAGCAGCGCAGCTTCACGCCGCCGTCAAATGTGAATTCATAGACGGTGTTGCTGCCCTCCTGCTTGCTCTCCGGCTCTCTGCCGAATGCTTCCGTCAGCTTTTCGCGCGTCATGCAGCGGTCAAGCAGACTCAGCTTCCAGACCAGCTCCGCCGCGGTCATTTCCACCGGTGCAGCGGGTTCTTCTGCGGGTTCTGCTGTCTCAGCCGTTTCCACTGCTGTCTCGGAGATCTCCTCCGGCTCTGCGGGCTGTTCCTGCTTCGGCTGCTCGGTCTGCGGGATATCCGTCACGGTCACATCTGCGGTCATGCGGACAAGCTCCTCCGGAGAGGATTTCGCGATCCACATGGCGCTGAATGCCGGTGCGTTGATGCGTCCGGTCGCCTGGACGGGCTCGCCGGTCAGCAGATTGTACCAGCCGTCGCCGCCGATCGGAAGCGGGAGATCCATCGGGCAGTCCTGCAAATTGAGCACGCAGTACACTGCGCCGTCGCCTTCACCGCGCCGGAACACAAGCTGCTGATTGCGCACCTCCACCGTGCAGAAGCTGCCGGTATGCAGGGCTTCCTTTGCTTCATATGCCGCACCGAGACGGTAGAGGAATCTGGTCAGGTCATTTTCCTCTGCGTGCATGTCGGCAAATTTCAGCGCCGGACGGAGGTTTTCATCTGAGCCCTGCTGCTTTGCGCCCTCAATGCCGAATTCCGAGCCGTAATAGACGGACGGGATACCGGGCATTGCATAGACCAGAGCATACACCAGCGGGAGATGGCGCTTGTCGCGCAGCTGCGTTGCCAGTCTTGCGACGTCGTGGTTATCCGCGAAATTGTAGAGCAGGAGGCCGGGATAGATGTCCTTCTGCCGGTTCATCGCGTAGTTGATCTCGAAATAGTTCTTGTCGTTGTGCGAAGACCAGATGCCCTTCCAGCACTCATAGTTCGTGGAGGAATCGAGCATGCCGGGGTTTGCGTACTGCGCGTAGTTGCCGTGGATCAGCTCGCCCATCAGCCAGCAGTCGGGGTTCTTGCTCTTGACTGTGTGGCGGATGCGGCGGAAGAAATCGTGGTCGATGCAGTCTGCGGCATCAAAGCGGATGCCGTCGATGTGGAACTGATCCATCCAGCCGAGAATGGCGTTCTCCAGATAATTCACAACATCGTTGTTGCGCAGATTCAGCTTGACCAGCTCTTCGCAGCCGTGCCACGACTCATAGCAGAAGGGATCGCCGAAGCGGTTCGAGCCGCCGAACCAGAGATTGCAGAACCAGCTGCAATAGGGAGACTGCTGCCCGTTCCGGAGGACATCCTCAAAGGCGAAGAAGCCGCGTCCCACATGGTTGAACACGCCGTCGATCACGATGCGGATGCCGTTTGCGTGGAGGGTGTCGCAGAGCTTTGCGAAGTCCTCATTGGTGCCGAGACGGCGGTCGAGCTTCGTGTAATCGTGGGTGTCGTAGCCATGGGTGCCGGATTCCCAGAGCGGGGAGAAATAGATCGCGTTCACATGCATCTTTTTGAGATGCGGGATCCATTCATAGATCGCGTTGATGCGGCTGACGGGTTCTCCGCCCGGATTCTGCCACGGTGCGCCGCAGAGGCCCAGCGGATAGATGTGATAGAAAAGTGCCGATTGTTCCCAGGACATAATGAAAAAACTCCTTCGATTCTGTTGCTGAACGGGAAAGCGTCTTGCGTTGTGCAGAACCGTCTGTCAGGACGCAGGCGGCAGAAACCGCCCGCAGAAGTCCCGCATACCGCAGATCGCATCCCCGTTTTGATTTGTGTCGTTCGTTTACTTGATGTGCTGTATCAGACCGCTCTGGCTCATGATCGTGAAATCAACATCCAGAGGTGTCTTGAGTGTCACCTGCCAGAGCTCACCGTCGTTTGTGGCAAGCATCACCCGGCTGCCGTACCGCGTCCCCTTTACAAAGGGCGCCGCATAGCCGAAGGATGCCACCCAGATCACGGCTTCTGTCTGTGAATCCAGAAAATAGAGACAGCCGCATTGGGGATCGCGCAGTCTGCCGAAACGGAGCGTGCCGTTCATTTCCGGAAACAGGATCTCGCTCTGCCATAAGAAAAGGTATCGCTGGCCGAACATCGGGCGCTCCGGCTGCTTCATCGGAGTGAGTCTTCTGCCGGCGGGCGTGTCCCAGATCCGGTACCGCATCACCGCCTGCTGTTCGACATACCAGATGCCGTTGATGATCGGCATCCCGTTCCGCACGGTTTGTCTGATCTCCATAGCCTGTTCCTCATTGCGCAGATGCGCTCAGTTCGTCGTCCCCCAGAGCCCGTGCAGATTGCACCATGCATAGGCGGCGACGATCTCGTCGTCCTCATCCGCGAAGAACTGTGCCGCGGGCTCGTCTGCCGGCGCAAGATCCTTGCGCTCCACGCCGTTTTTCGTCTCCAGCATGATCCAGCCGATATAGTGGGCATCGGTCATCGGATGCGCGGCGCTGCCGACCATCACCGTGACGGTCTGCCCCTCGCGCGAAACGACCGGGACATGCTTTTCCTTTGCTGCGTCTGTGGTGTTCGGCTTGATCTCGGTCAGGCCGTTCAGCTCTGCCTCATCATCGTCCCGCAGGGCAATGATCTTCTTTTCGGCGTTTTCGTAAAATTTCATAGTCTGTACTCCTCTCGTAATTGATCGTGTGGGCGGATGGATTATGATAGCCAAAGCAGGGCGGGGCAGGCTGCCGTGAAGCAGCGGGCGGCAGGGATACCGGACGTTCTGCTCGGGTTATTTCGACGGTGCTTTATAGATTTCGATCTTGCCGCACTGCTTGCAGTGGAAAATGGAGATGCCGGCGTTGTCGACGATCTTCTGCAGCTGTTTCAGCAGGATATTTCCGGTGGACCACTCCTCGATGCGGGCGCGGTTCAACTGGATCTTACAATTGGGACAAAGTGTCTGTTCAACCATTTTACATGTTCTCCTTACATATTGGAATGATTCATTATACCACATCTTTGCTAAAATTGTCAATAGCAAAAACGAAATACTGTGAAATTGACTAATACGCAACACAGTTTCTCTATCATTTTCGCGGGCAAACGGTCTGAATAAATCCGCGTGTACCGAAACCCGGTACACGCGGAAAACATTTTAATGAATGCTTAGACCTGCTGCCCGTATACTCAGCTGTTCCAGTTCTCCAGCTCGCGGTAAAGTCCGAGATAGAGCTCCGCAGACTGTGCCCAGCTGAAATCAGCTGCCATTGCCTGCTTCTGGATGGTTTGCCAGACCTCCTTGCTGTTGTAGGCGTCTCTTGCGCGGAGGCATGCACCGAGCATATCGTGAGCATTGTAGGTCTTGAACGTGAAGCCAGTGCCGTTTTCGCCGCCGGCGTCGCGCACGGAATCGCGCAGACCGCCCGTTTCACGCACGATCGGGATGGTGCCGTAGCGCATCGAATACATCTGTGCAAGGCCGCAGGGTTCGCTCTGCGACGGCATCAGGAACATGTCGCAGCCGGCATAGATCCGGCGCGCACGCTGCGGATAGAAGCCGATCGTCACGCTTACGCACTGCGGATAGCGCCACGCCATCTCCTTGAAGAAGTCTTCGTAGATGCGTTCACCGCTGCCGAGGATCGCGAAATGCAGGCCGTTCTGGATCATCTCCTCGAACACGTAGCGGATGAGGTCGATGCCCTTGTGCGCCACAAAGCGCGTGCAGATGCCGACAAGCGGCTGATCGTCCTGCGGGAGACCGAGCTCTGCGCAGAGTGCTCTCTTGCAGGCGAGCTTTTTCTCCAGATGATCTGCGTCATACTGCTGATAGCCGTCCGAGGCAAGCGCTTCGTCCGTTGCGGGATTGTAGCTGTCTACGTCGATGCCGTTCAGGAAGCCCGTCAGCTTGTACTGCTTGTTGGTCAGCGCTCTGTCGAGACCGTGGGAATACCACGGATCGAGGATCTCCCAGGCGTAGCTCGGCGAGACCGTAGTGATCTTGTCGGCAGTCTCGATCGCGCCCTTCATCATGTTCACGTTGCCGTCGTATTCCAGCAGATTTGCGTGATACATCGGAATACCCATCAGCTCGTTCAGCACTTCCTTGCCGTACTTGCCCTGATACTGGATATTGTGGATCGTGAAGACGGTGTGGATATTGTTGAAGCCCTCCTGATACTTGTAGAAGATCTGGTAGTAGACCGGGGTGAGTGCAGTCTGCCAGTCATTGCAGTTGATAACGGAGGGGTGGAAGTCGATCACGCGCAGCATTTCCAGAATGGCGCGGCTGAAGAAGACAAAGCGTTCGCAGTCGTCATAAAAGCCGTAAATGCCGTCACGCTTGAAATAATACTCGTTATCAATGAAATAGTAGGTCACACCCTGATGCACTGCCGAGAAAATGCCGCAGTACTGCTTTCGCCAGGCCACGTCAACCGTGATCGAGGTGATGAAGGTCATCTCCTTGCGTGCATCATCGCCGATCGACTTATAGAGCGGGATAACCACGCGGCAGTCATGCCCCTTCTTGTTCAGTGCAAGCGGCAGAGCGCCTGCGACGTCTGCAAGTCCGCCGGATGCGACATAAGGTCTTGCTTCACTTGCTGCATATAAAATATTCATATTTTTCCTCCCTTTCCGGCGCCGCATCTGCATCGCGCACCGCGGCTGGTGATCATTGGATCCTATGCATCTTCTGCCGGATGAGCGCCGGTTCCCGACTGGAACACGCCGTTCTTCCATACGCCGTAGCCGACGGAGCCGTCCGGCCGGTGAACCGTGAAGGTTCCGTCTATCTCGCCCTTGCTGAAAACGCCCCTGAGCCGGACGCCTGTCGGAAGTGCGAGCTCCCCGGGACCGTTCCAAAGACCGTCCCGCCATTTGCCGCTGTAATAGCCGCCGCTGCTGTACGTACACCGTCCGTCGCCGGAAAACCTGCCGAACAGGAAGCAGCCGGTGTAGATGTCGCCGTTTGCCATTTTGAGCGTGCCTTCACCGTTGAACTTTCCGCTGCGGAATTCACCGGTGTAGACCGCGCCGTCCGGACAGTGCAGCGTGCCGAAGCCGGTTTCGGTGTTGGAGGCGAAATCGCCCCGGTAGCAGAGCCCTGATTTATAGTGTGCTTCTCCTCTGCCCTGACGGCGTCCCATGAAATAGGCACCTTCGTACCATTCACCCTTTTTGTCGCCTTTCACAGGCTCAACGAGCGTCCGCCCGAGTCCGGAATAGTTGCCGTTCCGGAAAAAGCCCTCATAGCGCACGCCGTTATACATATGCATGATGCCGAAGCCGTGCGGTCTGCCCATCAGCAGTTCGCCCCAGTATCTGCTCTCATCGTTTTCCGCACTGTGACAGCGTTCCGGTCTGCACGATCCCGCAAAGAGGAAATCCAGTCTGCGAAATGCCGCCGAATATCCGCATCTCGGACAATCGGCGGCGATCTCCGGATCCGGTGCATCCCAGCTGTGACGGCAGAGAAGACACTCGATCTTCATCTCAGATCTCAGCGCCCTTGCTGATATAGAGCGGATAGCCGGCAGAACCGGTCAGCTGGCGCTCGTCTGCGATCAGCACGTTCTTGTCCGTGATGACGTTGCGGATGGAGCATCTCGCGCCGATCACGGTTCCCTGTGTGATAATGCTGTCCCGCACGACGGAGCCCTTGCCGATCTTGACGCCGCGGAAGATCACACAGTTCTCCACCTTGCCGTCGATCACGCAGCCGTCTGCGATGAGCGAATTGCGGATATGCGATTCCAGTCCGAAGCGGACAGGCGCGTTGTCCTTGGTCTTGGTGTAGACCGGACGCGCTTTCGGGAACAGCGCCGCACGCTTTGCATCGTCCAGCAGTGCGAGGTTTGAGCGGAAATAGCTCTCCAGCGAGTCGATCTTTGCGAAGTAGCCCGTGTGCTCATAGGCGAGAATGCGGTATTTCGCGTTGCGGTCGAGCAGGATATCCCGGCGCAGGCTGCACTTGCTCCGGCTCATGGATTCCTTGACGATCCGCCGCAGGAATTCCTTGCTCATGACGAACATATCGAGCCCGAGATTGCAGTTGCCGGTCATGGGCGGATCAATGGTCACATCGTTCACGAAGCCGTCGCCGCCGATGCCGAAGATCGTTGCGCGGCAGTCCTTGAGCTGATCGTAATAGCCCTTGGCATAGATCGCGGTGATGTCCGCGCCCGATTCGATATGCGCCTTGATTGCCGGACGGAAATCAAGGCTCGTGATCACGTCGCAGTTGCTCAGGACGACATAGTCCGCTGCGGAATTCTCCACAAAGCTCCAGACGTTTCCGAGTGCATCGAGGCGGCCGTTATACATGGTCGCGCCGGTGTGGCTGTACGGCGGCAGCAGGTGCAGACCGCCCTTTTTGCGTGCGAGGTCCCATTCTCTGCCGGATCCGACATGATCGAGCAGAGAGCTGTAATTGCGCTTGGTGATGACGCCCACCTGTGAAATGCCCGAATTGACAAAATTGGAAAGCGGGAAGTCGATCAGACGGTATCTGCCGCCGAACGGAACGCTGCCCATCGTGCGGTTCTTGGTGAGATCCAGCACTGCTTCGTTATTGACACTGGCGAAAACCAGTCCCAGAATATTCTGATTGCTTGCCATATTTTTCTGCGCCTCCCTTTCCTCAGATTGATTCCGAGAGAATCTGCTTGGGCAGGACATCCTTGCCGTCACTGACCGTGATCCTGTGGCCGGTCACGGCGATGCTCCACTCGTCGCGGTTGTCGTATTCCTCCGGGCTTCTGCCGACATGCGCGTTCTTGCCGATCACGCATTCCTCGCCTACGATCGCATATTCGACGACCGCGCCCGATCTGATGACCGTGCCCGGCATGACGACGCTGTACCGCACCGTCGCGCCCTCTTCGATCGTCACATTACCGAAAATGACGGAGAAATCGACCTTGCCGTGGATCACGGAGCCCTCCGTGATCATCGAATTCTCGACCTCTGCATCCGTGCCGATATACTGCGGCGGCAGATTCATATGGCGGGAATAGATGCGCCATGTCTTGTCGTAGAGATTGAGCTGTTCTGCCGGTGCCAGCAGATCCATGTTGGCATCCCAGAGCGAATCCAGCGTGCCGACATCCTTCCAGTAGCCCTCAAACGTGTATGCAAACAGGCGCTCGCCGTTGTTGAGCATGGAAGGGATGATGTCCTTGCCGAAATCCTTCGAGCCGGTGTTGGCGTTTTCGTTTTCGATCAGATACTTCTTGAGCTTTGCCCATGTGAAGACGTAAATGCCCATCGAAGCCAGTGTCGATTTCGGCTCCTTCGGCTTTTCCACGAAATCCGTCACGCGCATTTCGCTGTCGCAGATCATGATGCCCATTCTGCTCGCTTCGGAGCGCGGGACATCCAGCACTGCAATCGTGAGATCGGCGTTCATCTTCTTGTGGTAATCGACCATCTTGGAATAATCCATCTTGTAGATGTGATCGCCGCCCAGAACGACGACGTATTCCGGATCGTAGCGCTCAATGAAGCTGATGTTCTGATAAATTGCGTTTGCGGTGCCTTCATACCACGATGCACCGGACTTGCTCTCGTAAGGCGGGAGAACGTGGACGCCGCCGTTCATGCGGTCGAGATCCCACGGCTCACCGTTTCCGATATAATCATTCAGCACCAGCGGCTGATACTGTGTCAGCACGCCCACCGTGTCGATGCCGGAATTGGTGCAGTTGGAAAGCGGAAAGTCGATCAGACGGTACTTGCCGCCGAACGGGACAGCCGGCTTTGCCATATCCTGTGTCAGTGCGTACAGGCGCGAACCCTGACCGCCCGCCAGCAGCATGGCGATCACTTCTTTTTTGATATACATGCAGAGTCGCCTCCTTTTTATTATGCGTTCTTGTCTGCATCGGACTTAGGCTTTCTGCTGCGCTTTTTCGGCGCCTCCGGTGCGTTCTCAGATGTTTGCTCCGTCTTGGGCTTTCTGGTGCTTGCCTTTTTTGCGGGCTTTGCCGGTGCTTCGGCTGCCGGCGTCTCGGTCACAGCCGCTTCCGCTTTTGCCTTCTTGGTGCTTGCCTTCTTTGCGGGCTTTGCCGGTGCTTCGGCTGCCGGCGTCTCGGTCACAGCTGTTTCCGCCTTTGCTTTCCTGGTGCTTGCCTTTTTTGCGGGCTTTGCCGGTGCTTCCGCTGCCGGCGTCTCAGTCACAGCCGTTTCCGCCTTTGCCTTCCTGGTGCTTGCCTTCTTTGCGGGTTTTGCCGGCGTTTCGGTCACAGCCGTTTCCGCCTTTGCTTTCCTGGTGCTTGCCTTCTTTGCAGGCTTTGCCGGTGCTTCGGCTGCCGGCGTCTCTGCCGGGACTGCATTCGCCTTCACTTCTGGCTTTGCAGCTTTCTTTTCCTTTTTCGGGACATATTTGAAATACTGCACGGACAGCGGCGGGAGTGTCAGTGCGATCGACTGCTCAAAGCCATGCATACCGAATGCTGCGGACTCTACCTTTGCCAGTGCGATGCCGCTGCCGCCGAATTCCGGAGAATCGGAATCGAACACCTTCACGTAGGTGCCTGCATACGGTACACCGATCTTGTAATCCTCGCGCTTGACCGGCACGAAGTTGCAGACGGCGATGATCTCGTTTCCGCTGTCGTCGATGCGGCGGAACGCGATCACGCTCTGGCGGTAATCGTCGTTGGAGATCCAGCTGAAGCCCTTCCAGGAATCATCGTTTTCCCAGAGAGCCGGTGTGTCGAGATAGAATTTGTTGAGCGCCTTGGAGAACTGCTGGAGCTCCTTGTGGATCGGATACTCCGCGGGGAGCGCCCAGTCGAGCTCGTGCTTGTAGTCCCATTCCTTGCGCTGACCGAACTCCTGTCCCATGAACAGCAGCTTTTTGCCCGGATGTGCAAACATATAGCAGAGGAATGCGCGGTACGATGCGAATTTATCGCCGTCCAGACCGGGCATCTTTTCGATCATCGAGCACTTTCCGTGAACGATCTCATCATGCGAGATCGGCAGGACATAGTTTTCGGAGAAGCAGTAGAAGAAGGAGAATGTGAGCTTGTCGTGATTGAATGCGCGGTACAGCGGATCCATCGACATATAGGAGAGCATATCGTTCATCCAGCCCATATTCCACTTGAAATTGAAGCCCAGACCGCCGATATCGGTC
>JAFZPL010000026.1 GCA_017550355.1 Oscillospiraceae bacterium | reverse complement strand
GGCAACTGGGGCCAGAATCCCGGTCAGGACGCAGGCGACGGTCAGCAGGATCCGGCAAACCCCGGATAGCAGAACCCCGGTCAGCAGAATCCGGGACAGAATCCCGGTCAGACGACAACGAAGACCGGCGCAGAAGTGTTCACCGAGAACGTGAGCCCGATTACGACGTTCTGGCAGTCCCGCGACACCGCAGCACGCCAGATCCTCACGAACTGGCTCGGCAGCGCGATCTCTCAGCAGACCGTCACCGCAAAGGTGAACCAGAGCAGCTGCGATGTGCAGTTCAACACGATCAAGCTGGGCAATTCCTCCTTCACCGGCACCTATAATAAGAGCGAGCCGATGATTGTTAAGGTGACGGCACCGGAAGGCAATCATGCAGAAGAGCCGTCTGTTTCGGGCGGTACCGTGATCGGCGGCGACGCTGTGAACGGCTACATCATCCAGCCGGATGACAGCGCATCGACTGTCGAGATCACCGTGAAATATGCGGCAGGCGAGGTCACGATCGCACAGCCCGGCACTACGGCGCCGGCAGTCACCACCACCGCTCCGAAGACGAACGGTGTGCGCGGCGACGTGAACAACGACGGCAAGGTCACGGTTTCGGATGCGGTTCTCCTGAGCAGAGTGCTTGCAGAGGATACCAGCGCAACCCTTACCGAGCAGGGCAAGGAAAATGCGGATGTGAACAACGACGGCAACCTTACGCCGGAGGACAACACAAAGATCCTCAAATCTCTGGCAGGACTGGATACACTGTAATATTCATGAGCGCAGGGTGCAAATGTACCCTGCGCTTTTGTGCGTCCTGCCGAAAATTGAGAATGGACTTGCAATTTCGGACTGGATGTGTTATACTATGTATAGTTGAACAATCATTCAACCGGAAGGAGCGAACAGGATGCAGCAGATGAATGAACCGGAGATCATCCACGAGGAGATCGTTACGAAGGCGCGGGAAACATCCCTTGCGCCGGAAACCTATCAGGACCTTGCCACGCTGTTCAAACTGTTCGGCGACAGCACCCGTCTGCATCTTCTGCATGCGCTCGAACATCAGGAGATGTGCGGCGTCGATCTGGCTGCACTGCTCGGCGTGACGAAATCCGCCGTGTCGCATCAGCTGAAATCGCTGCGGCTGGCGCGGCTGGTCAAATACCGCAAGGAGGGGCAGATCGTGTGGTATTCTCTCGCGGATGACCATGTGAAAAAAATTGTCGATATGGCACTGGAGCATATTGCAGAATGAGGGATTGCCATGTTAATTGATCATACACCGGCGGACAAAGCCATCTGGGATTATGTCTATGATACGCTGCATTTTCACCCTTCCTACGAATACAAGGGGCATTCGTTCGCGGTTCCGCTGCCGTTTCAGATGCCGGAGCCTTATGCGGTCTACGGAATCGGGGATATGTCGGAGAAACAGATCGACCTGCTGAATGAGAGCATGCGGGACATCCTCATCCGGATCACCGCAGCCGGACAGAAGATCTACGCGCTCGACTGGCAGCATTCGAGCTTTCTGTTCGATCCGCGGAATCCAGCGGAGATGCAGGATCAGACCGTGCCGGACGAACACGCGCCGGGCGGCTCTTACAACGCATATTTCCCCGCTTTTATCCCGGACGGCGACTATTACTTCTTTCTGGATGAGAATTTGCGTTTTGGCTATCTCGGACACCCGTGGCGGGAGGAAGTCTGGGTATTCGGCACGGAACTGATGCAGGAAATCGCAGCCGCATATCAATCATTCGGCTGGACAAAACTGAAATAATCCTCGGAAGCGGGGATGCAGTTTTCGCATTCCCATTCCGATGTATTTTATGATGTATGGTTGAATAATTGCTCAATCGATGCAACAACTTAACGGAGGGATCGTATGGAACTTGTATATCGGCTCGCGGGACTTGACTGTCCGCACTGCGCCGCGGAAATCGAAGAAGCGGTCGGAAAACTGCCGGATATTACGGCGTCGGCGGTCAATCTCATGAAGCAGACGCTGACCGTGGAGAGCGTTCTCCCGGCGGAT
The DNA here is from genome assembly GCA_017550355.1 of Oscillospiraceae bacterium. Classification (GTDB taxonomy): domain Bacteria; phylum Bacillota; class Clostridia; order Oscillospirales; family Ruminococcaceae; genus Firm-04. Next base: position 26,555 of record JAFZPL010000026.1, on the reverse strand, counting down.
GCACTGCTGCCGGAGATCGAAGCAATCGTGCATGAAAACGAGCCGGAGGTCGCCGTGACCTGTGAGACAGCCGCGCAGACGCTCCGCATTTCCGTGTTTCAGCTTGAGGGACTTGACTGCCCGCACTGCGCCGCGGAGATCGAAGAAGCGGTCGGAAAACTGCCGGATATCACGGCGGCTGCGGTCAATCTCGTGAAGCAGACGCTGACCGTGGAGAGCGTTCTCCCGGCGGATGCGTTCCTGCCGGAGATTGAAGCGATTGTGCATGAACACGAGCCGGAGGTCGCCGTGAAGCTGCTGACCGCGGAAGCGGAAAAGGCGGCAGAGCAGTCAGAAACGAACGAAACGAAGATCATGGCGCTGCGGCTGATCGGCGGCGGTGTGCTGTTTGCGGTCGGGATGGTGCTTTCGTTCTGTTCCGCGCCGACGGCGGCAGTGCTGGCGCTTCTGATTCCGGCATATCTGATTCTGGGCTATGATGTGCTCGGGCAGGCGCTCCGCAATATTCTGCGCGGCAGAGTGTTCGATGAGCATTTCCTGATGTCCGTTTCGACGCTGGGTGCGTTTGCGGTCGGGGAATATCCGGAAGCGGCGGCAGTTATGCTGTTTTATCAGATCGGCGAGTTTTTCCAGTCGCTTGCGGTACAGCGTTCGCGGCGGTCGATCGCGGCGCTGCTGGATATCCGGCCGGATACGGCGGAGGTGGAGCGCGGCGGCAGAACGCTGACCGTCCCGTGCGGTGCGGTCGCGGTGGGGGAGACGATCCTCGTCAAGCCGGGCGCACGCATCCCGCTGGACGGCACCGTGCTGGAGGGCACATCTATGCTCGATACGGCGGCGCTGACCGGTGAATCTGTTCCGCGCCGTGTGGGTGCGGGCGACACGGTGCTTTCCGGCAGCATCAATCAGGACAGCCTGCTCAAGATCCGCACAACGAAGAATTTCGGCGAATCGACCGCAAGCCAGATCATCGACATGGTGGAGAATGCCGCTGCACGCAAAGCACCCGCGGAACGGTTCATCTCGGTGTTTGCGCGGTATTACACACCTGCCGTCGTGCTGCTGGCAGTGCTCCTTGCGACGGTTCCGCCGCTGGCATTCGGTGGGGAATGGGCAGTCTGGATTCACCGCGCACTGGTCTCGCTGATCGTTTCCTGCCCCTGCGCACTGGTCGTTTCGATCCCTCTGACATTTTTCAGCGGCATCGGCACGGCATCGCGCCGCGGCATTCTGGTCAAGGGCAGCAACGCGCTGGAGATTCTCGGCAATGTACAGACGGTCGTGTTCGACAAGACCGGTACGCTGACGGTCGGCGAATTTGCAGTATCCAAGTGCATCCCGGCGGACGGCATCGACCGCACCGGACTGCTTGCCCGTGCGGCTGCGTGCGAGCAATATTCTACACATCCGATTGCAAGATCGATCCTCTCTGCGTATGACGGTGCGCCGGAAAACGTGAAAAACGTGCAGGAGATCGCCGGACAGGGGCTTTCTGCGGAGACTTCCCGCGGGATTCTGCTTGCGGGCAATGCAAGACTGATGGAGGCGAACGGTATTGCATATCAGCCTGCTGATGCGATCGGCACAAAGGTCTATGTCGCGGAGAACGGGCAATATCTCGGCTGCATCGTGATCGCGGACAGTCTGCGTCCGGAGAGTAAGAGCGCGGTTTCCGATCTGCGGGCGCTGGGCATCGAAAACATCCGGATGCTGACCGGCGACGACCGTACGATCGGCGCAGAAATCGCTGGTGAACTTGGGCTCGACAGCTGTGAAGCGGAACTCCTGCCTGCCGACAAGATGCGTTATCTGGAACAGTATGAGACGGCGCTTCCGCGCAGAAAAAAACTCGCGTTTCTCGGCGACGGCATCAACGATGCACCGGCACTGGCGCGGGCGGATGTCGGCATTGCGATGGGTGCGCTCGGTGCGGATGCGGCAATTGAGGCGGCGGACGTTGTCCTGATGACGGACGATCCGAAAAAGGTTGCGGAGGCAGTCGGGATTGCACGGCACACGCGAAAAATCGTGATCGAGAATATCGTGTTTGCGCTCGGCGTCAAGGTGCTTTTGCTGACGCTCGGTGCGCTCGGACTGGTCGGCATGTGGTGGGCAGTTTTCGGTGATGTCGGCGTGACAGTGCTCGCTGTCTCCAACGCCATGCGGCGCGGTGGGCAGCGCCAAAACAACTGAAACAAGAGCAACATCCGATGAGGCACAGCATGCAGCCTCCTTGAACCGGATATCGCAGTTGCCCGCGTTACAGCGAAATCGTCTGTTTCTGTGCGTATTTTGTGAATAGTGCCGAAATGCAGGAATTTCAGAAAAAATCATTGTCTGTGCACCGTTTTTGTGGTACAATAGTAGGAGATATGCGGGTTTCCGCAAAGTGAGAGAAAAGAAGGAGCACAGCATGTTTAGCAAAAGCATAGGAATTGATCTGGGTACCGCAAATACCCTGATTTACGTGCGCGGCAAGGGCATTATCCTGCGTGAGCCCTCGGTTGTCGCTGTCAATACAAAGACCGATCAGGTCGTTTCCGTCGGCAAGGATGCAAAGGAGATCATCGGCAGAACACCCGGTTCGATGGTTGCGGTGCATCCGCTCAAGGACGGCGTGATCGCAGATTTCGATATCGCTGCCACCATGCTCTATGAGCTGATCAAGAAATCGCTCAAGGGTTCGCTCGCATCCAAGGCAAGAGTGCTGATTGGCATTCCCTCCGGCGTGACGGCTGTGGAAAAGCGTGCAGTCAAGGAGGCAGCTGAAAAAGCGGGTGCAAAGCCCGTCATGCTCGTACAGGAACCGCTGCTTGCGGCACTGGGCGCCGGTCTGTCCATCATGGAGCCCGCCGGCACGATGGTTGTGGATATCGGCGGCGGCACCAGCGAAATTGCTGTTATTTCGATGGGCGGCATTGTGTCGTACCGTTCTGTGCGCACGGCCGGTGATGCCTTCGATGCGGCAATTGTGAACTATGTGCGCAAGAAATACAATCTGCTGATCGGCGACCGCACGGCAGAACAGGTCAAGATCGGCATCGGCTCGGCGTTTCATGACGTCAAGGTGAACAAGATGGAGCTCCGCGGCAGAAATCTCCTGAACGGTCTGCCGGAGAATGTCACGATCAACTCCGAAGAAGTGCGCGAGGCTCTGGCGGAACCGCTTTCGCATGTGCTGGACGCAATCCGCGAGACGCTGACGCATACTCCGCCGGAGCTTTCGGCCGATATCATCGACCAGGGCATCACGCTCACGGGCGGCGGGGCGCTCCTGCGCGGCATGGATAAGCTCATCAACCGCGAAACGGGTATGCCGGTCTACATTGCGGAGTATCCGCTGGACTGCGTGGCAGAAGGCACAGGCAAAATGCTCGAACACCTCGACCAATACGAGGAACTGCTCACGGAGGAGATCAAATACTATTAATATAAGGAGCGTGCTGCTGTGCTTGATAAGTTGCTCTCAAAACTGGAACGAAAATGGGGCAGATACGCGATCCGGAACCTGATGTCGATCATTCTGGTCGGCATGGTGGTGATCTACTGCTTCGATATTATCATCCGCTTCAATCCGAACGCTGTTGCGTCGGTCAGTTCGCTCTTCGACTTCAATCTCGCAAAGATCAAAGCGGGGCAGATCTGGCGTGTATTCACGTTCGTATTTCTGCCGCCGAATGTCGAGATCCTCTTCGCTGTCTTTGAATTCTATATGATCTGGCTGTTCGGTGTCGGGCTGGAACGCAAGTGGGGAAGCTTCAAATTCAACGTGTTCTTCTTCACAGGCATGCTCTCGACGGCGATCGTCGGCTGGATCGTCGGGCAGGCAACCAACACGTTCATGCTGACGAGCATGTTTCTGGCATTCGCGATCCTCTTTCCGGATTTCGAGATGCTGCTGTTCTTCATCATCCCGATCAAAATCAAGTGGCTCGGCTGGCTGACGGGCGCGGGACTGATCTTCTGGTTCATCATCGGCAGCTGGGTTTCGCGGTTCCTGATCCTCGCGTCGTTTGCGAATCTGCTGCTGTTCTTCGGCGGCGACTGCTTCGGGAGCATCTATTACCGCATCCGCAAGCAATATTACAAATTCCGCCGCAGCCGTATCAAGAGAAAATGACAAGAACCCCGCTGGGATCCGATTCCGGCGGGGCTTAGTTTACACGGACACGAAACGCCGTCCGGACAGGGGATCTCCGGACGGCGCTGTTATTTGGATTCACATCATGCGGGAAGCAGTCCGCATCTAAATTCACGCTGTAATTATGCCTTGAACATATTTCTGAAGAAGTTGTAGAAGAGCGGAGTGCCGACGCCGCCGTCATGGCCGCCGCCGGGGACTTCCGTCCAGATGTTCGGGACACCGTTCTGATCGAAGATCTGGTGATATTCCTTCGGGAAGGTGCCGACGACATTGTCAGAGGTACCGCCTGCGATCATCAGCAGATACGGGAGCTTGCCATCCGGGAATTTCAGATCAGCCGGCTTGAGTCTGGCGGTGCGATCGAGGTTGTAGCTGCCGAGGTGGTTCGGGATGAAGCTGTCGCTTGCCGGAACGATGCCGGGAGCCGGAGACGATGCACAGACATAGCCGAAGAGTTCCGGATGCATCAGACCGAGATAGAGCGACTCTCTGCCGCCCATCGAGAAGCCTGCGACTGCCGTGTGTTCTCTGCCGGTGTAGACAGACCAGTGTTCCTCCACATACGGCATAAGGCTGTCGGTGAGGTCGAAGACGAAATCGTCATAGTGATCCATGACATCCATGTTGAAGCCGAAGCCCGGCTGTTCGGTTGTCGGATCGGTGTACATCTGCGGGAAGATGATGATGAACGGTTCAGCCTCGCCGCTGGAGATCATGTTAGAAGCCATTTCGCGGACGGAGAAGCCGGACAGCATGCTGTCCTCGTTGCCCATAACGCCGTGGTTCATGTAGAGGACGTTGTACTTCTTGCTGGAATCGTATCCGGGCGGGAGCCAGACGTTTGCGCCCTTGTTGTGGCCGGCCTTCTTGGACATGTAGGTGAAGTGCTCGGTCTTGCCGCGATCGCCCGTCTTGACATTGGCCGGGACATTCTGCGTCATGGTCGCAGCGACCTTTGCCATGTAGTCCTTGCCGTTCATGTGTTCGCCGGACTGCTGCTCAGGCTCTGTGGTCGTGGTGACGACAGGCGGCTGTTCCTGCGTGACGACGGTTGCTTCGGTCGTGACAATTGTTTCCGGTCTGAGAACCAAGCCCTTGAGAAGAGAGAGGTCGATGCCGTCGACATTGCCGTCGCGGTTCAGATCGGCGACATTCTTGGAGAAATCACCGGAACCGGTCGTCAGGAAGGTAACCATTGCTTCGACGTCCTTTTTGTCGATCTTCTTATCGGTGTTGAGATCACCGTCCAGGAGACCGGTGGGAGGAGGCGGGGTGTCCACAGACGAACTGCCCTCTGTCATGATCATCACTTCATCGAGCAGGAAGTCGACCTTGGAACCTTCGGTCTCAACATAGAGCAGGAGGTTTTGTGCGTCTGCGGGGATCTTGTAGGAGGTGTTGGAAAGCTTTGTCCACATGCCGGAGGCAGCGTCCGATTCGGCGATGCAGTCATAGACCTGCTGTCCGCCGCCGCCGCCCATACCGGGGAACATGCCGCCTTCATTGCCGCCGGCGCTGCCCGTGCTGTACTGGAGCGACAGCTTGAAATGCTCCGCCATCGGTGATGCGCTCTGGGAGACCATTGCACTGAAGCTGTAGGTCTCGCCCGGCTTAAAGGTGGTCGTATCAAGGGAAATGCCCGCACCTGCCCAGTTTTCGGATCTGTTCGTTACAGAGAGACAGCCGGAACCGGAGGATGCAGATGACGTTGACTGCGCGATCGTCGCACTGCCGCGAGCGGTCCAGCCGTCAACACCGCTTTCAAATCCCGAATGCAGAAGGGCTGCATCGGCTGCACTCGCCGGAATGAGTACGGTCATGGAAGCAGCCGTGAGGGAGAGGGCCAGGAGTGCTGAGATTGATTTTTTCATGGAAATCCATCCTTTCAAAAAAGATATTGATTTCCCCCTTATAATATTTGGAAGTATGCGATTTTTATATATATTTTCTTTCTTGGGTAAAGATGTACAGGCAGTTGAACACCGTCCCTTGTATAAAGTATAGCAGACAGTGAACGAATTGTCAATATTACTTATCGTATCCAAGCTGATTTATTGCGATATCTGCTAAAATAATACAATTTGTATAATGCGATTTTTCGATTCAGAATTGTAAAAATCAGGTTAAGATATTACCATTTTCGCGGATAATCGCCCGATTTGGTCAACAGATTACCGCAAACGGGCAAAACAGGGTGAAAGAAGGGTATAAGCATCATATGAAGACTGTTATTTGGTTATATGCAAAAAACTATCACGTTATTCATCTGGTAAAACTGATACGCGAAAATTGCGGCATGTCGCTGTAAATTGCGATTTCAGAATGATGGATTTTTGTAAAAAACATGAGAAATGAGATATGACGCCCGCACCCTTCGTTTTGAAAATATGACAATATTGCCTTTTCGATATGTTTTTTGTAGTATCTGTTTGGCGCGATACGGCATGTTCTGCGGGCTGCTGCATGTTCTGCGGGCAGATTTTGCTGTGCTTGACAATGCTTGCCGAAATGTGGTACAATGATAAAAAGGGGGAATAGACATGCTAGAAAAACAGTTCAGACTCAGAGAACACGGCACCACCGTCCGGACGGAGATTGCCGCCGGTCTCACCACCTTCATGACAATGGCTTATATCCTCGCGGTCAATCCCAATGTACTCTCCGCTGCCGGAATGGACAGAACGGCAGTCCTGCTTGCAACCTGTATCGCGTCGTTTCTCGGCACGCTTTGCATGTCGCTGCTTGCAAATCTGCCGTTTGCGCTTTCGGCGGGCATGGGACTGAACGCTTATCTTACATATACGGTCGTCCTCGGAAACGGCGTTTCATGGCAGACGGCGCTGCTCGCCGTGTTCGTTGAGGGCATCATCTTCATCATTCTCTCGCTGACCAGAGTGCGTGAGGCGATCTTCAACAGCATTCCCGTCACGCTCAAGCATGCGGTCTCGGTTGGCATCGGATTGTTCATCTGCTTTATCGGCCTGCAGAATGCCGGTCTGGCGGTCGATTCCTCCACGCTGGTCAAGCTGGTGGATTTCCGGGAAAATTTCTCCGGCGGCGGCATTCAGGCACTGCTTGCTGTGATCGGCGTGCTGCTGACGGCAGTCCTGTATATAAAGAAGGTTCCCGGCTCGATCCTCATCGGCATCCTCGGCACATGGATCCTCGGCATCCTCTGCCAGTTTGCGGGTATCTACGTGCCGGATCCGGCTGCGGGATGCTATTCACTGCTGCCGACATTTGAAATGACCGACTTTTCCCGTCTGGGTGAGACCTTCGGCAAATGCTTCGAGTTCGATATTTCCGGTATCGGCATCTTCAATTTTATCGTGATCATGTCGTCGTTCCTGTTCGTCGATCTCTTTGATACGATCGGTACGCTGATCGGTGTGAGTGCACGCGCAAAAATGCTCGACAAGGACGGCAAGCTCCCCGCGATCCGTCCGGCACTGCTCGCGGATGCCATCGCAACGACTGCCGGCGCAGTCCTCGGTACCTCGACAGTCTCCACATTCGTGGAATCCTCCGCAGGTGTCGCGGCAGGCGGCAGAACCGGTCTCACTTCGCTGACGACGGCGGTTTTGTTCCTCGTTTCCATGTTCCTTGCACCCATCTTCACGGCGATTCCCGCATTCGCGACGGCGCCTGCACTGATTATCGTCGGTTTCCTCATGTTCACGACGGTCGCAGAGCTGAAATTTACCGAGGACAACTACGCCGAGGTGATTCCGGCGTATCTCTGCATCATCGCCATGCCGCTGTTTTACAGCGTGTCCGAAGGCATTTCGCTCGGCGTGATCTCCTACACCGTGCTCAATGTCTGCACGGGCAAGGCGAAAAAGGTGAACCCTATCATGTATATCCTCTGCGCCCTTTTTGTTATGAAATATATCTTTCTTTGAATCCGGAGAACTGTTATGATTGATTATATTACCGTTGCAACCCCCTGTGAAAGCTCCCTGACCGAAAAGCGTTCGGAGTTCATTGCACAGCTTTTCCCCTGCAAGACTGCTGAGGATGCGCTTGCCTTTGTGGAAACGGTCAAGGCGAAGCACCACAAGGCGCGGCACAATGTCTGGGCATTCTCTCTGCGGGACGGTTCCTCGCGGTACAGCGACGACGGCGAACCGCAGGGAACGGGCGGCATCCCGGTGCTCTCTGTCTTGCAGAAGGCACAGCTGACCGACCTCTGCTGTGTGGTCACGCGCTATTTCGGCGGCATTCTGCTCGGCGCATCCGGTCTGACGCGGGCATATTCCGGCGCGGCAGCGCAGGCGGTGCAGGAGGCGGAGATCCGGCACTATTTTGAAGCACACCGCGTGCAGCTGGACATTGACTATACGCATTACGGCAAACTATCGTATCTGCTGCCGGAATATGAGATTCTCGACGCGGGCAGCGATTTCAGCGACCGTGTGACGCTGCGCTTTGATATCAAGACGGATCTGTTCCCGCAGCTGGAGGCACGTCTGACGGAATATTTCGGCGGAAAGCCCGATCTCACGATTCAGGAAACGCATTTTGTCGTATTCCCCTGAACACAGCTGCGGGGAGAAACATCGCGAAGGACGTGAATTGTCCGGAAAAGAAAACATGTTGACTTTTTTGCGGAAATGTGTTATACTGGTCTTATCTCAAAGAGAGGGGAAGTGAGAAAGATGGGATTTTTACAGGCAATGCTGCCTTCTGCTTATATTGATCCGGCTACCACGACCTACATTATCCAGATCGTTGTGGGTGCAGTGGTCGCTGTGGGTGCTGTTGTCGGTATCTTCTGGAGCAAGATCAAGAGACTGTTCAAGAAGAGCAAGCCGGAGGAACAGCAGCTCGCAACGGAGCGTGCATTCTCTGCCGAGAGCAAGAAGGAGATCAATGCAGCCGATCTCGCAGATGATGAGGACGATGCTGCAAAGAAAGCATGATTCAAGCAAAAAAGATCCGCTGTCCGGTACGCTTGTACGGGACAGCGGTTTTTTTATGCTTCTTCCGATGTATCAGTCGGGGCAGCGGCCTGTTTCAGCACCGGATTGACGTATCTGGTGCGGTTCTTGGTGGATTTGCCGTACTGGATCGCCTGCTTGGGACAGCGGTTGATGCATCCGACGCAGAGATCGCAGTGGGATTTCACCCAGACGGGCATACCGTTCTGCATTTCAATCGCCTTGCTGGGGCAGATCTTCGCGCAGATTCCGCAGCCGATGCAGTTTTCGTCCGCGAAGAATTTCTTGGTCGCCGTTGCGACCGGATAGATGCGGCGCGTGATCTTCGGGAGGAAGCGGCGGTCGGCGGGATGGATCGGGTGCTTGCGGAGCTCCTCGCGGATCGTGCCGAGGCGCTGCTCCGCAGTTTTCAGGATTGCGGCGGCTTTTTCGTCCGTCTGCACATCGGCATAGATCAGTGCATTGTTCGGCATCGTGACGAAATTCGCATACTGCAGCGGGAGAAAGCGTTCTGCGAGCAGGTCTTCGAGGATCTGAGCGCTCATGGCACGTTCGCCGGCGCAGGTCACGACAGCGAATACATAACGCACATTGTTCAGGATCGCCTGCTTCACAAATTCGCAGACTGTTTCAGGAACAGCGCCGCAGAGCTCCGGATAGACAAAGCCGACGCGCTCGTGCGTAGGGATCTGATAAACAAACTCATGATTCTGACATGCCTCAGCCATATTGACGAGCTGTTCGCCGCGGTAGAGCAGCTTGCGGGCGGCAAACAGAGAATTGCCGGTGCCGGTGTAATAAAAGATCATAGCGATCCCATCCTTTCGTAGTTGATAGTTATATTATAGCACAGTTTCCAAAAAAAATCAAGAGATATAGTCTATCTATCCAAATCTTCCGGAACGGGCAGCAAGGGAGAATGTGTGCCGATCCGGACGGTTTATTCTCAGACTTCTCATTTTTTCGTGTGTTCCTGTTGCAATTTGTATGAATTTGTGCTATAATATACCAAGGATGACCTAAAATTCACATCCGGAAAGCTGGGTTATGTCTCATGAGTCATATGTTTCTGACCGGACCGTCGTTTTTTGCGAAACCGACGCGAAAGCAAAATCTGATTGCCGTGATCCTTTGCATTGTCGGCGTCGCTGTGAACCTGACGTGCTCCAGTCTGATCGGTCTGACCGGACTGCCGCTTTACCTCGACACCGTCGGAACGGTCGCCGCGGCGATCATGGGCGGTTATCTTCCCGGTGTGATCGTCGGTCTGCTGACCAATGTGTTCAAGAGCTTTTCCGATCCCGTTTCGCTTTATTACGGCATCCTCAATGTGCTGATCGCGCTCTGTGCCGCGTTTTTTGCGCAGTACCGGAAGATGCGCCGCCTTCCGCGCATTGTGCTCGCCACATTTCTGTTTGCGCTGATCGGCGGCGGCGTCGGAACACTGCTGCCGTGGTTTCTGGAGGGTGTGACCTTTGACGGCGCGTTTCTTGCCGCATCCATCTATGCAAGCGGATGGTTCTCCGAGACGCTCTCCCAGCTGTTCGCAAATCTGATCATTGATCTGGCAGACAAAACGCTCACTGTGCTGATCGTTGTGATGCTTGTGCATTTCCTGCCCGAATGGATCAAGAAATATTTCAGCTTTTTCGGCTGGATGCAGACGCCGCTGACAGATGAAGAGACAAACGCGACCAAGCATATCAACTCCCGCGTGATCTCTCTGCGCACGAAGATCCTGCTTGTTCTGAGCATTTCGCTGTTTGCTGTTTCCTCCGCCGTGATTGCCATCAGCCTGCATATTTACCGCAACGGGCTCGTGAAAGATCATGTCATGCTGGCGCAGGGTGCGGCGCGGATCGCAGCAAGCTCCATTGACGGTGACAAGGTCGGCGAATACCTGATTTCCGGCAGATCTGCGCCGGGCTATGCGCAGACCGAAAAGCTGCTTTACGATATCCGCGAAGGAACATCGGATGTTGTCTATTTATATGTATACAAGATGCTGCCGGACGGCTGCCATGTTGTGTTCGATCTGGACGCCGAGTATGAAGACGGCAAGGAACCCGGCGAGGTCGTGCAGTTTGAACCGGCTCTACTGCCGTATGTACCGGCGATCCTTGCGGGACAGCCGATCGAGCCCTATGAAACCGACGACCATTACGGCTGGCTGCTGACGGCGTTCGAGCCGATTCACGATTCTCTTGGCAACACGGTCTGCTATGCCATCGCAGACGTTTCGATGGATCAGGTCGACAGTGCGGAGCGTCAGTTCTTCATCGAGATGATCTCGATCTTTCTGGGATTCTTCATTGCGCTGTTCGTGATCGTCTGGTGGCTGATCGAGTATCACATCATCCTGCCGGTCAACTCCATTGCCCGCAGCGCCGGCACGTTTGCCTATGACAGCGAAGAGGCGCGTGAAAACAGCATCGAACGCATCCGTGATCTGAAGATCTGCACCGGCGATGAGGTCGAAAACCTCTATCATGCGATCGCGAAGACCTCGGACGACAGCATGCGCTATGTTGCGGATGTGCAGGAAAAGACCGCGCAGATCTCTCAGATGCAGAAGGCGCTGATCATGGTGCTTGCGGATATCGTGGAATCGCGTGACCGGAACACCGGCGCACATGTCCGGAAGACTGCCGCATACACCGAGATTATCCTGAACGAGCTGCGCAAGGACAGCAAATACGCGGAAATGCTTACGGACGACTACATTTCCGATGTGGTCAATTCTGCGCCGCTGCACGATGTCGGCAAGATCCAGGTGCCGGATGCGATCCTCAATAAGCCCGGCAGACTGAACGACGACGAATTTGCGATCATGAAATCGCATACCACCGCCGGACGAGATATCCTTTCACAGGCGATCGCACTCGTGCCGAACAGCGGCTATCTGACCGAAGCGCGGAATCTGGCGGCGTTCCACCACGAAAAGTGGGACGGCTCCGGTTATCCGACCGGCATCAAGGGCGAGGAGATCCCGCTTTCTGCCCGCGTGATGGCTGTTGCAGATGTGTTCGACGCGCTGGTTTCCAAGCGCAGTTATAAAAAGCCGTTTTCCTTTGACGACGCCATGCGGATCATCAAGGATGGCTCAGGCATGCATTTCGATCCCGCGATCGTGGACGCATTTGTCCGCGCCGAGGATGAGGTGCGCAGAGTAGAGCAGGAATTCAGCGCACGGACAGACGAAGCAGGAATCTTTATCAAATGAGGAGGAACAATCATGCCGTTTATCAATGTGAAAACCAACCAGACTGTTGAAAAGGCACAGGCAGACCGCATCAAGGCCGCGCTCGGCAAGGCGATCACCGCTGTCCCGGGCAAATCCGAAACGTGGCTGATGGTCAATGTGGAGGGCGGACAGATGCTCTATTTTCAGGGGAGCGACGCGCCTGCAGCGATTGCACAGACCGCGCTGTTCGGCAATGCATCCGGCTCGGCACTCAACACGCTCACGCAGCGGATCACGGAGATCCTCAACACGGAGCTCGGCATCCCGAACGACCGCGTCTATGTGAGCTATCAGCTGACGGAGCACTGGGGCTGGAACGGCGGGAACTTCTGAAACCAGCCGCAGCTTTTGGGTATATGACATTTTGACGAAAAAAACAGAGCGAACGCCCTGCATGTAGAATGCGGGGCGTTTCTGTTGTATACGGAAAAATATAGTCGAATTTTGTTATAAACACAGATAAATATACTCACAGCAATCTGATTTTCATATATCATGTAGAAAAATGACACGTATTTTGAATACAGAAGCAATATACAAATAGAATTATATACATTGAAATATACAAACTGGATTGCGAGATTCCGTTGATATGCCTAAAAAGGCATGGGGCGGTACGATTGATTTTGATTACAAAAGGGAAAATTCTGTAATCACATTGTAATCTTTTCGGAAATATGATATGATATGGATAGTCTCAGGCGAGACAATAACTGTAAGAAAGGATGAGTTGATGAGAAAAGTGAAAGTTGTGGCTGGCATTTTCTGCATTCTGACGCTCGGCGCACTTGGCGTAGTCGCGGACGGCGAGACCTACGCTCCCGATGCTTCAGAATTACTGCTCGAAGTAATGGAAACGCCTGTCACTGCTGCAGCTTCGATCGAAACAACGACCACAGCTCCCCAAGAGAAGCTCACAGCAGCCGTCTCCTATGAGACTGCGGCAGCCGAGGAAACCGCTTCATCCTCGCTGACGGCAATCCAGACGACGACCGCAAGTGCAGCGGAGATCACGACCGAGACCGAAGTCGCAACGACGACGGTCACCACCATGACGACGGCGGTGATCACAACCGCCGCACCCGAAACCACGGAGGCAGAGGACGAAACCGATGCCGATGCGGCCGGCGAAGAATCCGCCGACGAATCGGAGCAATCCGAGGAGGAAGGCGAAAGCGAAGAACCCACTGAAGCGACAACCGAATCTGAGGAGGACGAGGAAACCGACGAGGAACCGGACGAAACAGAGCCGGAATCTGAGGAGGAGACCGAGGAATCTGAAGAGGAACCGTCACGCGCTATCACCATTACCGATGAGGAGTACATCATGATCTGCAATGTTGTCGGTCATGAGTACGGTGCAAACTGGATCAGTGAATATGACAAGGCACTGGTCGTCGAGGTCATCATGAACCGCGTAAATTCCAAGCTCTTTCCGAACACGATTTACGAGGTACTGATGCAGAAAGGTCAGTTCCCGGGACTTTCCCGCCTGATCAATCTCGGCAAATTCTCGAAGCAGGTCACACCAAGCGTGAAAGCGGCAGTGGATCTGTATCTGTCCGATCCGAGCCAATTCCAGCACGGATACCTGTTTTACTCCGGAGACGGACACAGAAATTATTTCCGTAAAAAAGCATAAACATAGAATACAAAAGAGAGTGCGCCGCCCTGTTCGTTCTGAGCAGGGCGGTTTTTCACGTTATAGCGCTTTCGTCTTTTCGTATGCTTCGCGGACGAATTCGGTGAGCGCACTGCCGGAGAGCCCGCGCATTGCGCCGAGCCAGAGTGCCATATGCGCAAAGGTGAGCGGCATATTGAGCGGAATTGCGCCGGCGCGGAGAAGGATCGCCGTGGAACCGTACTGCGCGGTTTCCGGATCGCAGGGGGCGAGAAAGCAGGGGATCTGCCGTTCTGCACAGCGGCGCAGGAGTGTCTGCACAGAATACTGCGGATCGTCCGAGGAATTGGCGGTGCCGGAATGATAGGTGCCGTGGACGACAGCATGCACGTTTTCCAGCGGGAGCGTGTCGTAGCGCAGACCGTGATGCGGGCGGAGAAGCAGGATCTCCGCGGAACGGGCAGCGCGGTCATAGCGGAAGAACGGCTGCGGTTCACACTTCGGGGCAAGCGGTGCCTCCGGAACGGGCAGCATATGCGGGCTGAAAAAGTCGGCAGCGCCGTATGCGCAGGGCAGCAGTTCAGAGCCGCGGTGGAGATACACGGTGCCGTCGGTGTTTTGATAGACTGTCCAGATGCCGGGCGCGATGCCGCGCTCGATGAGCGAAACCGCCGCCGCGAAATTGGCGTCTGCATTGGAGTCTGGCGCATCCGGCGGTGCAATCGCCGACACAAGGATCAGCGGAACGGCGAAATCGGGCAATGCCGCCGCAAGCAGCGCTGCCGTCTGGTCGAGTGTATCGGTGCCGTGGGCGACCAGAATGCCGGAAATCTCCGTGAGATCGTTCTCTGCGATGCATCCGAGCAGTCGCAGCAGATCAGGCGGGGTGAGGTCCTCGCTCAGGCGGTTGATCGGGGATTGCACGGCAAATTTCACGCCGGAAGCGGGATGCTGTGCGAAATAGCCGGATTCGAGGCGTGTCTGTGCCTGGGAGACGTCGCTGCGGCGCAGACCGTCGGCATCGGTGCGGCAGCAGATCGTGCCGCCTGTCAGGATCAAAGAGATCGTCATGAATATCCCTCCTCGATATGTATTCTATCACAGGGCATGGGATTTGTCAAGCTTGGGATATTGCAAAATGGCAGAGATTATGGTATAATGGGAGTATCACGATTAAAGGAGAAATCCCCATGTTTGATGAACAGGTACAGTTTATACAGCCGGAAACGCTCATTCCCGCAGTCAAGGCGGCGAATTACAGCGCAATGAAGCAGACCGTTACGAAGGGGCTGGCGGAGATCCGGCGGCAGTTTGAAGCGGGTGAGCTGAATGAAGATGAGCGCGGCGACTACGTGAATTATATCACCGTTTTGCTGCGTTATTCGGTCATGGGCGAGCTGTTTGAGGCGATCGGCTGCGAACCGGATGACAGCTATGCCGCACGGCAGGCAATGGCGGCGGATTACCGTGCGTGGAAGGAGAAAGCGCCGATGGATGGAGCATGGCTCGTTGATGCAGACGGCAGTCCGGTCTCCGATATGAAGCAGAAGCTGCGTATTTTCAAGACGCTGGATGCGCTCCTGCTTTCCATAGAGGATTTTGACGATGTTTCGCCCGTTCCCGCGCCGCGCTGGCACCGAAAGACCTACGGCGACTGCGAGCTCGTTTCGATTCTCGGTGCGGAGATCACGGACGACGGCGGTTTTGCGGCGGAGCAGTCTCCGGCGGGCAAATCCTTCACGCTGCGCGATGCAGACGGCGCAGTCTATCACCTGAACAATGTCCGCCGCTCACATGTGCCGGGCGGTCTTTCCACCGACGGCGCGCGTCATTTCGCCGCGACCGGATGGATCGAGGGCTATACGCCGGAGGGTGAGATCGAGATCGAATTTGAGGAACAGGACGGCGGCTTTGTGTTCAGCTATATCGTCGATGCGGATGAGGATGCAGATGCCGCTGCAATGGCGTCTCCGATCTGGCAGGCGTACTACGAATGGGCGGATGCACGCGCCGCAGAACGCCGCGAACGCCTGAAAGCGCTGTATTGAAGGAAAACAGATGCTTTCGGCTGAATTGCCGATTCTGCTGTATCTCAAATCATAAAAATTTAAAACATGAAAATTCCCGAAAAGTGCTTGCAAAAATCTGTTCGCTGTGGTATACTTATTGAGAGAAAACGAAAGGACGGGAACAATGAAGCTATTTTTCAAAAAACTGAATGAAAACGCCGTCATCCCTGTGCGCGGCTCGGCACAGAGTGCGGGTGCGGATCTTTCTGCCTGCATCGATGAGAATATCACGATCGCGCCGCATGAGATCCGGCTGATCCCGACCGGCCTTTCCGCCGCACTGGAGCTGGAGGCGGGTGAGCAGTCGGCTATGCTGATGCTCTGCGCACGCTCCGGACTCGCCGCAAAGCACGGCATCGGGCTGGCAAACGGCGTCGGCATCATCGACCTCGATTATCGCGGCGAGATCAAGGCGGCGCTGGTCAATCAGAGCGAAACACCGTTCACCGTTGAGCCGGGTATGCGCATTGCACAGCTGATCGCCGTTCCCGTATGGCTGCCGGAGATCTGCACGGCGGATGTGCTCCCCGAAACAGATCGCGGTGCGGGCGGATTCGGTTCCACCGGACTGAAATAACAAAAGAAAGAAAAGGAACAGCAAATGAAACTGAAAATCACGATCCTATTCTGCATCATTTTCGGCGCACTCGCCGGGTATTATCTCGGTGCGCTCTGTGCCGGATCGGATATTGCTTATCTTGCATGGCTCGGCAAAAGCCTGAACTTCGGCTTTGACACGATCAATGTGGATCTCAATATGATGAAGCTTTCGTTCGGTCTGCATATGGATATCAATTTCATCCAGATCTTCCTGACCGTCCTGCTGGTGGCGCTTTCCCCGAAGATCGCAGCTTCCATCAAGACGAAATGATGCGTTGGGAAACACACTGCCATACGAATGAGGGCAGCGCGTGCGGCAGGGCAGCCGCGGCGGAGATGGCGTCCGCCTGCAAAGCTGCCGGCTATGACGGGCTGTTCGTGACCGATCACTTCTACAACGGCAACACAGCGGTCGACCGCACACTTCCTTGGGAGGAATGGGTGCGGCAGTTCTGTCTGGGCTATGAACACGCAAAGGAAACGGGCGAACGGATCGGTCTGCGCGTGTGCTTTGGCTGGGAGTACAGTTGGGAGGGAAACGATTTCCTCACCTACGGGCTTTCTCCGGCATGGCTCACGGCGCACCCCGAAATTGTTCTGCTGGAACCGATCAAATACCTGCGTCTGGTGCGCGGGGCAGGCGGCTTCGTGGTGCATGCACATCCGTTCCGGCAGGAAGCGTATGTGAAATATATCAAGCTGCTGCCGGATGAGGTCGACGCGGCGGAGGTGTTCAACTTCGGCAACCGTGACGACCGCTTCAATCAGCGTGCAAAGTGGTATGCGGAGAGCTTCGGTCTGCCGCAGACTTCCGGATCCGATGCACACAGCCCCGATGCGTTCGGCGGCGGCATCATCACGCCGGAGGAAATCGTGACTGCGGAAGATTACGCAAGGGTGATCCGCAGCGGCGCATATGAGCTGATCGGCACATAAGAATGCAAAAAAACAGGGCGGAACGGCGCGGCGGGAGAGTCAGATCTTCTGTACGGCATACGCTCTGTTTTTTTGCAATTTTTCAAGTGAAAATTTCAAGAAAATATCTAAAAATGCTTGCAATCTATATGCAAAATGTGGTATAATAGATGTACGATATCAGACATACGGCAGGGAGGCTCAAAGCATGAAAATCAGCGGCATCATCTGTGAATACAATCCTTTCCACAACGGACATCTTTATCATATTGAACAAACCCGCAAACACGGCGCAACGCATATCGTTGCCGTTATGAGCGGAAATTTTGTGCAGCGCGGCGATGTTGCCGTGATCGACAAGATCGAGCGTGCCAAGATCGCGGTGCGGTGCGGCGCGGATCTGGTCGTTGAGCTGCCTGTCGCATACTGTCTTTCGGCTGCGGAGGTCTATGCCCGCGGTGCGATGTACATTCTCAAGGGCATGGGCTGTGTGCAGGAGCTTTCCTTCGGCAGCGAGTGCGGCGATCTGGTGAAGCTGACGGAGGCGGTCAAGGCGAGCTATGCCTGTGCGCGGAAGCCGGAGCTCGAAGACCTGATGCGCCTGGGCAATTCCTATCCGAAAGCATTGCAGATCCTCGTGCGGCAGAATTTCGGTGATGAGATCGGCGCGATTTTCAGCCATCCGAATAACACCCTTGCTGTGGAATACCTCAAAGCAATGATCGCGGTCAAGCTGAAGATTCAGCCGTTTACGGTCAAACGGCATGAGGCGCACGATTCCGGCGAGGCATCGGGCAATGTTGCGAGTGCGTCGCTGATCCGGCAGCTGCTGGAAAATCAGACGGACGATTTCGACGATTACGTGCCTTCGGACTGCGCAAATCTGCTGAGCAGCTGTGCCGCATACGGCAAGACGGCGCGGTTTGAGAATCTGGAGCGTATTCTGCTCTACAAGCTGCGTACATCGACGGCGGAAGAGCTGACGGCGCTGCCGGAGGTCGGGCACGGACTGGAGAACAAGATCCTTGCGGCGCGGAATGAGACGTCGCTGGAATCCATGCTGTTTGCGATGAAGAGCAAACGGTATCCGATGGCGCGTCTGCGGAGGATCCTGCTGAACCTGCTGATCGGGATCAAGCCCTCGGACACGGAGAATCCGCCGCCCTACGGCAGAATCCTTGCACTGAGCGAGCGCGGACGGGATATCCTGAGCGCGATCAAGCAGGCGGGCAATGCGATCCCGTATTCGACATCGCTGTCCAAGCTGGCGGAGCTGAACGATGCCTGCCGGGCATGTGCGCAGCTGGAGGCGCGTGCGACGGCAATCTATGGGCTGGCACAGCGGGCGATCGGTTCTGCGGACGCCGACTACAAAGCCATGATCGGCATGGTAAAGTGAGCGGACGCAGCATAATAAAAAAGTCACCGCCGGAATCAAGCGCGATTCCGGCGGCGTTGTATTTATTTGTAGTATCTCCGTCTTCTCTGTAAGATGTCAATGTAGTTTTCAAGCAGCAGCGGCGTATTGACTTTTGACAGATGATGCGAGAGCACATTCTGTGTGCCGGCGAGGTTGCGGAGATGCGGTCTGGTCAGCGTTTTTTTGTTGTCGAAGAACATTTCCAGATGCTCACGCCGGATCCAGTTCTGTGCGGCTCTCAGAAACAGCGGCTGATCGGGCGCAAGCAGTTCATAGAGAAAATGCGGCAGATAATCGCAGTAGGGAAACCCGCCGCGGGCAGTGTTCCAGAAGCGGTACGGCAGAATCATGACATTTGCGCGTGTCCTGCCGAGCCGGAACAGCAGATTCAGCCTTTCGAGATACCGTTCATTTGGGATGAACTGCGTGAGATTTGTTTGCAGTTCCCGGATCAGCACTTTGTTGGTCTTAGTTCGTTCTTTCTGCGTGTACTTCTGCCAGCGCTCCGAGCCGCATGCATTCAGTACACAGCGCAGCGGCGTCCAGAGC
This sequence comes from Oscillospiraceae bacterium, assembly GCA_017550355.1. GTDB lineage: Bacteria > Bacillota > Clostridia > Oscillospirales > Ruminococcaceae > Firm-04. The sequence continues at coordinate 7,053 of JAFZPL010000026.1, read as the reverse complement.
GAGAGCATCGTGTCCGCATAGAGATTGCCGTCGGTCAGGTGACAGTCGCGGTCGTAAGTCTGGCGGTATTTCGCGCTTTTGTTGTTATAATCGTAATCGTACCAGTATTGCAGCTGTTCCTCAATTGCGGTCATGAAGCATTCTCCGGAACGGTCGCCGGCGGATCAGACACTGTTGCCTGTGTTGTTTCTGTCGGAGAAACCGTGGTTTCGGGCGGGAAAGTCGTTTCGGTTGTTGTGACGGGCTCTGATGTGAGATCCGAAGTCAGCGTTTCGATCGTCACTTCCGTTTCGCCGGTCTGCGTTGCGGGATCGGATGGCAGGGAAGCGGTCGGATCATCGGAGAGAACATCCGTTGTTTCGGTGACGGTTGTGGCGGTGGTTGTCGTTGTTGTGGTCGTGCGCTTTGCCTGTTCGTGCTCATTGACGATCTTGACGGCGGTCTTGGCGATATTCTTCACGAATGTCACGTCCGGTTTGTAGCTTTTCGCCGGACTCAGGATCACCAGAATATACGGCGTATCGCCTGCGATATAGCAGGTCTCGTGATACTGTGCGGAAATGCTGCCGTACTTGACCGCGATCTCGCCGTTCTTCGTGCCGATCTGTTCGCGCACACGGCTGACGGAGGAACCGTTGAGCGCTGCCCACGCGGTTTTCCAGGAATTGCCGTCGGCGCTGTGCGCCTGCATCTTTTCCATTGCAGTCTTCATGAAATTCGCGGAGACTGCCGGGAAACGGGTGTAGGCAGAAATGCTGATGCTGTATCCCCAGCTCTTGACCATGTCGTTGAAGCCCTTCGTACCGAACAGATAGACGAGCATATCATAGCCCACATTGTCCGAGTAGCGGAGGGTGTAGTCGATCAGCTGGGAGATCGTGTAGGTCTTGTTGTAGCCGTTTTTGCGGATGATGCCGGATCCGCCGTGGTAGAATTTCGAGGTGTATTTGAGCGTATCGGTCAGGGAGCGTTCGCCCTTTTCGATCTGTTGGCAGACATAGATGCAATAGGGCAGCTTGATGAGGGATGCGCCCGAAATCAACACATCGGGGCGGTAGGAATACAGCTCGGTGCCGTCCATGCTGTAAAGCATGACCGCGCAGGATTTGCTGTACTTTTTCACGAGCTCATTCATTGCCGGGATGGAATTGGTCGGCTTTGCGCTGACTGTGGTTTTCGATGCGATAGTTTTTGTGGTCGCTGTGGTGGCTGCTGCTTTCGTTGTGGCAGGCGCTTTCGTGGTCACGATCTCTGCGGGCGGGACATCCTCATCCTCAACGCCCTCGGGGAGCACCGGATCTTCTTCGTAGGTCGGTGCATATTCGTTGTCATCATCGTCGTCTTCATCGCTGTATTCGTAATACTGCGCATAATCCGGAATCACTTCATCCGCAACAGGCGGCGCGTCGGTCGCATCCGGCGCGGCTGTCTCAAGAATGACCGTTTCAGCCGTCGTTTCAACCGTCGTTTCGGTCGTCGTTTCAGCCGCAGTCGATGCGGTTGTCGGTCGGGTGGTTTTCGTGGTGACGGATGTGGTGACGGTCGTTTCCGTTGTGCTGGGAACGGTGCCGGCGGTTGTCTGTGTGACAGCCGCCGTGGTTTCCGGTGCAGATTCTTTTTCGCTTTCCGCGCAGCCTGCCGAAAGAAGCATGACTGCGGCGGAAAGCAGTGCAAACAGCCGTTTCATGCTTATGCCTTCAGCATTTCTGCAACTTTGTCCTTCAGCCAGTTTGCAGCCTCGGCGACCGGGATATTCTCCTTGAAGGATTTGTCGCGTGCTGCGATCTCGATCGTGCCGTTTGCGAGTGCCTTCGGGGAGACGACCGCACGGATCGGGATGCCGAACAGGTCTGCGTCCGCGAACATGGCGCCGGGGCGGATATCGCGGTCATCGTAGAGCACCTCAACGCCCAGCGAGAGCAGTTCTGCATAGAGGCGGTCAGCGGTCTCCTTGACGGTCGGATCGTCGACGCGAAGGTTGCAGACCTCGACCTGCCACGGTGCAATTGCCATCGGCCAGATCGGGCCGTACTGGTCATGCGATTCCTGGCAGATGGAGGCACAGAGTCTGCCGACACCGATGCCGTAGCAACCCATGATCGGGTACTGACGCTCGCCGTTCTCGTCCAGGTAGGTCATGTCCATGGATTTGGTGTATTTTGTTCCGAGCTGGAAGATATTGCCAATCTCGATGCCCTTGCTGATCGTGATATGCGGCTTGCCGCACTTCGGGCAGATCGCGCCGGCAAAGGTCTTTGCCACGTCGACATATTCCACATCGCCGAGATCGCGCTTGATGTTGAGACCGGTGAAGTGTGCGTCGGTCTTGTTTGCGCCGCAGACGAGGTTTTCGATGCCGCGGAGGGATTTGTCATAGACAACGGTGATCTTGTCGGAGAGACCGACCGGGCCGATGAAGCCCGCAATGATGCCGCTTTCCGGTGCGATCTCGATTGCCGGATGAATCTCTGCGCAGAGGAAATTGCGCAGCTTGGTCTCGTTGACTTCGAGGTCGCCGCGGATGAATACGATCACATAGGAATCATCTTCGTTGCGCTGATAGACGACCGCCTTTGCAAACTGCTTTGCATCCAGATGCACGAATTTCGTCAGATCCTCAATGGTCTTGACGTCCGGCGTGGAGATCTCTGTGAGCGGTGCGATCTCGCCCGGCTCGTTCTCGACGGAGACGACAGCCGCTTCCATGTTGGCACGGTAGCCGCAGTCGCAGATTGCGAGGGTGTCCTCGCCGACTTCGGTCAGGAGCATGAACTCGTGGGAGATGCTGCCGCCCATCATGCCGGAATCGGACTGCACGGAGATGAAGTTCTTGCAGCCGCAGCGTTCAAAAATGCGGTTGTAGGCTTCGTAAGCGCGGTTGTAGTAGCGCTCAAGATCCGCTTGTGAGGTGTGGAAGGAATAAGCATCCTTCATGGTGAACTCGCGGACGCGGATCAGACCGCCTCTTGCGCGGGGCTCATCGCGGAATTTCGTCTGGATCTGATAGATCATGAACGGGAAATCGGTGTAGGACTGCGCGGTGTCGCGTGCGAGATGCACAGCCGCTTCCTCGTGCGTCATGCCGAGCACCATCGGATTGCCGGAGCGATCCTTCCAGCGCGCCATCTCACTGCCGATGGAGGTGTATCTGCCGGATTCCTCCCAGAGGGATGCGGGCATCACGACCGGGAACATGACCTCCTGGCCGTCGATTGCGTCCATCTCCTCGCGGATGATCTGCTCGATCTTGCGCGTGATGCGCTTTGTGGGCATGTAGAGCGAATAGATGCCGTTTGCCATGTATTTCATGTAGCCGCCGCGCATCATCAGTGCGTGCGACTCGATCACACAGTCCTTCGGCGCATTCTTGAAACGCTCGCCAAGCATATTCTGAACTTTCATATGATAACTTCCTTTCACGATTTGGGGAATAACCCGTCATACTGTTCTATTGTATCACAAATCGCGGAAAAAAGCAAGGTTATTCCAAAAAAAGAGCGTGCGGTTTTTGGTGAAATAAATAAAATGGGTGCTTTGCTTTTTTGTAGTATAATACCAACAGCGGGTTTTGTGCAGGATGTAGATTGCTGTTTTCTGAGCAATTGCGGATCCGGCATGGCTTTCCCACTTGTTTTTTCCCGCACAATGTGCTATAATAGTAGGGAATGTGAGATCAAAGGAGAATCAGCATGATGATCTATTTCGACAATGCCGCCACAACAAAGCCATGTGCGGAATGCATCGCCGCGATCGGGACGGCACTGACAGAACAGTACGGCAATCCATCCTCCCTGCACAGCTTCGGCTATGCTGCGCAGAAATGTGTGGATGAGGCGCGCGCCCGCATCGCAAAGGCACTGTCCTGCGAGCCGGAGTGCATCACCTTCACCTCCGGCGCGACGGAAAGCAATCATCTTGCCGTGCGCGGGATTGCCGGTACATACGGAAACCGCCGCCGCCGCATCGTGACGAGCACGGTGGAGCATGCCTCTGTCCGCGCCGCCTGTGATATGATGGAGGAGCAGGGCTTTGAGGTCATCCGCGTTGCACCGGACGAAAACGGGCAGATCACGCCCGAAGCGGTGCTTGCGGCTGTCAATGATCAGACCTGCCTTGTCACGATGATGCTGGTCAACAATGAGACCGGCGCGATCCTTCCGATTCCGGAGATCTTTTCCGCGGTCAAGGCACAGTATCCCGACACGGTCACGCATTGTGATGCTGTGCAGGGATTCATGAAGCTGCCGCTGTCCGTGCGCAGTCTCCATGCGGATCTGCTGACAGTTTCCGGCCACAAGGTGCATGCGGCAAAGGGCATCGGTGCGCTGTACCATAAAAAGGGGATCCGCCTGAAGCCGGTCATCACGGGCGGTGAACAGGAAGCCGGTCTCCGTGCGGGAACGGAATCTGTGCCGCTGATCATGGGATTCGGCGCGGCGGTTTCGGCGCTGTCCGGCAATATCGGGGAACGCTTTGCGGCAGTTTCAAAGCTGCGCGAAACAGCGGAAACCATGCTTTCGGAGATCAAGGGCGTCACGGTGCAGAGCAAGGCGCCGTGCTCGCCGTATGTTATGAGCATTTCCGTGAAGGGGCTGCGCTCGGAAACGATGCTGCATTTTCTCGCGGAAAAGGGCATTTTCGTTTCCAGCGGTTCGGCATGCTCCAAGGGCAAGCAGAGCGGTGTTCTGCAGCAGTTCGGCATCCGGCAGGGCGCGGCAGACAGCACACTGCGTCTGAGCTTCTGTGCGGAGAATACCGCAGAGGAGATCGGTACATTCTGTGATGCGCTCCGAGAGGCACAGAGCCGTCTGGTTCACAAGAGACGATAACACAGATAGGAGCGAAAACCATGATACGTAAATACAGAAAATCCGATCTTTCATCCTGTGCAGCCGTGTTCTGCGAGGCATTCGGCGCAGAGCCGTGGTATGAGGAATGGACGCAGGAGCTTGCGGAAACGCGCATCGCGGAATTGCTCGGCACACCCAATTCCGTGGGCTATGTCTATGTGGAGGACGGCGAGATCTGCGGCCTGATGGCGGGCAGACGGCTGACCTATCTGCACGGTGAGGAATACATGATCGACGAATTCTGCGTGGTGCCGTCGCTGCAGCGCACCGGTGTCGGCGGAAAGCTGATGGAGCATGCCTGCAAGGCGCTGGAGGCGGACGGCGTGGCCGCGATCGTACTGAATACGACCAAGAGCTTTCCGGCGGAGCGTTTTTACCGGAAAAACGGCTTTGAGCGTGTACACGGCATGATCTTTATGCGGAAAGAACTCTGAAAAACGAAGGGATAGAAAACAATGAGAGAAATCATTCTTGTCAAATACGGCGAAATGGCGCTCAAGGGCGCAAACAGAAGCACCTTTGAGGATGTGCTGATCCGGAATATCCGGTTCCGCCTGAAAAAACTCGGGAAATTTGACTTTTCCAAGGCGCAGTCCACCATCTATATCGTTCCGCAGGAAAAGGACGATCAGCGCTACGGCGAACTGCTCGAACGGGCAATGGAGCGCCTGCGCAAGGTGTTCGGCATTGCGGCGCTGTGCAGAGCGATGACCTGCGAGAAGGATTTTGCGGATATTTCGTCGCGCGCGATCCCGTATCTCCGCGAACCGCTGACCGCAGCAAAGACATTCAAGGTCGAGGCAAAGCGCGCCGACAAATCCTTCCCGATGAAGTCGCCGCAGATCTGTGCAGAGCTGGGCGGCATCATTCTGGAGGCTTATCCGCATCTGAAGGTGGATGTGAACACACCGGATGTGACCGTCACGGTGGAGATCCGCGATACCCATGCCTATATCCATGCGGCGCGGGAAAAGGGTGCGGGCGGTCTGCCGGTCGGTACGGCTGGCAATGCGATGCTCCTGCTTTCCGGCGGCATCGACAGCCCTGTTGCAGCATATATGATGGCGAAGCGCGGCGTGCGCATTACGGCGGTGCATTTCGCAAGCCCGCCCTACACCTCGGAGCGTGCACTGGACAAGGTGCATGCGCTTTGCGAAAAGCTGACGCCGTGGTGCGGCAGCATGGCGTTTTACTGTGTGCCGTTCACGGAGATTCAGGAGGAACTGGAACGCAGCTGCCCTGAGGAATTTTTCACGATCCTGATGCGCCGGCTCATGATGGAGATCGCATGCCGGCTGGCGAAGGAGGAACAGTGCGGCGCGATCGTCACGGGCGAATCGCTCGGACAGGTCGCATCCCAGACGCTTCCTGCGATCGCCTGCACGGATGCTGTTGCGGATATGCCGGTGCTGCGTCCGCTGATCGGCATGGACAAGACCGAGATCATCGAGATCTCTCGGAAGATCGACACCTATGAGACATCGATCCTGCCGTTTGAGGATTGCTGCACAGTCTTCACACCCCGCCATCCGAAGCTGAGACCGCGTCTCGACGAGGTGGAGGAAATTCAGGCTGAGGTGGATTTTGCGCCGCTGGTCGATAAGGCGGTCGCGGGTGCGGAGAAAAAGGTGTTCGCACAGCATATCTCCGAAGGCGATGTGTGATCAGAAAAGTACAAAGATATAACAGGAAATCCCGCTGGAACAGAACGCGTTCCGGCGGGATTTTTGTGCGGAGAGGCGGTAGAACCGGGACTCTACCGAAAAATCACCGGCTCTACCAAAAGTAGAATGCACGCAGATACGCGGTTTTGAATATGGATATCCCTCCACTGTGCGGAGATCGGGATTTGGACGGAGTAGGTTGCTATTTTCGGAAATCTGGGGTATCATAGAATCAGAAAAACCGAAAGGAAGTGCTTACCATGACAACTGCACGCACAAAACGCATCCCGCTTGCTGAGCGGCGGCTGCCCGATTATACCCGCACGGAGGAAATGATCAACATGATCACGCACATCGTCGGCGGAACGGTCGCGCTTGTCGTTCTGGTCGGCAGCATCATCATCGGCGCGATGCACCGGAACGCATGGGCTGTTGTGAGCGGCAGCATTTACGGCACCCTGACTGCGGCACTGTTCATCATCTCCAGCATCTATCACGGTATGCGGGACTGTCTCGCAAAGCGTGTGATGCAGGTGATC
>JAFZPL010000142.1 GCA_017550355.1 Oscillospiraceae bacterium | reverse complement strand
GCTTCGTTTGCGCCCAGACGGTGATCGTTGCCGGCGGATGCAACGGACATTCTCAGCAGATCCTGGTGCTCGTCAACTGCGGAAACGACCGCTGCGACCATCAGCAGGAACAGGCGCTTGCGCTCCGGTGTCTTGCCCGGTGCAAAGAGGTTGATGCCTGTGTCAGTGGAGAGCGACCAGTTGTTGTGCTTGCCGCTGCCGTTCACGCCTGCGAAAGGCTTTTCGTGCAGCAGGCACATGAGACCGTGCTTTTCTGCGACCTTCTTCATGATCTCCATGGTCAGCTGGTTGTGGTCGCAGGCGATATTCATCGTTGTATAGACCGGAGCAAGCTCGTGCTGTGCCGGTGCGACTTCGTTGTGCTCCGTCTTTGCGTAGATGCCGAGCTTCCAGAGCTCTTCGTTCAGCTCCTTCATGAATGCCTGCACACGCGGACGGATGACGCCGAAGTAATGATCCTCCATCTCCTGTCCCTTCGGAGCCTTTGCGCCGAAAAGCGTTCTGCCGGTGAAGATCAGATCCTTGCGCTTCTTTGCGAGTTCGCGGTCGATCAGGAAATATTCCTGCTCCGGACCGACAGTGCCGGTCACACGCGCAACATCCTTGAAGCCGAGCAGATGCAGCACTTTGACTGCCTGATCGCTGACAGCTTCCATCGAACGCAGCAGCGGTGTCTTCTTGTCAAGTGCTTCGCCGCTGTAAGAATAAAATGCAGTCGGGATGCAGAGGCTGTTCTCCTTAATGAATGCATAGGAGGTCGGGTCCCATGCCGTATAGCCTCTTGCCTCAAAGGTTGCACGCAGACCGCCCGACGGGAAGGAGGATGCATCCGGTTCGCCCTTGATGAGCTCCTTGCCTGAAAATTCGAGGATCACGCCGCCGTTTCCGTCCGGAGAAAGGAAGCTGTCGTGCTTCTCTGCGGTGATGCCGGTCATCGGCTGGAACCAGTGCGTGAAGTGTGTCGCACCGTTTTCCACTGCCCATTCGCGCATCGCGCTTGCGACAACATCAGCCACGGTCGGATCAATATCCTTTCCGTTTGCGATGGTCTCGTGCAGAGACTTGTAAACCGCTTTCGGCAGGCGCTCCTGCATCACGGTATCGTTAAAAACAAGGCTTCCAAAGATCTCAGTCGGTTTCATAATTTTTCATCCTTTCTGCATTTTGATCTGCCCGGAAACCGCTTTTTAGAAGTGAGGGAAGATGCGCCGTGATTTTCGGGCAGATAAACGAAAAAACAGCAACGACTATTCGGAAGAATCTTCCGAACAGCACCGTTGCTGTTTTCTGTGTTACATGATATCACATTTTCCGTGAAATGTCAATAGCCTGACAAAAATTTCACGAACTTTTTCGGTTTGACCATTTTTATCGCTTGTCGGAATATGTTTTTAGTACATTTTCCGCAGCTGCGCGTTTGGAGATGCGCATATTCATGGCCTGCTGCTCAATATACTTGTGCGCCTGTTCCTCGGTCATGCCGAGATACTGCATCAGCGCATACTTTGCGCGGTTGACAGTGCGCAGATCAAGCAGTTTGATCTGCAGACGCTGATTCTCCATCGACATCGCAGAGAGCCGTGCAAAGGAAGCAGCTGCATCATAGACAACCTGGTGAAACGCCGCGTGTGCGAACGGTCTGCCGAGAACCAGGACGCCGCAGGGTTCAAGTGCCTGCCGCATCTCGGTCTCCTGCTCGTTTTTGACAACGGCGATCACTGCACTGCATGTATTTTCGGCGAGATCTCCCGCAAGCTCCGTACCGCATTCATCGTTGAGCGGCATGTTGATCAGAATCACCGCGGCAGATTCGTCCATCATTTTTTGACGCGCTTCTGTACAGGAGACGGCACCTCCGGCAATGATGTAATCACCGTCCGGCAGGTTATCCCGCACATAGCGATGAAAATTTTCATTCGAGGAAATGACGAAAACTCGCTTTTGCTCAAGCTTTGCGGGCATCAGAGATCACCGGCACATGCCGTGAACAGATGCGCCGGCATATGCTTATGCAAAAATGTGCTCTCTGTCATCAGCCGTCTTGCCGCGTCCAGATCGGTCGGAAGTGCAGGATACTGCTGCCGGACGGATTCCGGCGCATCCAGCAGATTCTGATTGCAGGGCGGGGGAGGCGTCAGACCGCGCAGGATGCCGTCTAGTCCTGCACGAAGAACAAGTCCGAAAGCGAGATAGGGGTTCGCAGATGCATCCGGCGACCGGAGCTCCATGCGCTGTGTGGGCGACACGGTTGCCGGGATGCGGATGAGCTGGGAACGGTTGCTCGGCGACCACGAAACGCGGTTGGGCGCTTTGTCTTTTCCCAGACGATCGTAGGATTCTGCGAGCGGATTGAGCACCGCCGTCATTTCCGGTGTGCGCTGCAGGATGCCCGCCATGAACGAAAGAAACTGCTTTTCGTCGGCAGCGCTCAGGTCGGCATGGGTGATCGAGCAGTTGATGTGGAAGCCGTTACCGGCGTTGTCGGCAAGCGGCTTTGGTGCAAAGGATGCCCAGAGACCGTTCCGCGCCGCGACAGTGCGCACGACCTGCTTGAATGTGATCACATGGTCTGCTGCATTGAGGGCGCTGCTGTACCGGAAATCAATTTCATTCTGCCCCGGTCCCTGCTCATGGTGCGAGCGTTCGGGCTGGATGCCCATGGATTCCAGCGTCATGCAGATTTCGCGGCGGACATTTTCGCCGCAGTCAGCGGGCGCAATATCGAAATAACCGGCACGGTCGAGCGGGATATCGGTCGGGTTGCCGTTCTCGTCACATTTGAAGAGATAGAATTCGCATTCTGCGCCGATATCGCACCGCAGATCATGCTCCAGAAGCAGCTTTTCGGTGTCGGCGAGAAATTTGCGGCAATCCGCGGAAAACGGCGTGCCGTCCGGGTTGCGTATATCGCAGAAGAACCGTGCCACGCCCCCGCGGGACGGTCTCCACGGCAGCAAAACCATCGTTGTGGGATCAGGGAACAGGAACAGGTCGGACTGGGACGGATCGCGGAATCCGGCAATGGAAGATGCATCGAATGCAACGCCGTGTTCAAAAGCTCGTTCCAGTTCTGCAGCCTGGATCGAGACGTTTTTCTGCGTACCGCAGACATCGCAGAATGCGAGACGGACAAATTTGATATCGCTGCTTTCGATCAGTTCCAGTGCTTCCCGCTGTGTCATATCTAGCATGGGATCACTCCTTTATCTAATTTCATTTTATCATGGATCCGCGGATTTGTCAACCGTGAATCTTCCGTTCAAATCTGTCTTTGCTTTCGTCTCTGTCAACGGCTGTCGGGTAATCGCCGGAGAAGCATGCTGTGCAGATCTCATCTGTATCGGCAAGCTGCGGCAGCGTTTCCAGCGGCAGGAAACCGACACTGTCCGCACCGATGATCTTTGCGATCTCTTCGGGCGTGTGATGGCTTGCAATCAGATTATCCTCGGAATCAATATCCGTGCCGTAGTAGCAGGGATGAAGAAACGGCGGCGACGAAATGCGCATATGGATCTCCTTTGCGCCTGCATCGCGCAGCAGCGAGACGATCCGGCGGCTGGTCGTGCCGCGGACAATGGAGTCGTCGATAAGGACGATGCGCCGTCCCTCAACAGTTTCGCGGATCGGACTCAGCTTGAGACGCACGCTGCTGACACGTTCATTCTGCGAGGGTGCGATGAACGTGCGGCCGATGTATTTGTTTTTGATGAGACCGATGCCGTACTGTATGCCGGATTCCTCCGCATATCCGAGCGCGGCATCCAGCCCGGAATCCGGCACGCCGATGACTACATCCGCTTCGACCGGATGTGTCTGTGCGAGCAGTCTGCCGGCTTTTTTGCGTGCTGCATGTACGGACACGCCGTCGATCACAGAGTCCGGCCGTGCAAAATAAATATACTCAAACACACAGCTGCGTTTGGGCGCAGTTTTTGTGAAGCGCTTGTCGGAGTGCATTTTTCCGTCGTTTGTAAGCACGATCATTTCTCCGGGCTCCACGTCCCGCAGAAATTCCGCGCCGACTGCTGTGAGCGCACAGCTTTCCGAGGCAAGGACAAAGCCGCCGTCGTGGAGCGTTCCGATGCAGAGCGGACGGAAGCCGTTTGGATCCCGTACTGCGATCATTTTCTGCGCGGACATGACAATCAGCGAGAATGCGCCTTCCAGCTGCGGTACGGCAAGGCGGACAGCGTCCTCGATGGAGTCTGTCTGGAGACGTGCCTGCGTGATGATATAGGCGATGATCTCGGTGTCACTCGTCGTGTGGAAAATCGCGCCGCGCTGTTCGAGCACACTGCGCAGTTTGCCCGCATTGCTCAGATTGCCGTTATGCACCAGCGACATTTTTCCCTTCTGGTGATTGACCTCCATCGGCTGACAGTTCCGACGCTGATTGCCGCCGGTCGTGCCGTATCGCGTGTGACCGATCGCCATCGTGCCGTGCGGGAATCCTGCGAGCACCTGCGGTGTGAAAACGTGGTCTACCAGACCGAGATCCTTGTGCGTCGTGAATACGCCGTCGTCATTGACGGTGATGCCGGCGCCTTCCTGACCGCGGTGCTGGAGCGCGAATAATCCGCAGTATACGGTATGTGCGAGCGGTTCCGGCGAGAGCGTAACGATGCCGAATACGCCGCATTCTTCATGGATCTTTTTCATATTATTCCCTCATCGAAGCAGAGACCAGCCCGAGAAACAGCGGATGCGGCTTATTTGGGCGGCTCTTGAATTCCGGATGATACTGCACGCCGACATAGAACGGTGCATCGGTCAGTTCGACGGTTTCGACGAGCGTGCCGTCGGGAGAGGTGCCGCTGATGCAGAGTCCTGCTGCAGTCAGCGTATCGCGGAATGCATTATTGAATTCATAGCGGTGGCGGTGCCGTTCCGCGATCTGCTCTTTGCCGTAGCAGCGCATCATGGTGGTATCGGGTGCGATCACGCAGGGATAGCTGCCGAGACGGAGTGTGCCGCCCTTGTCGATGCTGTCGGACTGTCCGTCCATGAAATCAATGACTTTGTGGGCGCATTCCGGCGCAAATTCGCCGGAATGTGCATCGGGCATGCCGGCCATGTGCCGCGCATATTCGATCACCGCGATCTGCATGCCCAAACAGATGCCGAGATAGGGCTTTTTCGCGGTTCTGGCATATTCCGCAGCTGCGATCATGCCCTCGATGCCTCGTTCGCCGAAGCCGCCCGGTACAAGAATGCCGTCCATGCTGCCGAGCACCTCTGCCGCGTTTTCACGGGTGATCTGTTCGGAGTCGATCCATTCGATCTGTACGTCTGCGCCGAGCTGATAGCCCGCATGGTGCAGCGCCTCCGCAACGGAAAGATAGGCGTCGTGCAGCTGCACATATTTACCCACCAGGCCGATCCGCACCATTTTGTTCTGGTGGCGGACCCGCTCCACCATTTCCTTCCATTCCGTCAGGTCCG
>JAFZPL010000025.1 GCA_017550355.1 Oscillospiraceae bacterium | reverse complement strand
GTGCAATATACGCTCGACGGACTGATGATCGCGTCGTATACGGAGTGAAAATGTGAAATACTGTTGAAAATTGCGTTCAATTGGCGCAAATCACTTGACATTTTCCGGAAAATGCACTATAATAAAAATTACTTGTCGGCATTCAAACGCTGTGCGGTGTGCCGGAGCGACTGCGGAACGCTCCGGCATTCTGTGAGCCGCTGCACTGCCGATGCAAAAGCAATCTTGAGGAGGCTTGGCAGTGAACAAACATAAATCTGTCTTTTTCATCGTGTTCTTTCTGATCATCGCCTTTGCGTGTTCAACGGTTTTCGGCGTGAAGAATCAATACGGTGATCTGACAACCGTCTATATCAAGGGACTGAATGAAATTCGTCTCGGCATTGATATCCAGGGCGGCGTGGACGTGACTTTCGGACCGGCTGATAACATCGACGCAACATCTCAGCAGCTTGAGGCTGTGGAAGAAGTCATGAAGGCGCGTCTCGTGAGCATGGGCATCAACGACTATGAGGTCTACATGGATGACAGCAACGACAAGGTGATCGTGCGCTTCCCGTGGCAGTCCTCGGAAGCGAATTTCGATCCGGAAACGGCAGTCAAGGAACTGGGCGAAACCGCAGAGCTCAAGTTCCGCAAGGGCTACAATTACACAAGCAGTGCCGACGACAACGGCAAGGTCACCATTGTTCCGCAGGGTGAAGAGATCCTGAAGGGTACAGATGTGGAAGAAGCATATGTTTCCCTCGAACGCGACAGCAACGGCGCACAGACCGGAAAATATGCAGTCTCTCTGGTGCTCAAGGAATCCGGTAAGGAGGCATTCTCCAAAGCGACTTCCGAAGCAGTCAGCAAGAATACAGAATATCTGGATACGGCAGGCAGCGGTTCCCGCTACGTGATCTCGATCTGGATGGATACCAACTGCATCTCCTATCCGCAGGTCAATTCCGTCATCAGCGACGGCAGCGCACAGATCACCGGCGATTTTGATTATGAGGGCGCAAAGGCACTCGCAGACAAGATCAACGGCGGTGCACTCCCCTTCAACCTGAAGACAGAGACCTTCAAGACCATCTCTCCGAGCATGGGCTCCGGCGCTCTGAAGATTATGATGATCTCCGGTGCGATCGCTCTGGTTCTGATCATGATCTACATGATCGTGCTGTATCGTCTGCCGGGCTTCGTTGCAGCAATTGCACTGCTCGGTCAGGTCGCAGGCACACTGGCAGTCATCTCCGGCTTCTGGGGATTTGAGGATTCCAATACGCTGACCATCCCGGGCATTGCGGGTATCATCCTTGCAATCGGTATGGGCGTTGACTGTAACATCATCACCGGCGAGCGCATCAAGGAAGAGCTTCGCACGGGCAAATCCCTGGATTCCGCACTGAAGTCCGCATACAAGCGCTCCTTCACATCCATCCTCGACGGTAACATGACCGTTATCATCGTTGCGATCATCCTGATGGGTGCATTCGGTGTTTCTTCGAGCTTCTTTGCAAAGCTGCTCGCATTCTTGTTCAGATGGTTCGGTATTTCGACCGAGGGTACGATTTTTGCATTCGGCTTTACTCTGCTGACGGGTGTTATCTTCAACTTCATCATGGGCGTTGTTGCATCCCGTCTCATGCTGACATCCCTCTCGAAGTTCAAGTGCTTCCAGAACAGAAAGCTGTACGGAGGTGAGGCAAAATGAGTAAGCAGATAAAGAAAAAAGAATCCAAGACCAATATCCAGTCCATCCTTGAACAGGTCAAGGTGCGTGACTTCTGGGGTTCCAGAAGAAAGTTCTTCATCCTGTCTTCGTTCCTGATCGTTGCGGTGCTGCTTTGCTGCTTCATCCGCGGCGTGAATGTTTCCATCGAATTCAAGGGCGGTACGCTCGCAACCTATTCTTACTCCGGCAATATTGACGAGAGCAAGATCGCAAGCATCGCAAGCGATTACCTCGGCACGATTGCAAATGTTCAGCTCGGTGAGACCTTCACCGGCGAAAAGCAGACTACGTTCACGGTTTCCTTCAACATGGAGGATTCGTTCAGCGCGGAAAAGCAGGACGAGCTGCTTCTGGAGTTCCAGAAGGAATATCCGGGCGCTTATATTGAGTCGCTGGAGACCAACGACGTTGCAGCAAAGTCCGGTAAGACCTTCCTGCTCAAGTGTACGGTTGCGGCTGTGTTTGCATCCATCGTCCTGATCCTGTATATCTCCTGGAGATTCAAGCGCATCTCCGGCTGGAGCGCAGGTATCTTCGCAGTCTGTGCCCTGCTGCACGATCTCTGCATCGTGTTCGGTACGTTTGTCGTCTGCGGCTTTGAGATCGACTCGAACTTCATGGCAGTTATCCTGACCATCCTCGGCTACTCGGTCAACGATACCATCGTTATTTACGACCGTATCCGTGAGAATGAGGCTCTGCTTCCTGCCGGCACCAAGCTGACAGAGCTGGTCAACATCTCCCTGAGCCAGACCATGCGCAGAACCGTTCGCACTTCCATCACCACGATCACGGCAATGCTGATCGTCTCCGTTCTGGCAACGGTCAACAACGTGGATTCCATCCTCCGCTTCTCCATTCCGATGACTGTCGGTATGATCTCCGGATGCTATTCTTCGCTGTGTCTCGCACCGATGCTCTGGACAGCATGGAAGACCCGCGAGAAGGATCCCAACAAGAAGACGAAGGCAGCAGCAGAAAACGCTTGAAAATCCCCACAAATCTCGGAAAAATCTGCGGGATAAGACCGCGGGGATTGTAAGAAATTCTGAAAATCTACAAAGCACCTTGCAATCGCAGGGTGCTTTGTGTTATACTATGATGTAGTAACGTGTGAAAGTGCGCGATTTTGCGGAGGTGGGCGCGTGAAAGCCGCGGTGTCAACGGCATGTTTTTATCCGAAGCTCACGGAGGATGCGCTTTACGACCTTTGTCTGAGCGGTATCAGTACCGTCGAGATTTTTCTCAATACGCCCTCGGAAGCGGGCAGCGTTTATGCGAATGATATGGCTGCAATGCTGCGCCGGTTCGATACAAAATGCGTTTCCGTTCACCCGTGGACTGCGCCGAACGAGGGCTTTATGCTCTTTTCCAATTATATGCGGCGTGTGCGGGACTTTCTGGAGGAAACACGAAAGGTGTTCCAGTTCATGCAGACGGTGGGTGCGAAGATCTATGTGCTCCACGGCTGCCCCATCGGCTGGGTGAAGCCGGATTTTTACTGCGAGCGCTTCAAGATGCTCTCCAATCTCGGAAAAGAATACGGCATCAGCGTCACGCAGGAGAACGTGAACAAATATGAGAGCCAGAGCCTGAAATTCCTCAAGGAATTTTGCCGGCTGCTCGGCGACGATGCCAAGATCACGCTGGATACCAAGCAGGCAGTCCGTGCAGGCATGTCTCTCGACGAGACGGTGCGTTCTGTGGGCGATCATATTGTGCATGTGCATCTGAGCGATCACGGCGAAAAGGGAGACTGTCTCCGCATCGGCGAGGGCAGATTCCAGATCGTTCCGTTTCTGACGGCACTCCGCGCAAAGGGATTTGACGGCGCGGTGATGCTGGAATTATACCGCGACGCATTCGGCGGCGTGCAGGATCTGCATGAAGACTGGCAGCGGATCGGCAGGCTGATTGCGCGGGCGGAAAAATCGTCATAACATAATAATAATA
Organism: Oscillospiraceae bacterium; assembly: GCA_017550355.1. Lineage (GTDB taxonomy): Bacteria > Bacillota > Clostridia > Oscillospirales > Ruminococcaceae > Firm-04. The sequence goes on along the minus strand of JAFZPL010000025.1, from coordinate 2,680 downwards.
AGGGAGGTACGGTTCATGCGCTGCCCGTTTTGCGGAGAAGAAGAGACCAAGGTGATCGATTCACGTTCGATCGAAGGAAAAAAGAAGCGGCGGCGGCTGTGCCAGAAATGCGGAAAGCGTTTCAACACCTTTGAAAGCGTGGAAAAACCGCTGCTTGTTGTGGCGAAGCGCGACGGCAGTTTTGAGCCGTTCAACCGGAACAAGCTGATCGCCGGGATCTTTTCTGCGATCAAGAAGCGTCCGGTGCAAATGGAGGCTGTCAATAATCTGGTAGACGAGATCGAAAATGAGCTTGCAAGCGAGATGATCACGGAGGTCTCTCCGGATCGCCTCGGCAGCATGGTGATGGAGCGTCTCCAGAAGATCGACACGGTCGCATATGTGCGGTTTGCGTCGGTATATCTGAAGTTTTCAAATGTGGATGATTTTGTGCGCATCATCAGCGAAATGCCCGCAGCTAACGAACCGACTGCATAAGACCGGAGCCGGCATCGTAGACCTGCGCACCGACTAAGATATTATCACAGAGCAAAAGCTCTGCAAATAGATGCTGACGCTGTTCATCCGCGACCGGATAAAGACAACGCACGGCGTCGCGTCCGGCGAATCGTTCCGGATAAAGCCCCTGCGCCGTTTGCAGACGGAGCCAGCTCTGACCGGCATCGCTCTGCCATGACTGCGGCAGACGGATCTCGGTGATCTCCGGTTCTCCGACCTGCCAGCCGCGCAGATTGAGCCATGCTTCCCTTGCGCTGCTGTCGGCGAGGATGATCTGTTCATCCGGCGTGTCCTGCTGCGTGAGGCGCGGATACAGAAGCAGGGCGGCCGCCGCCGTTACGGCAGCGGCGGCGAATTTACAAAGCGAATGTTTCATGGGAAAAGCCCCCTTTCGGTATAAGCTATGCATCCGCACGGGATGCTATGCATGAGGAGGAATGGTATGCGGCTGGATCGGTTTCTCTCCGGACAGACAGCAGGTTCGCGCAGGGACGCGGTTCAGGCGATCCGGCACGGCGCGGTGGCGGTCAACGGCATTGCGGTGCGGGATCCTGCAAAGCATATTGATCCGGAAACGGATGCTGTCACGATGCAGGGCAAAGAGATCCGCTACGAAACACAGCGGTATTTTCTGATGCACAAGCCCGCAGGTGTCATCACGGCATCGCGTGATTCGAAGCAGAAAACCGTGCTCGATCTGCTGAAGCCGGAGGATCATTTTCCGGATATCGCACCGGTCGGACGGCTGGATATGGATACGGCGGGGCTGCTGCTGCTGACCGACGACGGCAAGCTCGCACACAGACTGATCTCGCCGGCGCATCATATTCCGAAATATTACATGGTCTGGCTGCGCGATCCTTTTGCGGAGGCAGTCATTCCGCAGTTCCGTGCGGGAATCTTCCTGCGGGAGGGCGACAGTGAAGAACAATGCCTTCCGGCGGAGTGTGTGAAGCTCGACGACCGCATTGCGCTGCTTGAACTCCGCGAGGGAAAGTATCATCAGGTGAAGCGAATGTTTGCGGCAGCGGGAAACCATGTAGAGCATCTGCTGCGCGTGCAGTTCGGCGGGCTCTTTCTTCCGCCTGATCTCCCGAAAAATGCGTATACACAGATTTTCCAAAAAGAAATCAACATCTTGTGCGGCGATTCGTCTATTTTTGAAATTGCCCCGAAATGTATGTATAATTATTCGTCATATTGGATAAATGAAACAGAATAACTTTGGTCAATAAGCATCTTGACTGTTTTATAAAAATCTGGTATGATATTATCAGCGTATTCTAAAAGCGGAAGGATGACATCATTCCGCATATGATTTTTGTTTCCAAAAGGTATGCGCTTCGGCGTATACTTGCGGCGCTCCGGCTTCACCGCTGATTCTCACGGCATGAAGTGAAAGCGCGGCAATATAAATTTTGATGAATCAACAGGAGGAAATGAGAATGGCAAGCTTATCTTTGCGGGGTATTTACAAAAAGTATCCGGGCGGCGTGATCGCGGTTTCTGACGTGAATCTGGAGATCCGCGACAAGGAATTTATCGTTCTGGTCGGACCTTCCGGCTGCGGTAAGTCCACAACTCTGCGTATGATCGCAGGTCTGGAGGAAATCTCCGAGGGCGAGCTCTACATCGGCGACCGTCTGGTCAACGCCAGTGCACCGCAGGACCGCGCTCTCGCGAGGGTGTTCCAGAACTACGCTCTGTATCCGCATATGACCGTGTTCGATAACATGGCATTCGGTCTGAAGCTCAGAAAGGTCCCGAAGGATGAGATCGCAAGAAAGGTTGAAGAGGCAGCACGTATTCTCGACCTGACTCCCCTGCTGAACCGTAAGCCGAAGGCAATGTCCGGCGGTCAGCGTCAGCGTGTGGCGCTCGGCCGTGCAATCGTCCGTGACCCGCAGGTCTTCCTGATTGACGAGCCGCTGTCGAACCTCGACGCAAAGCTCCGTGCGCAGATGAGAACCGAGATTTCTCTGCTTCACAAGCGTCTCGGCACCACGTTCATCTATGTTACGCATGACCAGACCGAGGCTATGACGATGGGCGACCGCATCGTGGTCATGAAGGGCGGCTATGTCCAGCAGATCGACACGCCGCAGAACCTCTATGAGACACCGTGCAACAAGTTCGTTGCAGGCTTCCTCGGTTCTCCGCAGATGAACTTCATCGACGCTAT
>JAFZPL010000141.1 GCA_017550355.1 Oscillospiraceae bacterium | reverse complement strand
GACCAGTATTCGGACTACTTTGCCGGTTTCAGGACGATGCTGGATTCCGAGATCGTAAAGAACCTGAGCTTTGATTATATTATTACACAACTCTTTGACGACCGCGATGATGCGCAGATGAATCTGCCGGAGCGAACGGTCGTCTACCGGCGCGGAGACATTGACGGCAATGCTGAAAGTCTTGCCGAAATCATAAGGGCAGGTCTGCCGGATGAAGTGATCCCGGCCGAAACGCCGACTGAAGACTGCATCTCCTATTACTGCGAATATCAAGACGAAGGCGTCGCAGTCACCTGCGAGAACATTGAAGCACTGAAAAAGGACGGCTTGAACGGCATTCCGGTCGAATGGTCGGACGGCATCTGGTCAACCTATTGGAATCCGGCCGGTGCAGAGTTCCTGCTTCAGCCGATTGAAGGACTCTCAAAGGAATTCGGCTTCTACGGGAAATATGAAAACGGCGAAGAAATAGTGGATGACGGCAAGGAAAACAGCTTCCCGCTGCCGGCAGAATGCAGCGGGCTGGATCAGCCGGTCTATGTGCTGTATACACCGGAATTGGACGCCGGCCGTCTGGAAGCCGCGCTTGCCGCTGACAGCAGTGTCACGGTGATCGGTGCGCTGTTCTGCGGAATTCTCAATCCGATGGATGAAACCGGAAAGGTGATTGACATCATGCCCTACCGTGCTGCCGCGACCACAGCGAAGATTGTGCCTTTTACGCCGAAAGCACTGACAGGCGATGTGGACGGCGACGGACAGATCACAGCCTATGACGCCTCGCTCGCGCTGACCGGCTTCAATGAGGCAACTGTTCTCGGTCTGGAACCTAGTGACCGCACGCTGACCCCCGCACAGGAAGCCCTTGCCGATGTGGACGGCGATGGCGCGCTGACCGCCTTTGACGCGACCTGCATCCTCACCTACACGAACCTCAAATACAATGCAGGCTTTGACGATCTCACTTGGGAGGATGTCCTGCCGGAAGCATGAGAGCCACCCTGCCGGAGTAAAGAGCCACTTGGCAATATCTGACTCTAAGATTGTGTATGCCGCTCAAGCTGCCATAGCCGCACTGGCATTTTGCCACCCTTGCCGGCAACTGCTCACGGGCACTGCCCGGGAGGAAATAAGCCCGCCCGAATATGCAATCAGACGGGTTCTTCATGTGATTGTGGAAGTGTGCCCGTCCTTGTACCACACAGTATTGCTACGCACGCATATTAAATTATGTCGATTGGAACTCTGCGCCGCATATGAACTGAAAAGTTGACACATGCAGCAACTTTTCCCATCAGCGCCGAAGTCATCCCCATAAAACACAAACCAGTGCCAAGATTTATTCAAGGCACTGGTTTTCTTTTGCCATTCATTTGTAAGCTGGGAATCTATAATATGACGATCTCGATACCGTATCATTTACTTGCCCTGATTGGAGCATATTTTGCTATAATGCCTGCCTTCATTTCATTAATCGGCGTGTGCAATGCGCTCACCTTTTTCTCAAACTCACGAACATCTTGAAGTGTCGGTTCATTTCTTCGCAATGCTTTGTTTTGATCTGTTACTCTTTTTTGAAGCGGTTTTGTAAATGCGTCAAATTCATCCACTGCTTCTTGCGGATAATTCAGATCACGGATATTCTTCCGGTCATGATTGATTTTGTCATCAAATCGCTTCTTGATTCTACCAATCTCGTCGAGAAGGCTGTCTTCAGACAAGTCGCTGAACAGCTTTTTACAGGTCCGATCAGAACAGCATGTTTCTTCTGAAGTGCTGCAAAAAAGTGTTCCGCACACCTTGCATTTATTGATATGTAAACCCGCTGCATAAATGGCTTCCATAAATTCTATCAAAAACGAACAGCAAAGAAGGTATTGCGGCTCAACACTGTGATAGAGTTTACCGTCTAGTTCTGTACAGTAAAGCGGATACTTTCCGATTTGTTCTTTTCGAGTCCCAGATGCATATAGATGAAGTGCCTGTCCCATCTGCCGATATTGCGGGTGCAGATTACGGCTCATATATTTTCTGACAAAACACAGCCATAGAGTACGGCAGAAATGATGATTGTGATATGCCGAAAAATCATAGAAAGCATCCGTCAAGAATCTCCATGCTCTCTTATATCGCTTTTGAACCGGATATTCTTTCACATAAGCGTGGAACACTGGCTGATTCTTTTTTGATCTATAACATTTTTCTGAAAGCCGGCATAATTCCTCGAACACGGCTTTATTCGCTGCTAACATACAGATCAGCTCGTACATCACTATAAAACTGATGATGTATTCTTTCGATTGCTCTGTTCGATAATGTAACTGCCGCTTCGGTATATCAAATCGGTAATATATCATAGCCCCTGCCCCTTTCTATATCATCAAGTATATCATATTTCAATCATGAAATCAAGAAATTGTCCTTAAAAAAGTTATGAAAAGTAATCGAAATGACATGAAATCACAAAATGAAAAAATAATTTCCAATGCATCATGTGTTCATGATGGAAATATGGAATTGAATATGCTATGCTGGAACACGAAAGGAGTGATCGCAATGAGCGACGACAAGTTACACCCAAGCCCGCCGAAAGCTGAACCAAAGAGCAGCAAATCACTGAAACTGATCAAGATGGATGAGATTCAGGCAACGGAAACTGCATGGCTCTGGTTTCCGTATATCCCATACGGGAAAATCACGATCATACAGGGTGACCCGGGCGAGGGCAAGACCACGCTGGTTCTGAATCTTGCGGCAAGCCTGACGGGCGGCGAAATCCCGGACACAGGTGAGCCGTGCGTGCCGGTCACGGTGATCTATCAGACAGCGGAGGACGGGCTGGCGGATACAATCAAGCCGCGGCTCGATTCTGCGAATGCAGACTGTCGGCGCGTACTCGTGATTGACGAAACAGAAAAGTGTATCTCCATGACCGACGAACGGCTTGAGGAAGCAATCAAAAAGTCCGGTGCGAGATTTGTCATTCTCGACCCGCTGCAAGCCTATCTCGGCTCGAATGTGGATATGCACCGCGCCAATGAAATCCGTCCGGTGATGAGCCATCTCGGCAACATTGCGGAGAAATACGGCTGTGCGATTGTTCTCATCGGGCATATGAATAAGGCTGCGGGCATGAAAGCATCCTATCGCGGGCTTGGCAGCATTGATCTTGCGGCGGCTGCGCGGAGCGTGCTGATTGTGGCGCGGGACAAGGATCATCCGCAGATTCGCGTTGTCATCCAGACGAAAAGCGGCCTTGCGCCGGAGGGCAAACCTGTGGCATTCGAGCTGGACGAGCACAACGGCTTTCATTTCATCGGTGAATATGACATCGACCCGGACGACCTGCTCATGGGCATACAGGCAAAGTCGCCCAATACCATTGTGCTGAAAACGGCGCTGTATTATGTCATCAGCTTTCGCAAGGACATTCTCCCGATGCGCCGCCGTGAGGAAAGCCAGCCGTATTCGTGGAAGAATGATGCAGTGCTGGATCGGATTCTTGCATTCAACGATGCACTGAATCAGTGCGAAACGCTGCAATCCATCCGGCACGAAATGGCAGAGCTGGAACAGAAAGCGGCAGACGCGGCGAAAGCGGAGGAAGCTGCCGCGGCGCATCTGCGGTTTTCGTACAAGCTGCGGGCGTGTATCGGCGTCGTGTATGAGGGCAAGGGGTCGGAGCATTATACACGCGCCGCGGCAGAAGCAGTCTTGCGGGATTATCCAATGATCACCCATTCCACATACAGCAATATCACCAGAATGGTCGAATGTGCAGAGCAGGATATGCAGTCTGCAGCGGCGAAGCATCAGGAAATCACCGCTGCGCTGAAAGAAAAAGCCGATTTGCTCGAAACCGGCGAGCATATTCTGGGCGGCGGTCTGGTCGCGGAGCTTGCCGCAGAGGAAACCCGCAGGCGGCAGTCCGATACCGTGCCGAACGGCTATATACGCAGCGACGCAATCCGCCGCTGACTGCATAAAGGCGCGGATTTGTACCATACTACATATATACAAATCTTGGAGGGATGACAATGAAGAAGCAGGATTCACCGGCGCTTCGATTGGAAAAGCAAACGCTGACGGCATGGGCGCAGATTCTCTACCGCAGCGGCATGATCGACGCGGCGCGGCTCGGGCGCATGATCACGCTGATCGGGCAGATGACGGAGAACAGGACAGAGCAGGCGGCAGAACAGCGCTGACAGGTTTTTGCAACATTTGTCATACAGATCACAAAAACTGCATGAAAAAGTATTGCATTTTCAGATCAGATATGTTATACTATTGTCATACAGATTCCCGATATTGTATGAAGAAAGCGGCGATCATATGACAAAAGCTGAAATTGCAAACAAAGTCCTGTCTGAAAAAAACAGCATTGCGGATACCGGTGCCTTTCTTGCCGCCGGTCTCAGCCGTTCGGATGTCAGCCGGCTGGTGCACAGCGGTGTGCTCCGGCGCATCCGTCACGGGCTGTACCAATCCGCGGAGAATACCGATCTATCGGAAGCAGCGTATCTGTCACGGCTGATTCCGGAGGGGATTCTCTGCGTGGAATCGGCGCTGTTCCATTACGGCTATTCGGATTTCACGCCGCGGGAATGGTCGCTTGCCGTTCCGCGGGCGATTTCGCAGCGAAAAATCAAATCCTGCACCGTGCCGGTTCATGTTTACTATATCCAGCCGGATGTTTATGAACTCGGCAGAACGCAGGCTGCCTTCGGCGGCACAGTGCTTTCCGTTTACGATAAGGAGCGCACGGTCTGCGATTGCTTCAAATATCGCACGAAGCTGGATCCGGAGCTATTCGCAAAGGCGGTTCACGCCTATGCCGCCGACCCGAAAAAAGACCTTGCCAATCTCAGCAAATACGCAAAAATGATGCGGATTTATCAATCCGTTACAGATATGATGGAGGTGTTGCTTAATGGCTGATCCCGGTGCATCTGTGCTCGCAAGGCTGCGGAATAAGGCACAGCAGACCGGCAGAAGCAATCAGCTTTGTATGCAGTTATTCTGTCAGGAGGAATTTCTCCGGCGGCTGGCAGCGTCCGAATATGCCGGAAACTTCGTGCTGAAGGGCGGTCTGTTTCTCTATACGCTGACGGAATACGACAGCCGCGTGACCGTTGATGTTGACTTTCTGCTGCAAAGGATTCCCAATACGCCGGAAAAGCTGCGGGAGATTCTCAGCCGGATCATCGCGGCAGATACCGGAAACGACTTTCTCACATTTGAGATTCGGGATATTCAGCCGATCTCGCTGCATAAGCAGTATCCCGGCATCCATGCTGACCTGATCGCGCATATCAAGAATACACGCACGCCGTTCGGCATTGATTTCGGCTTCGGGGATGTCATCGTTCCCGGCGCGCAGAAGCGTCCGATTCTGACGCAGCTGGATGATTTCCCGCCGCCGGTCGTGCAGACCTATTCGATTGAAACAACCGTCGCCGAAAAGCTGGATGCCGTCCTGAGCCTGATGGATTTTTCCACCCGCATGAAGGACTATTTTGACATCTGCTATCTTGCGGAGCATTTCGATTTTTCCGGCAGCATCCTGCGTGAAGCATTGCAAAAGACCTTTGCCAACCGCAGCCGTGCATTCTCAGTCCCGCAGTTTACGCAGATGCTCTCCTTTGCTTCCGATGAAATGATGCAGCGGAAATGGACGGCATTCTGCAAAAAGATACATGTCACAGAGCCGTTTTCTGCTGCGCTGAAAACGATTGGGGCATTTTTGAAGCTGCCGTTTCAGGCGGCTGTGCAGGGCAGCGAATTTGACCTGAATTGGTCGGCAGAGCGGCAAAGTTGGTCATAATGCTTTTTGACATATGGAAACAGGCAGTCAATCCGGCTGCCTGTTTTTTCCAAATAGCCAAAATCGATTGACAAACCATGTTTGTCATGATATAATCAGTGTAATGATACCATACCGGAAAGGAAGACGGAACAATGGATATTTACAGTACGGCAAACCAGATGAAGCTGGAACGAAAAACCATTTTCGATATGCCGATGCGCGTGACCTTCTATGCCCGCGTTTCGACGACCCGCGAGGAACAGGAAAACTCCATCGAAAACCAGATCGCGTTCTTCACGGACATGATACAAAAGAACGAGAACTGGGAGTATATCGAGGGCTATATTGACCGCGTGCGCGGCGAATCCGCGGAAAACCGTGCGAGCTTCATGCGCATGATCGAGGACGGCAAGACGGGCAAGTTCGACCTGATTCTCACAAAAGAGGTCAGCCGTTTTGCGCGTAATACCGTGGACAGCCTGACTTATACCCGCGATCTGCTCCGCGCCGGTGTCGGCGTATTCTTCCAGAACGACAACATCTGCACAATTGACACGGACAGCGAGCTGCGCCTGACGATCATGTCGAGCATCGCGGCGGACGAGGTACGCAAGCTCTCCGAGCGCGTCAAATGGGGGCATAAGCGTGCGATCGAAGCCGGTCATGTCATGGGAAACAACCGCATTTTCGGCTATGACAAGCAGAACTGCCGTCTTGTCATCAATGAAGCGGAAGCGGAGATGGTACGCATCATCTTCCAGCTATACAGCACCGGCGATTACAGCAGCCGCAAAATCGAGCGTATTCTCTACGAGAAGGGCTACCGCGGACGAAACGGCACGCGCATCCATCACAACACGATCACCGGCATCATCCAGAATCCGAAATACAAGGGCTGCTATTGCGGAAACAAGGTCAGAATCGTCGATCACCGCACGCGCGAGCAGCGTTTCCTGCCGGAGGAAGAATGGGTGGTCTATAAGGACGAAACCGGCGAGACCGTGCCCGCAATCGTCAGCGAGGAGCTTTGGGAGAAGTGTTATCAGATTTTCCGCGAGCGCAGCGATGCCATCAAATCGCGGGAGCGTTCCTTCAAGGATAAGAGCGTATTCACCGGAAAAATCTGGTGCAAGGCGCATGACAAGCCCTATTGGCGCACGAGCTATTCCAACAGCGTATCCAAAGGCGAACCGGTGTATCAGTGGATTTGCAGCGAAAAAAAGCGCTCCGGCGCGAAAAGCTGCGCATCCTTTGCAATTACGGAAGCAGACCTCTATCAGATGCTCTCGGAGCATTTCCAGTCGATTGCGGGAAACATCGAGCAGTATGTCAGGGATTTCATGCGCATCTACCGTGAAAGCAACCGTGAAGCGGGCATTCAGAAGCAGATCAACGAACTGAAAGCGCGGCTGACAAAGGAAACTGCCAAGCGCGAAAAGCTGCTTGACCTCTGCACGGACGGCATGATCTCGAAGGCGGAATTCCGCAAGCGCAATGACAGCGCGAATGTCCTGATTGCGCAGCTTGAGGACGACATCCGTGCGCTGGAACAGAAAGCGGTGGACACCGCTGACTGTGCAAAAGAAATGGCAAAGATCGAAGCCTACTTTCGCACGATGTATAACCCTGACCGGCAGATGACAAAGGACGAGGTTGACGAAATGGCAAAGGCGATCATTGACCGGATTGACGTCGTGCCGGTGAACGAGAAAACCATGAAATTGGAGGTCAAACTCAAAACAGACCTCTACGCGGAAATCACGTATCTGCGTGCCGGAGGACGTTATGCGCGACGCTCCGGCGGCATCAGCAAGAAAATGATCGACGCTTACAAGATGCAGTAATCGGCTGCATCAGCAGTAAAGCGGCACTGTGAAGGATTCGCAGTGCCGCTTTATGTCATTTTTTGTCTGCCAGCCCTATTTGAG